>NZ_CP064655.1:2631387-3000830 GCF_018141525.1 Miltoncostaea marina
ACCCGGGTCACCGGGACAGCGGTCCGGGTGGTGGTCGCGGGCGAACCGACGCCATGCGCCGACCAGGTCGTCGCGACCGACCCGGGAGCCCCGGAGGCCCAGCACGCCGGCTGCCACGTCGATGTCCATGACGCGACGCTACGCCGGGGGGGTGGCCGGGGAGCCACCCGCGCGCAGGGTTCGCCCCTGGCCCCTCGGACGGGGCTAGAGTGGTCGCATGATGGCGCTCGGCTACACGCTCGTCGGCCTGCTCGTGGGCGGGGGACTGATCCTCTGCGCGGGCGTCGCGGCGGGCATCTGGTTCGCGGTGTCGGCCGCACGGCCCGAGCTCATGGAGCGCCGCCGAGACCGCTCCCGCTGAGGTCGCCGCCGTCCGGCGCGCGCTCTAGCGTCCGGCTCCCGTGCTGCGCGAGGACGTCAACGCCCGCTTTGAGACCGGCTTCCTGCGATGCCGGTTCGTCAGCGGCCGCCGCGAGTTCAGCTTCATCTCCGGGCTGACCCACCGCGCGATCCTGCGCGACCAGGAGGCCGCGCCCGTGCCGGTCGCCGAGGACGAGCGGCGCACCTGGTGGATGTTCCGCGGCCGGTTCTTCTGGGAGGACGACGGCCTGACGGCCGACGAGGTGCGCGCGCTGATCCACGAGCGCGACCGGCGTCGCCGGCGGCGCATCGACCGCGCCATCGACCTCATGCTGGCCGACGAGGAGGGCGCGGGCGGCCCGCGCCGGGAGCCGATCCCCGAGGACGTGCGTCGCGAGGTCTTCCGCCGCGACGGCGGGCGCTGCGCGGAGTGCGGCTCCGACGAGCTGCTGCAGTTCGACCACGTCATCCCGGTGGCGCTCGGCGGCGCGTCGACGCCCGAAAACCTGCAGCTGCTGTGCGCACCCTGCAACCGCGCGAAGGGCGCCGCGCTCGCATGAGCGCGCCCGCCCCGATGGCCGCCGCGATGCTCGGCTGGATGCGCCGCCACGGCGACGTGCTGCGCGACCTGCTGGCCGACGAGGGCGCCGCCGACGTCGGCTCGACCCCCGCCGGCGACGCCGCGATCCGGGCCCACCTGCGGTTCGCGGCCGCGGCGCTGCTCGCCACGGCGACGCCGCCCCTGCGCGACGAGCTCGAGGGCTTCGCGCAGGGGCTGCCCGGCTGGCTGGACGAAAGCCGCCCCCTGCTCGAGCGCCACCTCGTCACCGGCGCCGGCGCGATGGCGCTCGAGGAGCACCTGCAGTTCGGCGTCCGCCCCGGCGCCGACCCGTCGCTCGACGCGGCGCTCGAGCGGCGGCTGCGGATCGGCGGCTGGATCCGGATCCTCGCGCTCGGCCTCGAGACCCACCTCGGCCCGGGGCACGACGGCCTCGCCGGGCAGGTGCTCGACTGGATGGGCGGCCGCCACCGCGAGCTGTCGCGGCTCATCCTCTCGCTCGACCGGGAGCTCAAGGCGGCCGCGCGGCGCGCCGCGCCCGGTGGCGCCCTCGACCTCGCCACGCAGGACGAGATCGGGCAGGCCGCCAACGTCCAGGGCCACGTGCGCATGCTGGTGGAGGCGCTCGGCGCCACCCTGGGCGACGACCCCGCCTGACGGCCCGCCGGACGCGCGCGGGCCGTCGTCGCCCCCGGGCGGGCTGCCGCCGCCGGGCGGGCCGGGCCGGCGGGGACCCGGGGGCCCGGGCGGGTCGTCGAGCAGCCAGCGCCCCTCGCGGAACCAGCGGCGCATGGTGCGCACGCTGGGCGGTCGGGCGGGACCGGCCTCGAGCGAGGCCAGCAGCGACCCGATCACCGCCGCCGGGTGCTCGCCGGCGGCGAAGCGCCGCTCGGCCTCGGCGCGCAGGGCCGGCCAGGCGTACGAGCCGGGGCGCGGGCGCCCCCGGTCGCCGCGCGACAGCAGGCGCGCCCGGTGCAGGTCGAGCGCCCGGTGGCGGCGCCGGTCAAGGCAGCCGGCCGCCCCCCAGACCGACATCAGGCTGACCACCAGGTCGCGCCCCACCCGCCGGCGCTGGAAGGCCGCCGAGCGGTGGGCCGCGCAGAGCCAGACCGACACCCCGGCCGGCAGGTGCAGCTCGGCCCGCGGCCCCTCGCCCGGGCCGGCGCAGATCGCACAGGGCGGCCGGCTGCCGAGCGAGCGGTCCTTGTAGTAGCTGCGCGCCATCGCCGGCCGAGCATCGCCCCGCCCGTCGTCACCGCGAAAGCCCCCGCCCGTGCCCGAAGGCGCACGGCCCCGCGCCGGCCCACGTCGCAATCGGACGCGCGCCCGAGGTCCGATCGGACCGCTTCCCCGCACGAGGGGCGGGCGGGGGCGTCGGCAGCGGCCCTGAGCTCGGGCGTCAAATCGGACGGCGCGCCGGGCCGTGTCGCGATCGGACCACCGCTCGAGGTCCAATCGGACATCGACGCGACGGCGGGCGCCCGAGGCGACCCCCTCGCTGATCGATCCCCGGGGCGGGAGGCCGCGAATGGCAGCGGGCCAACCCCGGGGCGCGAGCGGCGGCGAGCGCGTCGTGTGATGATTCCAGGCCGACTCCGTCCACCGAACCGCAGAGGGCATCCACGCGTGCAGACGATCTACGTCACCGGCCACCGCAACCCGGACCTCGACTCCATCGCGTCGGCGATGGGGTACGCGGAGCTGAAGGGACGGCTCGACCCGGCGAACCGCTACGTGCCGGTCCGGCTCGGTGAGATCAACGCGCAGGCGCGGTGGGCGCTCGAGCGCAGCGGCGCCCCGGCGCCGGAGCTGCTCGACCACGTGATGCTGCGGGCGCGGGACGTGATGCGCCACGACTACCCGCGCGCCGAGGACGCGTGCCCGCTGCGCGACGTGGGCCGCACGATGGCCGCGAACGACCTCGACCTGATCCCGATCGTCGACGGAGACGAGGCGATCGTGGGCATCCTGACGGCGCGCGACCTGGCGCGCAGGTACGTCAAGGAGTCGGGCGAGCCGTCGAGCTTCGCGGACCGGCCGGCGTCGGTCGAGCTGATCGTCGAGGTGCTCGGCGGCAGGCTGCTGGTGCCGCCGCAGCGGCGGCTCAACGGCCGGCTCTGGGCCGTGACGGTCGACGCGGAGACCATGGGGAGCACGATGGGCCCCAACGACATCGCGGTGATCGGCAACCGCACGGACGCGCAGCGCAAGGCGGTGGAGATCGGCGTGGCGCTGCTGGTGGCGCCGTACGACGTCGAGCCGGACGCCGAGGTGCTCGCGGAGGCCGAGGCCGCCGGCACCGGCGTGGTGGTCTCGCCGCTGGACTCCTACGTGACGGGCCGCCTCGTGTCGCTGTCGGTGCCGGTGCGCGAGGTGATGACGCGCGACCCGCTGGTGGTCGACCCCGACGACCTGCTCACCGACGTCGCCGAGCGCATCAAGGGCGTCCACTACAGCGCCGCGATCGTCGCCGACGACGACGGGCGGCCGATGGGCGTGGTGACGCGCGCCGAGCTCGTCAACCCGGAGCCGCGGCACGTGCTGCTCGTGGACCACGCCGAGGAGGCCCAGAGCGCGCCCGGCGTCGGCGAGGCACACATCGTGGAGATCCTCGACCACCACCACATCGGCTCGATCGAGACGCGCTTCCCGGTCACCGCCGTGTTCGACCCGGTCGGCAGCACGGCCACGCTGGTCGTGGAGCGCTTCCGCTCGCACGGGCGCGAGCCGCGGCAGCCCACCGCCGCGATGCTGCTGGCGGCGATCCTCTCGGACACGGTCATCCTCAGCTCGCCCACCACGACCGACCGGGACCGCGAGGTCGTGGAGTACCTCGAAGAGCTGCTGCGGATCGACGCGCGCTCCTACGGCACGGAGATGTTCGAGGCCTCGTCCGACGTCGGCGACGTCCCCGCGTCGGAGATCATCCGCCGCGACGCCAAGGAGTACGAGGTCAGCGGCGGCCGGCGGCTCTGCGTCGCCCAGATCGAGACCGTGGGCCGCGGCCTGCTGACCCGCAAGGACGAGCTGCTCGGCGCGATGGAGCTCGTGCGCGACCGCGAGGACTACGCGGTGTACGCGCTCATGGTCACGGACATCGTCGAGAAGGGCACGGAGCTGCTCGTGGCGGGCGACGCGGCCGCGGTCGCGCGGGCCTTCGGGCTGGAGCCGAACGGCAGCGTGCTGGACCTGCCGGGGGTGATGAGCCGCAAGAAGCAGGTCGCGCCCAAGCTGCTGGCCGCCTTCTGAGCCTGTGAGCCGCCCCCCGGGGCGGCTCACAGCGGGCTCTCAGGCACTGCGGCTACCCTGACCTCCGGCGACGACGGAGCGGGGTGGCATGGTCGGCGGCACGGCGGAGGGGCCCGAGGCGCGGATCCTGGTGGTGGACGACGAGGACCCGATCCGCCAGCTGCTGTGCACGGTGCTGCGCTACGAGGGCTTCGCGACCACCGAGGCGGCGAGCGGCCGCGACGCCCTGGCGAGCGCGGCCGACGTCCGGCCCGACCTGGTGCTGCTCGACGTGATGCTGCCCGACATGGACGGCTTCGAGGTGCACCGGCGCCTGACGGGGGCGGGCCCCGGCCGCCTGCCGGTGGTCTTCCTCACCGCCCGCCGCGCCACCGACGACCGCGTGCGGGGGCTGACGATCGGCGCGGACGACTACGTGGTCAAGCCGTTCAGCCTCGAGGAGCTCGTGGCGCGCGTGCGGGCCGTGCTGCGCCGCACCCGGGGCGAGGAGGCCGGCCGGCGGCGGCTGACGGTCGAGGACCTCGAGCTGGACGACGAGACGCGCGAGGTGCGGCGCGCCGGGCGGCTGGTGGAGCTGACGCCGACCGAGTACGGACTGCTGCGCTACCTGATGGCGAACGCGGGGCGCGTGCTGAGCAAGGCGCAGATCCTCGACCACGTGTGGAGCTACGACTTCGGCGGCGACTCCAACGTCGTCGAGACCTACATCTCCTACCTGCGCAAGAAGATCGACCGCGGCGCCGAGCCGCTCATCCAGACGGTGCGCGGGTTCGGCTACACCCTGCGGCCGCGCCGGGGGTAGGCATCGCCTCCCTCTCGCTGCGCGCACGCCTGGTGGCGGTCACGCTGGCGATCGTGGTGCTCGCGCTGGCGGCGGCCGGATGGGCGACGCACGCCGCGCTGCGGTCCTTCCTGATCGACCGGGTCGACCGCGACCTGGCGAGCTCGCAGCTACCGGCGCTCGCCAGCGGGGACGCGCCGTTCGGGCGGGGCGAGCGCTTCGCCGCCGGCTTCCCGGTGGGCACGGTGGTGGAGGTGCGGGCGGCCGACGGCCGGGTGCTGCGCCGGGCGGTGGCGCGGGAGCTCACCCAGGACGCCGCCGCCGCCGACGCGGTCGCGCTGCCGGAGGACCTGCCCGAGGGCTTCTCGACGGTCGACATCCCGGAGGGCGGGGCCGGCGAGTACCGGGTGCTGGTGGCGGGCGCGGCGCCGGCCGGACCCGGCGCGATCCCCTTCGGCGGTTCCATCGTGGTGGGCGTGCCGCTGGACGACGTCAACGAGACGCTCGGCCGGCTGCTGCTGATCGAGGTGGCCGTGGGCGCGGCCACCCTGGCGGCGCTGGCGTTCCTCGCGCTCTGGCTGGTGCGGCTGGGCTTGCGACCCCTCGACCGCATCCGCGAGACCGCCGACGCCATCGCCGCCGGCGACCTCGGCAGGCGGGTGGAGGACGACGACCCGCGCACCGAGATCGGGCGCCTCGGCCGCACGCTGAACGGGATGCTGGCCCGCATCGAGGAGCTCTTCGAGGAGCGGCGCGCCGCCGAGGAGCGGCTGCGCCGCTTCGTCGCCGACGCCTCGCACGAGCTGCAGACGCCGCTCACCTCGGTCCGCGGCTATGCGGAGCTGTTCCGGCGGGGCGCGTCCGGCCGCCCCGAGGACCTCGCCACGGCGATGCGCCGCATCGAGGCGGAGGCCGAGCGGATGGGCGTGCTCGTGGACGACCTGCTGCTGCTCGCCCACCTCGACCAGCGCCGCCCCATGGCGCGCGAGCGCGTCGACCTGACCGCGCTCGCGGTCGAGCTCGCGGCCGACGCGGCCGTGGTCGAGCCGGACCGGCCGATCGAGGTGCGCGGCGGCGACCCGGTCGTCGTGGAGGGCGACGACGTACGCCTGCGCCAGGTCGTCGCCAACCTGCTGGGCAACGCGCGCGCCCACACGCCCGCCGGGACGCCGGTGACCGTCACCGTCGCCCGGCGCGGCGGCGAGGCCGTGCTCGAGGTGGCCGACCGCGGCCCCGGCCTCGCCGCCGAGGACGCCGCGCGCGTCTTCGAGCGGTTCTTCCGTGCCGACGCCTCGCGCGCCCGGGCGAGCGGCGGCAGCGGCCTGGGGCTGTCGATCGTGGCGGCGATCGCCGAGGCGCACGGCGGGCGCGCGGAGGTCGACGGGGCGCCCGGCGAGGGGGCGACCTTCCGGGTGGTCCTGCCGCTCGCCCCCGGCGAGGGCGCACCGCCCCCCGGGCCCTCCGGCGGGCGCTGAGGCCGGATCGCGGCGCCCGCGTCCGATCGGACCTCGGGCCGTGGTCCATTCGGACATTCTGCGGGGGCGCTGAGGCC
Source organism: Miltoncostaea marina (assembly GCF_018141525.1). Classification (GTDB taxonomy): domain Bacteria; phylum Actinomycetota; class Thermoleophilia; order Miltoncostaeales; family Miltoncostaeaceae; genus Miltoncostaea; species Miltoncostaea marina. The sequence goes on from NZ_CP064655.1 coordinate 2,637,889, forward strand.
GGATCGCGACGACGAGGTCCGATTGGACCTCAGGCCGTGGTCCATTCGGACATCCCCGGCCTGCCGGGGCGCCGGCAAGCCGGGGGCGCCTACCCCGCTGCGGGGGCGCGGGCGGTGGTGGAGCGGATGGCGAGCGAGGTCGGCAGCGGCGGGGGCGGCGGCGCGTCCTCGCCCTCGACGAGGCGCGAGAGGGTGGCGCCGGCGAGCTCGCCGAGCGGGCGGTACGGGACGAAGGCGGTCGTCAGGCCGAGGGCGTCGCTGCCGTCGAGGTCGTCGATGCCCGCCACGGAGAGGTCGCGCGGCACGTCGAGGCCGGCCCAGCGGGCGGCGACGAGGGCGCCGCGGGCGAGGACGTCGGTCAGGGCGAGGACGGCCGTGGGACGGGGCTCGCGACCGAGGGCGACCTGGGCGACGGTCTCGGCGTCGGCGCGGGTGGGGCCGGCCGCCGCGTCGGTGGCGCCCTCCGGGCTGCCGGCCATGAAGACGCGCACCGGGCCGGCCGCGGCCCAGCCGGCGCGGACCCCCTCCAGCCGCTCGCCCGCGCCCGCCCAGGTCAGCACGACCAGCTCTCGGTGGCCGAGCTCGCGCAGGTGGCGGGCGACGTGGGCGCCGGCCTCGCGCACGTCGGCGCGCACGGCGACCACGCCGGGGGCGGGCGGCACGTCGACGGCCACGACCGGGTGGGTGGGCGCCGCGGGCGGCCTCATGCGGAACAGCACGGAGCCGTCGACGGCGGACCCCCGGGCGGACCCGGCGAGCAGCAGCGAGACGCCGGCGCGGTCGCAGTAGCGGGCGAGCCCGCGGGCCACGAGGGCGGCGGCCGGGTCGGCGAGCAGCGGCTCCGCGGCCCCGTCGGCCACGAGGGCGACGATCCGGGTGCGGCCGAGGGCGAGCGAGCGCGCCACCGGGTCGGGGCCGGTGAAGCCGAGGGCGGCGGCGGCGGCGAAGACGCGCTCACGGGTGGCCGAGGCGACCCGGGCCGGGTTGCTGTACGTCGTGGAGACGGTCCAGACCGACACGCCGGCCGCCTGCGCCACGTCGCGCAGCGTCGCGCGGCGCGCGCCGCCGCGCGCGGGGGCGCGCCGGGGTCCGGGCGGACTCGTCATGCGCGCGAGCGTACCCGCGCGGCGGCGCGGCGTCCTGGCAGACTGCGGCGAGGACATCCGACATGGGGGGAGCGTGATGGAGCTCGCTGATGCGATCCGCAAGCGCCGCGCGGTGCGGACCTACACCGACAAGCCGGTGGACGACGAGGTCCTCGACCGCATCCTCCGGCTGGCGCTGCGCGCCCCGACCGGCGGCGGTCAGCAGGCATGGGGCCTGATGCTGGTGCGCGACGCGGAGAAGCGGCGCGAGGTGGCCGAGCTCATCATCCGCGGCGGCGCGCAGTACTTCGCGCTGATGCGCCCGCAGAAGGACGCGACCGACGAGGAGCACGCCGCCTGGGCGCGTGAATACGCCGAGGGCGTGATGGCGACCTACCGGCACGTGCCGGCGTTCGTGGTCGGCCTGCTCGTGCCGCGCGGCTACCCGGAGGGCTTCCCGGGCGGCTACGAGGACGACCTGATCTCGCTCGCGTTCGCCTTCGAGAACCTCATGCTGGCGGCGCGCGAGCAGGGCCTCGGCAGCGTGCCGATCACCGCGTTCCACCGCTGGGAGAAGGACCGGCTGCGCGAGCTCCTTGGCATCCCGGCCGAGGTGGACCCGGCCATCGTCAGCCCGATCGGCTACCCGGAGGCCTTCCCCACCGGGCTCGCGCCCGCGCTGAAGCGCAACTTCCGCTCGTGGCGGGCCCTGGTCCACGACGACACGTACGGCAACACGAGGGAGTAGCGATGAGCGGCGACGGGATCCTGCGGGGCGCCGGCCTGGAGGAGCGCCTGGCCGGCCTGCCCGGCTGGTCGGCCGGCGAGGGCGACGACGACATCCGGCGGACGTACGCCACGTCGGGGTGGAAGGCGACGCTGATGGTGGTCAACGCGATCGGCTGGCTCGCCGAGACGGCGTGGCACCACCCGGATCTCGTCGTCGGCTACGGCAGCGTGGAGGTGCGGCTGACCAGCCACGACGCCGGCGGCGTCACCGAGCGCGACCTGGCCCTCGCCCGGCGCATCGACGAGGTGGTGGGCTGGCGGCCCGAGGGCGGCCCGTTCACCGGCCCCCCGGAGTCGTCGGCGCCGCTCAGGCCCTGAGCCCCACGGCGCGCGGCGCGGCCGCGCCGCGCGCCGGGGCGAGCGCCAGGAAGGCGCGCAGCAGGTCGTCGCCCCGCTCGGTGAGGATGGACTCGGGGTGGAACTGCACCCCGACGATCGGGTGGCGGCGGTGGCGGAGGGCCATGATCTCCCCCTCCTCGCTCCACGCGGTGGCCACGAGCTCACGCGGCAGCCCGCGCGGGTCGACCACCAGCGAGTGGTAGCGCGTCGCGCGCAGCGGGTCCGGCAGGCCGGCGAAGACACCCTCGCCGTCGTGCGCGATCGGCGCGGCCTTGCCGTGCATGGGCCGCCGCGCGCGGACGATGCGGGCGCCGAAGGCGCGGCCGATGCACTGGTGGCCCAGGCACACGCCGAGGGTCGGCACGACCGGGCCGAGCTCGCGCACCAGGGGCACCGAGACGCCGGCCTGGTCGGGCGCGCACGGGCCGGGCGAGATCACGACGTGCGAGGGCTCGAGCGCGGCCACGTCGGCCACGCCGACCTCGTCGCAGCGCAGCACCGCGGTGGCCCAGCCCTGCCGGCGCAGGTAGCGGGCCAGGTTGTGCACGAACGAGTCGCGGTTGTCGATGACCGCGATCACGGCGAGAGCGCCGCCACGAGCGCGCGCGCCTTCGCGAGCGTCTCCTCGTACTCGCCGGCCGGCGTGGAGTCGGCCACCACCCCGCCGCCCGCGCCGAAGGTCGCCACCCCGTCGCGTATGGCGAAGGTCCGGATGGCGATGCTGGTGTCGAGCGCGCCGTCGAAGCCGATCCAGCCGATCGCCCCGCAGTAGGGCCCGCGCCGCACCGGCTCCAGCTCGGCGATGATCTCCCGCGCGCGGATCTTGGGCGCGCCGGTGATCGAGCCGCCGGGGAAGCAGGCCGCCAGCGCGTCGAGCGCGCCGACCCCCGGCCGCAGCCGCCCCGTCACCGCCGACACCAGGTGCATGACCGTGGCGAACCGCTCGACGGCGCAGAGCTCGGTGACCTCCACGCCGTCGTCCCGGCACACGCGCGACAGGTCGTTGCGCAGCAGGTCCACGATCATCACGTTCTCGGCGCGGTCCTTCTCGCTGGCGGCGAGCTCGGCCGCCAGCGCGTCGTCCTCCGCCGGGTCGGCGCCGCGCGGGCGGGTGCCCTTGATCGGCCGCGTCTCCACCGCCCCGCGGGCGATGCGCAGGAAGCGCTCGGGCGACGAGGAGGCGACGGCGACGTCACCGAACCGCAGGTAGGCGGCGAAGGGGGCGGGGTTCGCCGCGGTGAGGCGCCGGAAGAGATCGAACGGCGACAGCCCGGCCGGCAGGGGGGCCGCGAAGCGCTGGGCCAGGTTCGCCTGGAAGACGTCGCCCGCGAGGATGTAGCCGATCACGCGCCGCACGGCGGCCTCGTACCCGACGCGGGTGAAGGTCGATCGCAGCTCCGGCGGCGCGGCGGGGCGGGGCGGCGGCGGCAGGGGGCCCGTCGCGGCGAGGCGGCTCGCGACGTGCTCCAGGCGCCGGCGGGCGCGGGCCCGGCGCGCGGCGGCGTCGCGCTCCGGCAGGCCGCTCGACAGGATGCGCGCCCGGCGCTCGCGGTGGTCGACGGCCACCACGACGTCGCAGAACATCATCGCCATCTCGGGCAGGTCGAGCGCGTCGGGCGGCGGGGCGGGCGCGGGCTCGAGCCACCCGCCCAGCTCGTAGCCGAGCCAGCCGACGGCGCCGCCCGCGAACGGCCCCGCGCCGGCGGCCGGCGCGAGGGGGCACGCCGCGAGCTGGTCGCGCAGCACGTCCCACGGCGAGCCGTCGACGTGCGCGCCGTCGACCGTCGTGCGGCCGTCCTCGCAGCGGATGACCCGGAAGGGCTCGAGCGCGATGAACGAGTGGCGCCCGCGCTCGCCGCCGACGGCGCTGTGCAGCAGCCCGACGTGGCCGTCGCCCGCCAGGGCGCCGGCGAGGGCCACGGGGTCCGCGTAGGGGATCTCGCGCACGAGCGGCGCTGGGGCGTCGGCGGTCACCGCGCAGATCATGACGCCCCCCGTCGCTGCCGATGGGCGTGGGGTGACCGGCGACGGAGGGCGGATGGCGCGCGGCAGGCGGCGCAGGAGGCAGGTGCTGGCGCTGAGCGGGGCCGCGGCGGCGATGGCCGGCGTGATGGCGCTGACGCCGGTGGTGTCGGGCTCCCGCGTGCCGCCGGGGGTCTTCTCGGGACTCAACGCGCTGGAGGGCGCCCGCTTCGACCACAACGGCGCCCACCTGGACGCGTCCCCGCAGGCGCGGGCCCGCGCCGCGGCGCTCGCCGCCGCCTGCGCCCGTCCCGGCCGCGACGCGGTCGCCGACGCCGCCTGCCCCGACCCCGCCCCCACCGCGCCGCTCGCGCGCACCGCGCAGGTCGCGGGGGCGCGCCTCGGCGCCGCGGCGGTCGAGCGGCCCGACGGCATGTGGGGCGACCTGCTGCGGGTGCCGAGCACGGCGATCCACGCCGTGGTGCTGCCGACCAACAAGGTGCTCTGGTTCTCCCAGCCGAAGGGCGTCCCGGGCGAGGTGCTCACCGACGGGGGCAACGCCCACCTCTGGGACCCGGCCACCGGCACCATCCGCGCCGTGCCCCCGCCGGTCGTGGACTACCCGGCCGACGGCGGCCAGCCGGCCTACTCGGCCCCGGCCAACCTGTGGTGCGGCGGGCAGGTGCTGCTGCCCGACGGGCGGGTGCTCGTGGTGGGCGGCAACCTCGCCTACCCGTACGGCGGCGCGGGCGCCGGGGCGGGCGCGGGGACCGGCTTCAAGGGCGGCGCCTGGGTGATGACCTTCGACCCGTGGACCGAGCGGTGGACGCGCTACCGCGACATGGAGAGCGGCGGCCGCTGGTACCCGACGCTCACCCTGCTGCCGGACGGCGAGGTGCTGATCGTGGGCGGCTGGGACGAGACCGGCGGCCGCGAGACCAACGGCGACCCGGACGCGCCGCCGACGATGGTCAACAACCAGAGCGTCGAGCTGTTCGACCCGGGCACGCCGCCCGGCGGCCTCGCGACGCGCGAGCTGAGCCGCCTGCCCCCGGACGGGCCCGGCCAGCCCACGCCCTACCCGGACCACCGCGGCGTGGGCCTCTACCCCCACATGTTCGTCCTGCCCGACACCACCGCCGCCGGCGCGGGCGGCACGAAGGTGCTGGTCGCGGGACCGCACCAGTGGGACTCGGCGATCATCGACACGGCCACCGGCGTCTGGGACGACGTCTACGAGCGCCCGTTCGAGCCGGACACCGTGCCGCTCTCGAGCGACCGCGCCTGGGGCACCGCGTACCTGGAGCCGTCGGGCACCGACGGCTCGCGGCGGGTGGTGATGCTCGGCGGGTCCGACTCGGGCGCGGTGGCGCCCGGCCCGGGCGAGAGCACCCCGCCGCTGGCCACCGCCGAGGTGCTCGACCTCGACGCGCCGGAGGACGGGTGGCGCATCGAGCCCGCCCTGCGGCTCAACCGCGGCCGCGCCCACTTCAACACCGTGCTGCTGCCGGACCTCGCGGTGTTCACGAACGGCGGCGGCTACGGGCGGCGCGACGACAGCCTCTACGCCGACCCGGTCTACGAGGCGGAGCTGCTGGAGCCCGGCAGGGGCTGGCGCACGGTGGGCGCCGAGGCCGACGCGCGCACGTACCACTCCACCTCCGTGCTGCTGCCCGACGGCCGGGTGCTCTCGGCGGGCGACGACCGCGACACGGCCGGCGCGATCTCGGCCGACCACCTGCAGCCCGCCAACCGCACCGCCCAGCTGTGGAGCCCGCCCTACCTCTTCCGCGGCCCGCGGCCGGCGGTCGCGTCCGCGCCGGCGGCCGTCCGCTACGACGCGCCGTTCCGGGTCGCCGTGGCGGGCGAGCCGGCGGCCGTGACCCGGGCGGTGCTGATGCGGCCCGGGGCGGTGACCCACGCGGTGGACATGTCGCAGCAGGCGATCGAGCTGCCGCTGAGCGCGCAGGCCGAAGGGCTCACCCTGCGCACGCCGCGCAACGCGACCGTCGCGCCGCCCGGCTACTACATGCTGTTCGTGCTCGACGCCGACGGGGTGCCCTCGGTGGCGTCCTGGGTGCGGCTCGACCCGGCGGCGCCCGACGCCCCGCCGCTGCCGGCGGCGCCGGGCCCCGCGCCGGCGCCCACGCCCGCGAACCCCGTGCCCGTGCCGCGCCCCGCCGCCGCGGCGCCGGCGCCGCGGCCGGCGCTGCGCGTGGCCGCCGCCCGCCCGCGGGCCGCCCTCGTGCGGGGGCGGGTCAGGGTCTCGCTGCGCCTGCGGTCCACGGCCCGCGCGCGGGCGACGATCGTGGTGCGCGGCCGCGGCGGCCGGGTGGCGGCCCGGCGCACGCACGGCCTGCCGCCGGGACGGCGGGTGACCCGCGCGGTGCTCGTGCCGACCGCGAGGCTGCGCGGCCTGCGCGGCGCGCGCGTGCAGGTCGTCGTGCGCGACGGCGCCGGCCGGCGCGCGAGCCTCACGCGCGTGGCGCGGCTGCCGGGCCGTCTGGCCGCCCGCCGCTAGTCAGTCGTCGTCCTCGTCGCCGCCGCGGCCGCGGCCCCGCCCGCGGCCGTCGTCATCGTCGTCGCCGCGACGCTCGTCGGTCGAGGCCCCGTCGTGGTCGTCGTCGCTCGTCGCCGGCGGCGCGGCGGCCGTCGTGGGGGCGGTCGTGGAACCGGCGGCCGCGGTGGCGGGCGGGCGGGCGGTCGACGCGGTCGCCGCGACGCCGAGCGAGGGATCGACCGGGCGCAGCCGCCCGAGGCGGTCCTCGCCGGCCTGGCCGAGCAGGGCCATGTTGGCCGCCGCCGCCGCGGCGGCCACGGCCAGCACCGCCAGCGCGATCAGCACCGGCCGCCGCCACCGTCGCCACCCGCCGCCGCTCACGCCGTCGCCTCCCGCTCGCCCGCCGTGCGGCGAGTCTGACGCGCGGCGCCCGGCCGCGCGCGGCGGGCGGTCACGATGCGCCAGCCGGTGAGCCCCGCGACGGCGCCGACCGCGCCCCCGTAGAGCGCCATCGCCCACGGCCGGCCGGTGTCGGTGCCCGCCGCGATGCCGTGCACGGCCGCGCCGGCGAACGCCGCGTAGGCCAGGAAGTGGATCCGCCGCCAGGCCGGCACGCCGATGCGCTTGCGGAAGCGGAACGAGACGTGCACCAGCAGGGCGACCTCGGCGGCGACGACGCCGATCGCCGACCACACCGGCCGGTACGGCACGAGCCCCGGCACGACGAGGGCGAGCGGCTCGATCTCGACCGTGGTGTCGAGCACGAGGGCGACGCCGTGCGCCGCGGTGAGCAGCAGCGCCAGCAGCGAGAGCAGGCGATGGAGGTCGACCATGCCGCTGCCCTTCAGCGACCCGGCCGGCGTGCGGGTGCGCACCAGGAGGCCGGCGAGCACCGCCCCGGTGAGCAGCGCGAACGCGACGAGGCCGGTGGAGCGGGCGATCACCCACGGCAGCATCTCCGCGGTCATCGCAGCCCCCCCGCCAGGGCGACCCCGCCGTCGCCGGCGACGAGCACGGCCGGCACGCGCCAGTCGTCGGCCAGCGCGCGGGCGCCGTCGGCGCCCGCCACCAGCAGCGCCGTGGCGAGGGCGTCGGCCTCCGCGCCGGTGGACGCCACGGCGCTCGCGCGCACGAGGTCGGTGTCGGCCGGCGCCCCCCGCCCGGGCGCCATGGCGTGGTGGGCCTCGCGCCCCCCGCGGCGCCAGCGCCGCCGGTCGACGCCGGAGGTCGCGACCGCGCCGCGCTCCAGCATGAGGACCGTCGGGCCGCCGGGCCCCTCGACCGCCACCGGCCAGGGGCCCGCCGCCCGCGGACCGCTGACGACGAGGTCGCCCCCGGCATCGACGAGGCAGGGGCCGGCCTGCGCCAGCAGGGCGGCGGCGCGGTCGGCGGCGTCGCCCTTGGCGATGGCGCCGAGGTCGAGCTCGGCGCCGGGCCCGAGCGCCACCCACCCGCGCCGCCGGTCGAGCGCCACGGCGCCCCCGGCGGGGGCCCGGGGCGCCGGGCGGGGGTCGTCGGCGACGCGCTCGAACGTGCGGTCGTAGCCCCAGGCCCACATCGCGCGCCCGAGCGTCGGGTCGAACCGCCCGGCCGTGCGGCGGCGCAGGTCGAGCGCCGCGACGAGCACGCGCATCAGGTCGGCGCCGACATGCATGCGGCGCTCGCGGTTGAGGCGGGACAGCTCGGAGCCGGGCCGGAAGCGCGAGAGCAGCCGCTCGAGGCGCGCGACCTCAGCCCGCGCGGCGGCCAGCGCCGCGCGGGCGAGCGGGCCGTCGGGGGCATCCACCACCAGCTCCATGCCCGTCCCCATCGCGTGGAACCGCTCCCGCAGCATCACGAGCTCCTGCTGGTGGCGACGGACGGGGTCGACGGCGGGGCGATCGAGACGACCGGGGCCGGCGCGGGCGCGGCGGCCGAGCCGAGCAGCCGCTCGGCCCGGTCCAGGCGCGCGACCGCGGCCGCCTCGAGCCGCGCGAGCGCGGCGTCGGCCCCGCCGGCCGGTGCCGCGGCGGGCCGGGGGGGGCCGGTGCGCCGCCGCCCGGCAGCGGATCGGCCGCGATCACGGCGGCCACGACGGCGGTCGCCGCGACGGCGCCCCCCACGACGGCCCTGCGCAGGCGCGCGGGGTCCATCAGTCGTCGTCCCCGTGGTCGTCGTCGCCCCTGTCGTGGCGCTCGCGGTCGCCGCCGTGGTCGTCGTCGAACCGGTCGTCGTCGTCCTCGTAGGCCACCTGGGTGTCGTCGACCGTGCCGTCGCCGCGCAGCCGGACGACGGGCGCCGGCTCCCGGGCCGCGCGGGCGAGCGCCGCGTCGGCCGCGCGCTGGGCCCGGTCGAGCCGCTGGAGGCGCTCGAGCAGCGCGTCGCCGGCCGGGGCCGTGACCGCCGGGGCGGTGGCCGCGGCCGGCTCGCCGCCCGATCCGGTCGCCTGGGTCAGGCCCACCACGCCCGCGATCCCCGCCACGGTGGCCACGCCGGCCACGATCAGTCCGTTCATGATCCTCCCCTTCGCTCGCCGATCCGTCCCCGACGACGCTAGGCGCGGCGCCGTTCGGACGGGGTCAGCGAGCCCCCGGGGTCGTCCAGCGGACGGTAAGGGAACGGTAGGGCGGTGTCGCCGCGCGCCCCGGCCCGCCATGATCCGGGCATGCGCCTGCTGGTGGTGGAGGACGACGACGGCATCGCGGCCCCCCTCGTGTCGGGGCTCCGGCGCGAGGGGTTCGAGGTCGAGCGCGTCGCCACCGGCGCGGACGCCCTCGCCGCCGCCGAGCCGGACCTGGTGCTGCTCGACCTGCGCCTGCCCGACACCGACGGCTACGCCGTCGCCCGCGAGCTGCGCGCCCGCTCGGGCGTGCCGATCATCATGGTCACGGCGAAGGGCGAGGAGGTCGACCGCGTCATCGGCCTCGAGCTCGGCGCCGACGACTACGTGGTCAAGCCGTTCGGGCTGCGCGAGCTGGTCGCGCGCATCCACGCCGTGATGCGGCGGGTCGCCGAGCCGGGGCGCGGCGTGGCCGCGGACGCCGTCGTGACCGTCGGCCCGCTGACGGTGGACCGGCGCCGCCACGAGGCCGCGCTCGCGGGGGCCGCGCTGCCCCTGACGCCGAAGGAGTTCGCGCTGCTCGCCCTGCTGGCCTCGGACCCCGGCGCGGCGGTCGACCGGCGGCGGATCCTCGAGGAGGTCTGGGGCACGCGCTGGTACGGGCCCACGAAGACGATCGACGTCCACGTGTCGTCGCTGCGGCGCAAGCTCGGCGACCCGGGCTGGATCGAGACCGTGCGGGGCGTCGGCTTCCGCCTGCGCGCGCCGTGACCCGGCGCCTCGTCGCCACCTACCTGGTGCTGGCGACGATCGTGCTCGTCGCCCTCGAGATCCCGCTGGGCGTGAGCAACGCCCGCAACCAGCGCCAGGATCTGCAGCAGCGGGTCGAGCGCGACGCCGTCGCGCTCGCGGCGCTCGTCGAGGACCGCCTCCAGGCCGGCGCCGCGCCCGGCGACGCGACGCTGGGGCGGATCGTGGGCGGCTACGCCGCCGGCACCGGCGCGCGGGTCGTCGTGACCGGCCCCACGGGCGTCGCGCTCGCCGATTCCGACGCCGCCCGGGAGCTGGGGCGCGACTTCTCCACCCGCCCGGAGGTCGCCGCGGCCCTCGACGGCCGGGTGGCCACCGGCACGCGCTCGTCGGAGACCCTGGGGCGCCGCCTGCTCTACGTCGCGGTCCCGGTGGCCTCGGGCGGCGTCGTCCACGGCGTCGTCCGGGCGACGGTGCCGACGTCGCGCATCGACGCGCTCGTGCGCCGCTACTGGCTGGCCCTCGCGGGCATCGCCGCGGTGGTGCTCCTCGCGGTCACCGTGACCGGTCGCTGGCTCGCGCGCTGGGTGAGCCGGCCCCTGGTGGACCTGCGCGACGCCACCCGGCGGGCCGAGGGCGGCGACCTCGGCGTGCGCGCCGACGCCGCGGCCGGCCCCGGCGAGGTGCGCGAGCTGGCGGCCGCGTTCAACGACATGGTCACGCGGCTGGACGCGATGGTGGGCGCGCAGGAGCAGTTCGTCGCCGACGCCTCGCATCAGCTGCGCAGCCCCCTGACCGCCCTGCGCCTGCGGATCGAGAACCTCCAGCACGCGACCGGCGGGCAGGGCGACGAGGACGTGGAGGGCGCGCTCGCGGAGGTCGACCGGCTGTCGCGCCTGGTGGACGGGCTGCTGGCGCTGACCCGCGCCGAGCGCAGCGCGGCGCGGCGCTCCCCGCAGGACGTCGGCGCGCTCGTCGGCGAGCGCGCCGACGCCTGGCGGCTCGCCGCGGCCGAGGCGGGCGTCGAGCTCACCGCGCGGGTGGACGGCGCCCCGCGGGCGCTGCTGTCGGAGGGCGCGCTGGAGCAGGTGCTCGACAACCTGATCGCCAACGCGATCGCCGCCGCCCCGTCCGGCGGCCGGGTCGTGGTCGCCGCCGGCCCCCGCGACGGCGGCGCGCGCGTGACGGTGACCGACGACGGCCCCGGGATGGACGCGGCCCAGCGCGAGCGCGCGTTCGACCGCTTCTGGCGCGCGGGCGGCGACCGGGCGGGGTCCGGCCTCGGCCTGGCGATCGTCCGCCGCCTGGTGGGGGCCGACGGCGGCACGGTGGCGCTGCAGGAGGCGGACGGCGGCGGGTTGCGGGCGGTCGTGGACTACCCGGCGGCGGCCCGGGCCGCCGCGCGTCGTTGACGTTTCCGAACCCGATCCGGGTTGAGCCCGAACCGCGGCGCACCCACGATCGGCGGACCGCACCCGTCGTCAGGAGCAGCTCGTGGACTCGATCGCCGGCGTCCCCACCCACCCGCTCGTCGTGCACCTCCCGGTCGTGCTGATCCCGGTCACCCTGCTGGCGGCGATCGTCTCCGTCGCCTGGCGCCGCGCCCGCCGGGCGGCCGCCGCCGTGGCGCTCGGCTCGGCGCTGGTCGCCGCCGCCGGCGCGCAGCTCGCGACGATCACCGGCGAGGAGCTGGAGGAGCGCGTGGACGTGACCGCGGCGGTGCGCGAGCACGCCGCCCTCGGCGAGTCGACCCGGACCCTCGCGTTCCTCACCGCCGTCGCGGCGCTCCTGTGGTTCGCGCGGGCGGCCGGCGCGCGGCGCCTGCCGGGGGCCGGGCGGGTTCGGCGGCTGCTCGCCCCGCGGGCGGTCGGCGCGGCGCTCGCCGCGGCGCTCGTCGCGACGGCGCTGCTCACGACCGTGTGGGACGTCCGCACCGGGCACGAGGGCGCCTCGGCGGCGTGGTCGGCCGAGGGGCCGTCGCTCAGCGCCCCCGCCTCCGCCGCGAGCCGGTAGCCACGTGGCGCCTCCTCCGCGATCAGCCGCGGAGGAGGCGCGGGTCACGCGGCGGGCGTCAGGCCGGCGCCCCGGGCGCGGGCGCCGCGGGCGCCGGCGCCGCCGGCTCGGGACGGCCCATCTCGCGCAGCCAGCGCGCGTGGGACGCCAGCGCCGACCAGAGGCTCGGATGCGACCGGTGGCGCACCCCGTGGCGCTCGCACACCTCGCGCACCACGCGGGCCATCGCGGGGTAGTGCGTGTGGGCGACGCGCGAGAACAGGTGGTGCTCGACCTGGAAGTTGAGGCCGCCCATGTACCAGGCGAGCAGCCGGCTGCGCGGCGCGAAGTCGACGGTCGTCTCGATCTGGTGGCGTGCCCAGTCGACGCGGCCGGCGCCCCGCATCTCCTCGGTGCTCGAGAACTCCGCCTCGTCCACGCAGTGGGCGAGCTGGAAGGTGACGGCGAGCGTCAGGGCGAGCACGAACGACACGACGCCGAACGCGATGGCGACCTGCCAGGCCGGGTGCAGCAGCAGCGGGATCGCCACCGACCAGGTGACGAAGCCGGCCTTGCCGGCCCAGAAGCCGACGGCGTCGCGGCCGCGCGGCCAGCGCACCGGCGTCTCGCCGATCCGGCCCGTGCGCAGGTAGCCGAAGTCGCCGACCGTGTGCCACTTGATCGCGAACAGCCCGTAGAGCACCCAGATGTAGAGGTGCTGGAACCGGTGCAGGACGCGGCGGGGCTGCGCGGGGGCGAAGCGCGCGAACGGCATCGAGTCGATGTCCGAGTCGGCGCCGTCGATGTTGGTGTACGTGTGGTGCACCACGTTGTGCTTCGTCCGCCAGATGTAGGAGCTGGCGCCGAGGAGGTCCAGCGTCCAGGCCATCGCCCGGTTGAGCCTCCGGTGGGGCGACCAGCTGCCGTGGTTGGCGTCGTGGGTGACGTTGAAGGCGAGGCCCGCCATGGCGAGGCCGAGCGACACGGCCAGCAGACCGGCCTGCCACGCGCTGTCGGCGAGCAGCACGAGCCCCGCCCACGACGCCGCGAGCCAGACCGCCATGACGGCGCTCTTGACGTACATGCGCCGCTGCGCGCGGCGGGCGCGCCCCGGCTCCCGCAGCAGCGCGGCCACGCGCTGCTTCAGCTCGGCGTGGAACGCGCCGCCGCCGTCGAACCGGATCCGGTCGCCCCCGCTCGCGGACGGGGGCTGATGATGCGATGCCACGTGGTGACCACCTTCGGCGTCTGGACGTGACGCCGGACGGTCTGCCCGGACGGCGCCGCGAAGAGGACGGTTGACCACGGGACTCCGCCCCCCGCGCCGCAGCGTGCGACCCGAGCGTAGCGCGCTGCGGTAGCGTGCCGCGGATGCGCCGGCCGCCCGATCGCGTCGTCCCCGTGGCCGTGGCACAGGCCACCTCGGTCGTGATGGACGGCCCCGCGTCGGTCGAGAAGGCCTGCGGCATCATCCGCGAGGCCGGGCGCGCGGGCGCCCGCATCGTCGCCCTGCCCGAGGGCTTCGTGCCGCTCATGCCGCGGCCGTGCTGGGGCCATCGCTACGGCGAGACGATGAACCCGGACGCCGCGGAGCTACACCGGCGGCTGTGGGACAACGCGGTCGACGTCGATGGCCCGCTCGCCGCGCGGCTCGCCGCCGCGGCGCGCGACGCGGGCGCGTGGGTGGCGATCGGCGTCAACGAGCGCGACCGGCGGCGGCCGGGCACCCTGTGGAACACGCTCCTGTGGCTCTCGCCGGAGGGGCGGGTGGCCGGCCGCCACCGCAAGCTGGTGCCGACGATGCACGAGCGCGCCTTCTGGGGCCAGGGTGCGGGCGACGACCTGGACGCGATCGAGGCCGGCGTCGCGCGCCTCGGCGGGCTCATCTGCTGGGAGAACTTCATTCCGCAGGCCCGCCGGCGGCTGCACCTGGCGGGGGTCGACGTGATCGTCGCGCCGACCGCCGACGATCGCGACGTCTGGGTGGCGGCGATGCGCGGCTTCGCCTTCGAGGCCGGCGCCTTCGTGCTCTCGCCCGTCCAGCACCTGCGCCGCGACCACTTCCCCGCCGACTTCCCCCTGCGCGAGGCGCTCGACGGGTGCCCGGAGACGCTCATGTCCGGCGGCAGCGTGATCGTCGACCCCTGGGGCGAGGTGCTCGCCGGGCCGGTCCGCGGGCGCGAGGAGGTGCTCTACGCCGACCTGGAGATGGACCGCGTCATGGCGGCCCGGCGCGTGCTCGACACGGCCGGGCACTACGACCGGCCGGGCCTCTGAGCCCGTCCGGCCGCGCCGCGGCCCCTGGTCAGGCGTCGAGCGGCCGTCCGCTCCAGCCCGGGTCCTCGAGGATCCGGGTGTAGACGTCCGAGGCCTCCCACGGGATGACCAGGGCGTTGCCCTCGACGCGCAGCATCCCCGCGCGCACGAGCAGGGCGAACGCCTCGACGACGGCGGCCTCCGGGGCCTCCACCACCTCGCCCCACGGCACCCCGGTCGCGGCCGAGCGCATCCGCACCCCGGCGGAGGTCCCCACCCCCGACCGGCACGCCACCTCCGCGATGCGCCGCGCGAGGCGCGGCCCCACGGGGTCGTGCACGACGTCGAGCCCGTCACGCGATCCGCAGAGTGGGCACGTCGCCATCGCTCCACCTCCACTCGCTCGGGAGCAGTCCGCTACGCCGAGTCTCCTACCCCGTCGCGCGGTGTCAAGACCGCCCGGCGGGGCGTCCGGCCCGGCGCCACCAGCGCGGCCGCGCCCGCGCCGAGGACGGCCGCGCCGGCGCCGATCCAGAACGCGGTGACGTAGCCCGACTCGGCGGGCACCGGCCCCCCGCCCACCGCGCTGGCCGTGAGCACCGCCGCGCCGATCTGGGCGCCGATCACGCCGCCGACCGTGCGGATGACGGTGTTCATGCCGTTCGCGACGCCGGTCTCGGACGGGGGCACGGCGTCCGAGACGAGCCGCGGCATCGCGGCGAACGAGAAGCCGATGCCGACGCCGCAGACCGCGAAGCAGGCCGACACCTGCAGGGGCGTCGCGTGGAAGAGGGCGATCATCGCCGAGCCGGCCGCCAGCAGCACCATGCCGGCCGTCAGGGGCAGGCGCGAGCCGTACCGGCGCCCCAGCAGCCCGGCGACCGGGCCCGAGATCACGATCGCCGCCGAGGTCGGCAGGATCCACAGGCCCGCGACGGTCACGGTCGTGCCGAAGCCGTAGTCGCCGAGCGCCGCCAGGTCGTCGGGCAGGCCGCGCGGCAGCTGGAAGAACCCGGGCAGGATCACCCAGGTCATGTAGAGCGCGAACCCCGACAGCAGCGCGGTGAGGTTCGTGAAGAGCACCGGCCGGCGCGCCAGCATGCGCATGTCCACCATCGGCTCGGCCACCCGCAGCTCGACGGCGCCCCAGACCACGAACAGCAGCGCCGAGCCGCCGAGCAGGCCCAGCACCGCGGGCGAGCCCCAGCCCCAGCCCTCCCCCTCCGTGACGCCCACGAGCAGGGCGACGAGGCCGCCCGACAGGAGCAGCGCGCCCGCCACGTCCGGGCGGGCGGGCGCCCGCACCGGCGACTCGGGCACGAAGCGCCACACCATCACGACGGCCGCCGCCACCAGCAGGGCGCTGACCACGAACAGCCAGCGCCACGAGGCGTTGTCGACGATGACCCCGCTCAGGGCGATCCCGACGCCGCCGCCGACGCCGAGCACCGACGACACGGTCCCCATCGCCACGGGGATCCGCTCCGGCGGGAACTCGTCTCGGATGATCGCGTAGCTCAGCGGGAAGGCGGCGCCGCCCACCCCCTGCACCACCCGGAACCCGATCAGCGTGCCGATGTCCGGCGCGAAGATCGCGCCCACGGAGCCGAGCAGGAACACGCCGAGGCTGATCAGCATGAGGCGCCGCTTGCCGTACTGGTCGCCCAGCCGGCCGATGATCGGCGTGCTCACCGCCCCGCTCAGCAGGTACGCGGTGACGGTCCACGTGACCCAGGCGGTGCTCGTGTCGAGCTCGCGCTCGAGCGGCGCCAGCGCCGGGATGAGGAACGTCTGCATGAGCGCGTAGGCGCCCGAGGCGACGATCAGCCCGGCGAGGGTCAGGCGCTGCGAGTGGGTCGCCCGGTTCGGCACCCGGGGACCCTAGCGCCGGGGCACGCTCAGTGGTCCGGCGTGCTGCCCTCCGCCCAGGCCAGCGGGCCGGCCTCCCAGCCTGCGCCGTGGCGCATCGCGAGGTCGATGTCGCCGGGCGCGGCCACGCGCTCGTCGCGGCACCTGCGCGCCTCGTCGAGCGCGCCCCCGTAGTAGGCGTCGGCCACCTCGCGGGCCGCCTCGCCGGGCTCGCCCTCCGGCGCGGGCCCGGGATCGAACCCGGCGCCCGACTTGCGCCCCAGGCGCCCGGCGGCCACCTCCCGCGCCACGGCGCCGCCGTCAGCGAAGCGGGCGCCGTAGGCCTCCTCGAGGTCGTCGATGATGTGACTGAGGGTGTCGAGGCCGATCAGGTCGGCGAGCTCGAACGGGCCCATCGGCGCCGGGCCCGCGTCGCGCACGGCCGCGTCGGCCGCCCCCCGGTCGGCGCCCGTCGCCTCCGCCCGCCGGTACGCCTCGGCCATCGCCCGCACGAGGATGCGGTTGACGAGGAACCCCGGGCACTCGCGCACCCGCACCGGCACCTTGCCGAGCGCGCTCACGAGCGCCTCCCCCGCCGCGATCGTCTCCTCGCTGGTCGCGCGGCCGCGGATCACCTCGACCAGGCGCATGACGCTCGCCGGGTTGAAGAAGTGCAGCCCCAGCACCCGGTCGGGGCGCGAGGTGGCCTCGGCGAGCGCGGTCACCGAGAGGCCCGACGTGTTGGTCGCCAGCAGGGCGCCGGGCGACAGGGCGTCGTCCAGCCGCCGGAACACGTCGAGCTTGATCTCGAGCACCTCGGGCACGGCCTCGACCGCCAGGCCGCACGAGGCCAGCGCCGCGTCGTCGATGGTCGCGGTGACGCGCGCCAGCGCCGCGTGCGCGGCCGCCTCGTCCATGCGCCCGCGGGCCACCCGGCGCTCGCCGATGCCGCGCAGGTGCTCCATCCCTCGCGCGAGGGCGGCGGGGTCGGCGTCGAGCAGCACGACGTCGAGGCCGGCGGCGGCCGCGACCTGGGCGATCTCGCTGCCCATGACGCCGGCGCCGACGACCGCGATCCGGGAGGGGGGTGGCGTGGTCATGGGCCGCAGTTTGCACACCCCGCGGCCCGCGTGTCACGGTGGCCGCGCCCGGCCCGGCGCGGGTCCCCCGACGCCGGGCGCCGCCACGACCCGGAGTCCCCGTGCCGATCGACCTCGAGAGCCGCGGCCCCGTCGCGATCCTGACCCTCAACCGCCCCGAGGCGCTCAACGCGCTCTCGCCCGAGCTGCTGGACGAGCTCGAGGAGCGCCTCGCGGCCGTCGAGCGCACCCCGCGCGCCCAGGTGGTCGTGCTGACCGGCGCCGGCGACCGCGCCTTCAGCGCCGGCGCGGACATCGGCCACATGCAGTCGGCCAGCGCCCTGGAGGCGCGCGCCTACGCCCGGCGCGGCCACGAGATCACCGACCGCATCGAGGACTTCCCCAAGCCGGTCATCGCCGCGGTCAACGGCTACGCGCTCGGGGGCGGCTGCGAGCTGGCGCTCGCCTGCGACATCCGCATCGCGGCCGAGAGCGCCCGCTTCGGCCAGCCGGAGGTCAACCTCGGCATCGTCCCCGGCTGGGGCGGCACCCAGCGCCTGGCGCGCGCCACCTCGCTGGGCTTCGCGAAGGAGATGATCCTCACCGGGCGGCCGGTCGACGCCGCGGAGGCGCTGCGGGTGGGCCTCGTGAACCACGTCCACCCGCGCGAGGAGCTGCTCGACCGGGCCGTCGAGATGGCGGAGGCCATCGCGAGCAAGCCGGCCTGGACGATCGCCTCGGCGAAGGCCCTCTGCAACCTGGCCCTCGACGGCGACCTGAAGGGCCACCTGCAGCGCGAGATCGACGCCTTCGCCCTGGCCTTCACCACGCCCGAGCAGCGGGAGGGCATGACCGCCTTCTTCGAGAAGCGCCCGCCCAGGTTCTCGGAGCTGTAGCGCGATGGCGCGCGGGTCGGACGCGTGGATCGTCGGCGCCGTGCGCAGCCCCGTGGGGCGGCGCGGCGGCGCGCTGGCCGGCCGCCACCCGGCCGACCTGCTCGGCGAGGTGCTGGCCGCCCTCGCCGGCCGGACGGGCGTCGACCCGGGCGCGATCGACGACGTGATCGTGGGCTGCGTCGACCAGGTGGGCGAGCAGGCGATCAACGTCGGCCGCTCGGCGGTCCTCGCGGCGGGCTTCCCCGAGACCGTGCCCGCCACCACGATCGACCGCCAGTGCGGCAGCTCGCAGCAGGCCGTCCACTTCGCCGCGCAGGGGGTGATGTCGGGGGCCTACGACCTGGCGGTGGCGGCGGGCGTCGAGTCGATGAGCCGCGTCCCGATGTTCTCGAACGCCCCCGAGCGCGGCGCCCTCTACGGGCCGCGCATGCGCGGGCGCTACGGCCTGGCGGCCGACGCCTTCATCGACCAGGGGGAGTCGGGCGAGCTCGTGGCCGACCGCTGGGGGCTCACCCGCGAGGAGCTCGACGCGGTCGCGCTGCGCTCGCACCGCCTGGCGGCGGCGGCCCGCGAGGCCGGCCGCTTCCGCGACGAGATCGTGGCGGTGCGCGGCGGGGACGGCGACGGCGCGCCGGTGACCGACGACGAGGGCATCCGCCCGGGCACGAGCGCCGAGGCGCTCGCGGGCCTGCGGCCGGTCTTCCGCCCTGACGGCCGGCTGACCGCCGGCAACTCCTCGCAGATCTCCGACGGCGCCGCGGCGCTGCTGATCGCCTCCGACGCCGCGCTGCAGCGCCACGGCCTGACGCCGCGGGCCCGCGTCGCCGAGGTCGCGCTCGCCGGCGTCGACCCGGTGGAGATGCTGACCGGCCCCATCCCGGCCACCGGGCGGGTGCTGGCCCGGGCCGGCCTGGGGATCGACGACATCGACCTCTTCGAGGTCAACGAGGCCTTCGCCTCGATCCCGCTGGCGTGGGCGCGCGAGACCGGCGCCGACCCGGAGCGGCTCAACGTGAACGGCGGCGCCATCGCCCTGGGCCACCCGCTCGGCGCGACCGGCGCGCGCCTGATGGTGTCGCTGGTGCACGAGATGGAGCGGCGCGGCGCCCGCCGGGGCCTGCAGGCGATGTGCGAGGGCGGCGGCCTGGCGAACGCCACCATCCTCGAGCTGGCCGGGGCGTGACCGCGGGCCCGGGCGGGGGTTCCGAGCCCCGGTCCCCGGGGGATGGAGGGTCGTGCTCGAGTCGCTGACCGACGCCATCTCGGGGTCGCCGCTCACCTACCTGGTGGTGGCGCTGCTGGTCGGCGGCGACGCGATCCTGCCGCTGTTCCCGGGCGAGTCGGCCGTGGTCACGGCAGCCGTGCTGGCCGACGAGGGCGAGCTGCAGGTGTGGCTGATCGGCCTCGCCGCCTTCGCCGGCGCCTTCGCGGGCGACCTGCTGATGTTCCTCATCGGCCGCCGCTTCGGCCCGCGCGCGGTGGCCCGCTTCGCCAGCGAGGGCAGGGGCGCCGAGCGGGTGCGCTGGGCCCAGGAGCAGCTCGACGTGCGCGGGGTGCCGCTCATCGTGGCGGCCCAGTTCATCCCCGGCGGGCGCAACATCGTGATGCTCGTCGCCGGCACCCTGCACTTCCCCCTCCGGCGGTTCCTGCTCGCCGAGGCGGCGGGGGCGGCGATCTGGGCGACCTTCCAGACCTCGATCGGCTACTTCGGCGGGCGGCTGATCGAGAACACGCTGGTGGCGCTCGTCGTGTCGCTGGCCATCGCCATCGCCGTCGGGGCGCTCGTGGAGCTGGCCGGCCGGCTCAGGCGGCGCCTCGCTGCGTGACGCGCGGGCGGTGCGGGTAGAGACGGACCGCCCGGACAGCGAGCGGAGGGACGCGATGGCGGAGCTGACGAAGATCGAGGACAAGCTCGGCGAGGTGCTGGGCCTCGCCAAGGCGGGCGAGGACGCGATCACGAAGGTGAGCAAGCTGGTCGAGGACGAGGCCGTGCTGCAGGAGCTCGCGGCGATGCAGGAGGAGGCCGCCGAGACGGCCCGCCGCTGCGAGGAGCTGGCCGGCTCCCTGGAGGGCCGCAAGACGGCGATCCTCGACAAGGGGCGCGAGACGAAGGGCGAGGCCGTCGAGATGATGCGCACCTACCTCGGCGACGACGCCGAGGGGCTGGACGGCCTGGAGTTCCTGACGATGGCCGAGGCCGGCGAGGTGGGGCACTGGGAGATCCTCGGCAAGCTGGCCGAGCGCGCGGACGACCCGCGCTTCGCGGAGCTCGCCGCCTGGGCCACCCCCATCCAGGAGCGCCACCTGGCCACCGTGCGCCAGGGCTCGCTGGCGCTCGCTTCGCAGGAGGACCCCGCGGAGGCCGCCTAGGGAGGCGATCGCCGCAGCCGGCGCGCCGCCGTACGATGCACGGCATCCCGAGGGAGCCGAGCGAGGAGGGGGTGCGCGGGTGGGAGCGACCGACGGCCCGGGCGCCATGGCCGCGGCGGACCTCGCGGCGCTGCTGGCCGCGATGCGGGCGGCCGCCGACGGCGACTTCTCGGTGCGGGTGCGCCCCGCCCCGGACGGGCTCGCCCGCGAGGTCGGCCTCGCGTTCAACCGGCTCGTCGAGTCGAACGCCGGCCTCGCGGGCGAGATCGCCCGCGTGCGCCGGACGGTGGGCCGCGACGGGCTGATCGCCGAGCGCGCCGCCCCGCCGCTCGACGGGGGCGCCTGGCGGGCGAGCGTCGACGCCCTCAACGCGCTGATCGACGACCTCGTGCGGCCCACCGAGGAGTTCGCGCGCGTCATCGGGGCCGTCGCCGGCGGCGACCTGACCCAGCGGATGGCGGCGCGCATCGAGGGCCACCCGGTGCGCGGGGAGTTCCAGCGCATCCGCGCCACGGTCAACGCCATGGTCGACCGGCTGTCGTCGTTCGCCGACGAGGTCACCCGCGTCGCCCGCGAGGTGGGCACGGAGGGCAAGCTCGGCGGCCAGGCGAAGGTCAAGGGGCTCGCCGGCACCTGGCGCGACCTGACCGACTCGGTCAACTCGATGGCCGCCAACCTGACCGACCAGGTGCGCAACATCGCCGAGGTGACCACCGCGGTCGCCCAGGGCGACCTGTCGCGCAAGATCACCGTCGACGTGCACGGCGAGGTGCTGCAGCTCAAGGACACCATCAACACGATGGTCGACCAGCTGCGCTCGTTCGCCGACGAGGTCACCCGGGTGGCCCGCGAGGTCGGCACGGAGGGGCGTCTGGGCGGCCAGGCCGACGTGCGCGGCGTGTCGGGCACGTGGCGGGACCTGACCGACAACGTCAACACGCTCGCCGGCAACCTCACCAGCCAGGTCCGCGGCATCGCCCAGGTCACGACCGCGGTCGCGCGGGGCGACCTGTCGCGCAAGATCACGGTCGACGCCCGCGGCGAGGTGGCCGAGCTGAAGGAGACCATCAACACGATGGTCGACCAGCTGCGCTCGTTCGCGGGCGAGGTGACCCGCGTCGCCCGCGAGGTGGGCACGGAGGGGCGCCTGGGCGGCCAGGCCAACGTCGAGGGCGTCTCCGGCACCTGGCGCGACCTGACCGACTCGGTGAACCTGATGGCCGCCAACCTCACCGACCAGGTGCGCAACATCGCCGAGGTGACCACCGCGGTCGCCCGCGGCGACCTCTCGCAGAAGATCACCGTGGACGTGAAGGGCGAGGTCCTCCAGCTCAAGGACACCATCAACACGATGGTCGACCAGCTCTCCTCGTTCGCCGACGAGGTGACCCGGGTGGCCCGCGAGGTGGGCACGGAGGGGCGCCTGGGCGGCCAGGCCAACGTGCGCGGCGTGTCGGGCACGTGGCGCGACCTGACCGACTCGGTGAACTTCATGGCCTCGTCGCTCACCACCCAGGTGCGCAACATCGCCGAGGTCACGACGGCGGTGGCCCGCGGCGACCTCTCCCAGAAGATCACGGTGGACGTTAAGGGAGAGGTGCTGGAGCTGAAGGCCACCGTCAACACGATGGTGGACCAGCTGCGCTCGTTCGCCGGCGAGGTGACCCGGGTGGCCCGCGAGGTGGGCACGGAGGGGCGTCTGGGCGGCCAGGCCAACGTCGAGGGCGTCTCCGGCACCTGGCGCGACCTGACCGACTCGGTGAACCTGATGGCCTCCAGCCTCACCGACCAGGTGCGCAACATCGCCGACGTGGCGACCGCGGTGGCGCGCGGCGACCTGTCGCAGAAGATCACCGTCCCGGCGCGCGGCGAGATCCTCGAGCTCGCCACCACGCTCAACACGATGGTGGACCAGCTGCGCTCGTTCGCCGACGAGGTGACCCGCGTCGCCCGCGAGGTGGGCACCGAGGGCAAGCTCGGCGGACAGGCGCGGGTGGAGGACGTCTCCGGCACGTGGCGCGCGCTGACGGACTCGGTGAACTCGATGGCCGCGAACCTGACCGATCAGGTGCGCGCGATCGCCGCCGTCTCCACGGCGGTGACGCAGGGCGACCTGACGCGGTCGATCGGCGTCGAGGCGCAGGGCGAGGTCGCCGAGCTCAAGGACACGATCAACCAGATGATCGTCAACCTGCGCGAGACGACGGAGCGCAACGCCGAGGGCGCCTGGCTCAACGCCAACCTGGCGCGCTTCGGCGGGATGATGCAGGGCCAGCGCGACCTCGGCGTGGTGACCGAGCTGATCGTCTCCGAGCTGACGCCGCTCGTGGGCGCCCACGTCGGGGCGTTCTTCCTGATGGAGCGCGAGGGCGGCGAGCAGGTGCTGCGCCTGGCCGCCACGTACGGGTACCGCCCCGGCGACGAGGCCGCGCGGGCGGTGCTGCTGGGCGACGGCATGGTCGGGCAGGCCGCCCTCGACCGCTCGCCGATCGTCATCGAGTCGCCGCCGGAGGGCTACATCACCGTCGCGTCCGGGCTCGGCAGCGCGGCCCCGACCGCGGTGGTGGTGCAGCCGGTGCTGTTCGAGGACCGGGTGATGGGCGTCATCGAGCTGGCCGGCTTCGAGCCGTTCACCGACGTGCGCCGCCTGTTCCTGGAGCAGCTCGCCGAGACCATCGGCATCGTGATCAACGCGATCGTGGCCGGCCGCCGCACCGAGGAGCTGCTGCAGCAGTCGCAGACGCTCACCCACGAGCTCCAGAGCCGCCAGCGCGAGCTGCAGCAGACGAACGCCGAGCTCGCCGAGAAGGCGGCGCTGCTCGCCGACCAGAACGAGCGCATCGAGGTCAAGAACCGCGAGATCGAGATGGCGCGGCTCGCGCTCGAGGAGAAGGCCGAGCAGCTCGCCCTCTCGTCCCGCTACAAGTCCGAGTTCCTGGCCAACATGTCGCACGAGCTGCGCACGCCGCTCAACTCGCTCCTGATCCTGGCGCGCCTGCTGGCCGACAACGGCGAGGGCAACCTCTCGCCGGGGCAGGTGGAGTTCGCGCAGACGATCTTCGCCTCGGGCAACGAGCTGCTGGCGCTGATCGACGACATCCTCGACCTCTCGAAGGTGGAGGCCGGCCGGATGGGCATCGATCGCGGCGCGGTGGCGCTCCGCGGGGTCGCCGACGCGGTCGAGCGCTCGTTCCGGCCGCTCGTGGAGGAGAAGGGCCTGCGCTTCGAGGTGGTGGTCGAGGACGGCGTGCCGGCGACGATCGTCACCGACGGCCAGCGCCTCCAGCAGATCCTGCGCAACCTGCTGGCCAACGCCGTCAAGTTCACGGAGACCGGCGGCGTCGCGCTGCGCGTCGGGCGGGCGCCGGCGCACGCCGCGCCGATCGGCGCCGGGGCGGCCGTGGCGTTCGCGGTCACCGACACGGGCATCGGCATCCCCGCCGACCGCCAGGAGGTCATCTTCGAGGCCTTCCGGCAGGCCGACGGCACCACCAGCCGGCGCTTCGGCGGCACGGGGCTCGGCCTGTCGATCAGCCGCGAGATCGCCCACCTGCTCGGCGGCCGGCTCACCGTGGAGTCCACCGTCGGCGTGGGCAGCCGCTTCACGCTCGTGCTGCCCGACGAGGCGCCCGGCGAGGGCGAGCCCGACGCCGACGCGGCGGGCGGGGACGGCCGCGCGCCGGCCGGCGAGGGGCCCGCCCGGGCCGGCGCCCGGGCGGTCGCCGCCGCGCGCCCGGCCCACGCGCCGGTCCCCACCCCGCCCGGCGGGGCCGGCGGGTTCCTGCACGGGCGGCGGGTGCTGATCGTGGACGACGACGTGCGCAACGTGTTCGCGCTCGCCTCGGCGCTCGAGGCGCGCGGCGCCGTCGTCTCCCACGCCGGCAGCGGCACGGAGGGGCTCGACGTGCTGGGCGGCCGCGACGACGTGGACGTCGTTCTGCTCGACGTCATGCTGCCGGGGATGGACGGCCACCAGGTCACGCGACGCATCCGCTCCCTGCCCGGGCTGGCGGGGCTGCCGGTGGTGATCGTGACGGCGAGGGCCGACGCCGCCGACCGCGCGGAGGCGATGGCCGCCGGGGCGACCGGCTACCTGACCAAGCCGGTCGACACCGACCGGCTGCTGGGCGTGCTGCGCGACGTGCTGGACGGCGACGCCGGCGGCGCCGAGTGACCGGGCGCGCCGGCGACGAGGCCGCCGCCCTCGCTGCGCCGGGGGTCCCGCCCGACCCCCCGCGCAGCGACGCCGCGAGCATCCTCGTGGTCGACGACCAGCACGCCAACCGGCTGGCGATGCAGGCCCTGCTCGAGCCGCTCGGCCGCAGGATCGTGCTGGCGGAGTCGGGCGAGGAGGCGCTGCGCCTGCTGCTGCGTGAGCGCTTCGCCCTCATCCTGCTCGACGTGCAGATGCCGGGGATGGACGGGTTCGAGACGGCCCGCTACATCCGCGGCCGCCTGCGCACGCGGCGCATCCCGATCATCTTCGTGACGGCGATCTCGGGGGCCACCGAGCACATCTACGACGGCTACGCCGCCGGCGCCGTCGACTACATGCTGAAGCCGATCGACCCGACCATCCTGCGCTCGAAGGTCGCGGTGTTCGTGGAGCTGTTCGAGACCAACGCGCGGCTGCAGCGGCAGGCCGAGTCGCAGGGCGTCAAGGAGAGCCTCGAGCTCGCCCAGCGCGCGGGGCGCAGCGGCGTCTGGGACTGGGACCTGGCCGCCGGCCGCGCCTTCTGGTCGCGCGAGTACGCGGAGCTGATGGGGCTCGCCGACGACGCGACGGCGGACGGCTTCTGGCTGGCGACCGCGGACCCGCGCGACCGCGACCGGGTGCGCGCGCGCTTCCGCGCGTTGCTCGACGCCGGCGACGCCTGGGACGAGGAGTTCCGCATCGTCCACCCCCGCTCCGGGGTGCGCTGGGTGGCCTCGCGCGGCAAGCTCTTCCGCGGCGCCGACGGCGCCCCGGAGCGCTTCACGGGCATCGTCGTGGACGTCACCGAGCGACGGCGCGACGAGGAGCGACTGCGCCGGCTGCACGAGGCGACGGCGGCCCTCTCGGCCGCGGTCACCCCGGACGAGGTGCTGCAGCGGGTGCTCGAGCACTCCCTGAGCGCGGTCGGGGCGACGGCCACCTGGCTGTGGCTCCCCGACGCGGACGGGCACCTCGCGCGCGTGGCCTCCGAGCCGGACGCGGCGCCGTCGATCGACCCGGCCGACGCCGCCGAGGACCTCCGCCACGCGCGGCAGGCGTTGGCGGGCAGCCTGCCGGTGGTCTGGGGCGCGGGGGCGCGCTGGCGCGCCGCGGTGCCGATCGGCGCGGGCGGGGTGGTCTCGGGCGTGCTGGTGCTGGCGCTCGACACGCCGGCGAAGCCGGACCACGACGACGTGGGCTTCCTCGCCGCCCTGGGGTCGCTGTGCGGGCAGGCGGTCGACCGCGCCCGGCTGCTCGAGGACGAGCGCGAGGCGCGCAGGCGCACGGAGGGCCTGCAGGCCGCCACCGCGGCGCTCGCGGCCGCCGTCACGGCCCGCGAGGTGGCCGAGGCGATCGCGCACCAGGCGCTGCTGGCGTTCGCGGCCTCGTCGGCCGGCGTGCGCATGATCTCGCCGTCGACGGGCACGCTCGACACGGCGGCGGTCGCCGGCTTCCCGGACGCCGCCGCCCGCCCGCTGGGGGCCGCCCCGCTCGACGCGCGCTCGCCCACCACCGACTGCGTGCGCGCGCACGAGCCGCTCTTCCTCGCGTCCGCCGCCGAGGTGGAGGAGCGCTACCCCGAGCTCGCGCCGCCGCCCGCCACCTGGCGCCCGCACGGTGCCCTGGCGGCCATCCCGCTCAGCATGGAGGGCCGGGTCATCGGCGTGGTCGGCCTGCGCTTCGAGGGCGCGCGGGCCTTCGCGCCGGGCGACCGCGAGTCGATGGCCGCCTTCGGCCGGCTCGCCGCCCTGTCGGCCGCCCGGGCCCAGCTGCAGGAGCGCGACGAGCGCCGGCGCGCCCACACCAGCCTCCTCGCGGAGGTCGGCCTGGCGATCGACGCCGACCTGGGGGTGCGCGAGCGGCTGGAGCGGCTCACCGCGCTGCTCGTGCCGCGCATCGCCGACGCGTGCTTCGTGCGCATCGACCGCGCCGGGGACGGCGGCGACGTCCTCGCCGTCTCCCCGCAGAGCCCCGACGCGGTGGCCACCGCCGGGTACGTGGGCGAGCTCCTGGCGCGGCGGTGGCCCGGGGGCACGAGCGACGGCGGCGCCCTCATCCAGGACATCGACGACGACGCCCTCGACGCGTACGTGGCGGACGCCGGCATCGAGGGCCGGGTGGCCGCCCGGGTGCGGCGCTGGCCGGCGCACTCGGTGCTGGTGGCGCCGATCGGCGCGCGCGGGCGCACCGCCGGCGCGCTGGTGCTCGTGCTGCGCGGCGGCCGCCGGCGCTACGACGGCGCCGACCTCCGGCTGGCCGAGGACATCGCCCGGCGCGCCGGCCTCGCCATCGACAACGCGCGGCTCTACGAGGCGCAGGCGAGCGCCGCGGTGACCCTGCAGCAGAGCATGCTGCCCACGCTGCCCCGCATCGCGGGCGTGGGGATGGCCGCCCGCTACATCGCCGCCGCGGCCCACACCGAGGCCGGCGGCGACTGGTACGAGGCCGTCCAGGTGGGCGACGGCCGGGTGCTGCTGGCCGTGGGCGACGTGGTGGGGCACGGGATCGACTCGGCCGCGGTGATGGGCCAGGTGCGCAGCGCGATGCGCGCCCACGCGCTCGCGGGGCTCGCCCCCGCCGCCGCGCTCGAGCAGCTCAGCCGCTTCGCGGCGAGCGTCGATGGCGCGGCGGTGTCGACCGCGGCCTGCGTCGAGATCGACCTGCACGCCGGGCGCCTGCGCTACGCCTGCGCGGGGCACCCGCCGCCGCTGCTGATGCGCGGCAACGACGGCGGGCACGCCTTCCTGGACGCGGCGCGCGGGGTGGCGCTGGGCGTGATCGAGCGGGGCTACGAGGAGGCCGAGGCGCCCTTCGGCCCGGGCGACGCGCTGGTGCTCTACACCGACGGCCTCGTCGAGCGGCGCGGCGAGGTGCTCGACCAGGGACTCGACCGGCTCGCCGGCGTGGCCGCCGGCGGCGGACCGGCGACGCCCGACGAGCTGTGCGACCGGCTCCTCGCCGGGCTCGTCGACGAGCGCTCGATCCGCGACGACGTGGCCGTGCTCGTGGCCTGCCGCGACGACGTCGCGCCGTCGCCGCTGCGCCTGCGCGTGGCGGCCGAGGCGCCGCGCCTCGCCGAGGTGCGACGGGCCGTGCGCGGCTGGCTCGCCGACGCGGCGCTGCCGGCGCGGGTGCGCGAGGACGTGCTGCTCGCCTGCGGCGAGGCCTGCGCGAACGCGGTGGAGCACGGTTACGCAGACGGAGGCGTGGGCGCGATCGAGGTCGAGCTCGCGATCGGGGCCGACCGGCGGCTCTCCGCCACGGTGCGCGACGAGGGCCGCTGGCGGCCCCCCTCGTCCGACACGGGGTTCCGCGGCCGCGGCCTGATGATCATGCGCGCCGTGATGGACGACGTCGAGGTGGTCGCCGACGACGCGGCCGGCACGACGATCCGCATGATGCTCGACACCGCCGCGGCGGCCGGCCCGGACGCCGGGCCCGCGACCCGTCCCGGCGCGTCCGGCGGCGGGTCCGCCACCGCCGTCGCCCCGGCCCCGCGCCGCGCGCCCTCCCCCGGCGCCGCCCGGTGCGTCGTGGAGGGCGACGTCGCCGACGAGCGCATCGCCGACGTGCGGGACCGGCTCACCCGCGCCGCCGCCGACCGGCCGGACGTCGTGGCCGACCTGTCCGGGGTGGCATACCTCGACAGCACCGGCGTCCGCATGCTGCTCGAGGTCGCGGGCGCCCTGGAGCGCCGCGGCGGGCACCTGACGATCCTCGCCCCGCCGGGGGGGCCCGCCCGGCGGGTGCTCGACGTCTGCGGCATCGACGCCGCCGCCGGCGTGACCGTCGAGGGCTGACCCCGCCCCACTGGCCGATCGGGCGGCCGTGGAGGTTCAATCGGACATCGGCGCCGCCCCGGGCGGGACGCCCGGGGCCGATCGGGGGGCGACATGGGCTGGCAGGACTGGGACTGGTCGGGCGATGACGACCGTCCCGAGCGGGACCGCGTGTGGGTGGGCCTGCGCGACGGCGCCTTCCTCGGCCAGGAGGACGGCGTGCGCAAGCGCGGGCTGGTGAGCCTCAACGCCGGCTGGCTGGCGCGCGGGGGGCTGCTGCGGCTCTACGCCGACCGGCTGGAGTTCGAGCCCAACCCGCTCGAGCGGCTGCTGGGCGCGCGGCGGCGGCGGCTGCCGTTCGCCGAGATCGCGCGCATCGAGCGGCGTCCCGAGCGGCCGGACGACCTCTCGCCGGTCGGACAGACGCCGCGGATGCGGCTGCACCTGGCGGGCGGCCCGCACCTCGACGTGCTGCCCGCCGGCGGCGGCCTCGACGACTGGCTGGCGGCCATCCGGGAGGCGTGGGCCTGGCACGCGCGGGTGCACGGCACGGGGTAGCCGGCAGGTCGGGACATCCGGCCCCCCACCGGCCCTAGGGCCGGTGGGCCGCGTGGTCTACCCTCGGTGTGTCGGTGGCGCGCCCCGGCGCTCCAGGGTCGCCGCCATCCGCCGATAGGGATCCATGCGGCCCCCACGGCCGCGTCCCACCCGATGTCGACGCACGCCGCCCCCCTCACCCACGCCCGCGGCCCGCGCCTTCGCGCGGCGCTCCGCCGACCCCGCGTCCGCCGCGGGCTCATCGCCGGCGCCACGGTGGCGATGCTCGCGCTGGCCGCCTGGGGCGCGATGCACGCGGTGCAGCCGGGCGCCTTCGCCCGCGCCTTCGCGTCGGCCGACTGGAGCTGGGTGCTCGCCTCCGCCCTGCTGTACGCCGTGAGCCAGGTCGCCTCGGCCCTCGTCTGGCGCTGCGGGCTCACCGCCTGCGGCCTCGGCGCGCTGAGCCGCCGGCACGTCGTGAACGCCCACTTCATCGGCCACGGCGCCTGCGAGCTCCTGCCCGCGCAGCTCGGCCAGGTGGTGCGGTACGCGGCGATCCGCCGTCACCCGGTCGCCGCCGACGGCTGCCCGCTGCGGCTGGCCGGCAGCGTGGGCGCGCACAAGGCGCTCGACGGGGTCGTGACCTTCATCGTGGTGGCGGTCGCCGCACTGGTGATCCCCCTGCCGTCCGCGGTGTCCGGGCTGCGCTGGGTGTCCGCCGCCGTGCTGGCCGGCCTGCTCATCGCGCTCGTCCTCGCCTGGCGCTCCGACGGCGAGCGGATGCTCGCCCGGGTCCCCCGCCGCCTGCAGCCGCTGGTGCGCGGCCTCGCCCACGGCGGCGCCATCTTCACCAGCCGCCGTCACGCCCTCGCGGCGGTCGGCTTCCAGCTGGTCGCGGTGGGCGCCCGGGTGCTGAGCCTCGCCGTCCTGCTGCACGCGTTCGGCATGCCGGCCGGGGCTGCGCTGCTGGTCTTCGCCCTCATGGTGCTGTCGGGCGTGCTCGCGATCACGCCGGGCGGCGTCGGCGTCCGCGAGGCCGCGCTCGTCCCGGCGCTCGTCGCCACCTACGGCCTCGGCACCGACATGACGCTCGCCTTCAGCCTCGGCATCCAGGCGACCGCGCTGGCAGCCACCCTGGTGTGCGCCGCGTTCGCGCTGCTCTCGCAGCAGCTCTGGCCGCCGACCGCGGCCGCCGCGGCGGCCTGAGCCTTCCCGGCCGGGCCCCCCGGCCGAGGCATCGCCGGCGGGCGCCGCCCGGCGGATGATCCCTCCGACCGTCCGCCGACGGGAGGCGGCCCCCGATGCACCCCGCGCAGCCCGCGCCCCCGGCGCGGCGGATCGACCCCCGGGAGCGCCGTCGAGATCCTCGACCTGGGCGGGGCGGCGACGCAGCTGCTGGAGCCGCCCGGCCCCGGGACCGTCGTCGCACCCGGGGGCCGGACCGAGCGCCTCGTCGGCCCGCCGGACGACGTGCGCTGGATCACCGTGGCCCCGACGACGTGGTGCACGGGCGCGACGGCGCCCGCCGGCCGCGGTCGCAGGAGACCGTCGCCCGCCTCGTGGCGGCCGGCGCGCCACGGGCACTGGACGGCCGCAGCGGCCGAGACGCCGCCGCGGGCATCGCGCCGCCCGGCCCTACCCCCTGACGCGACCAGGCCGCAGCGGCCGCACGTGCGCCCGCACCTTCTCGAGCGCAGCGCGCAGCGCCTCGCCCTCGGCGGGGTCGAGATGGCGGCTGAAGTGCCGCGCGATGCCGTCGCGGTGGATGCGCCGCGACCCGGCCAGCTCCGCCCGCCCGGCGTCGGTCAGGCGCACGAGCACGACCCGGCGGTCGTAGGGCACCCGCTCGCGCCGTACCAGGCCGGCGTCCTCCATCCGATCGACCACGCGGGTGAGGCCGCTCTTGCTGCTCAGGATGCGGGCCGCCAGCTCGTTCATCGGCAGACCCTCGGCGGCGTCCTCGAGGTTCACCAGCACGTCGTACCAGCGCAGCGAGACGCCGCCCGCGGCCTCGAGCTCGGCGCCCAGCACGTCGGGCAGCGCCATCGCGCACTCGAAGAAGGTGCGCCAGACGGCGAGCTGCCCGGCGCTCGGGCTCGCGAGGTCCGCGCCGGAGGCGGGGGTTGACGGCGCGGCCGCGCTGTCAGATTGTTCGTCATGCAACAACGTACCTCGCAACTGTTGATTGCGGGACAGGTGCAGACGCTACCACTGCGGGCCGATGTGACGGGAGGCGATCAGGATGTCCACGCAGGCCGCGACGATGTTCCACCGCCCCGGCGAGACCGGGCGCTCCTTCTGGGGGCCCGGCGACCGGTACACCTTCCTCGTGACGGGCGAGGAGTCGGGCGGGGCGTACTTCTCCATGCTCGCCGTGGTGCCGCCGGGCGGCGGGCCGCCCCCGCACGTGCACCGCGACGAGGACGAGACCTTCCACGTGCTCGAGGGGCGGCCCACGTTCCGCCTGGGCGACGAGCGTGTCGTGGCCGGGCCGGGTGACTTCGTCAACGTCCCGCGGGGCCGGCTGCACTGCTTCCGCAACCTGACCGACGCCCCGGTGCGCATGGTGCTCACCTTCACCCCGGCGGGCATCGAGCGCTTCTTCGAGGAGACGCTGGAGCGGGCCTGGGATCTCTCGGCCGACCCGCCGGACAACGTCGACGAGGTCGCCGCCCGCTACGCCGAGGCGGCGCCGCGCTACGGGATGACCTTCTTCCTCGACCTGCCGGCCGCGCGGCCGGCGGGCGCCCTCGCGGGCGCCGCGGCCTGAGGCCGTCCGCGCGGCCGCCCCGGCCCCCGCGCGGGGGCCGGGGCGGCCGCGAGCGGTCAGCGCGTGGCGTACTCCAGCTGCTGCGCCACCCGGGGCCAGTTGACCACGTTCCAGAACGCCTCGAGATAGGCGGGGCGCCTGTTCTGGTACTTGAGGTAGTACGCGTGCTCCCAGACGTCGATGCCGAGGAGCGGCGTCTTGCCCTCCATCAGCGGCGAGTCCTGGTTCGGCGTCGACATCACCGCCAGCCCGCTGCCGTCGTGGACCAGCCACGACCAGCCGCTGCCGAAGCGCTTCACGCCGGCGTCGGTCATCTGCTCCTTGAGCGCGTCGAACGACCCGAAGGCCGCCTCGATCGCCGAGGCCAGCTCGCCGGTCGGCGCACCGCCGCCGTCGGGGCTCATCGTCTCCCAGTACAGCGTGTGGTTGGCGTGGCCGCCGCCGTTGTTGCGGACGGCCGTCCGCTTCGACTCGTCGATGGCGTCGAGGTTGGCCAGCAGCTCCTCGATCGGCGTGCCGTCCCACTCGGTCCCAGCGATCGCCGCGTTCACGTTGTCGACGTACGTCTGGTGGTGCTTGTCGTGGTGGAGCCGCATCGTCGCCTCGTCGATGTGGGGCTCCAGCGCGTCGTATGCATAGGGAAGGGGTGGCAGCTCGTAGGGCATCGCACCTCCCGGTTCGTCGTCGGGGCCTTCGCCCCGCAGGGGTTGTCGTTCGCGTCGCTCCGGCACCGTATCGCGGTGCGGCCGCCCGCGGCCGCCCGCGGCCGTCAGCGCCGCCCGCCGCGCGCCCAGCGGTACAGCGCCACCCACTCCGCCGCGCCCAGGTCGCGCGGCGGCGCCCGCCCGTCCATCCCCGCCGAGCGCATCCGGCTCGCGGCGCCCCGCCGGCGCTCGGCGCGCGCCACCACGGCCGCCACGCCGCGCCCGGGCCCGGTGAAGACGCGCGCCGCGAACGCCTGGTAGGCCCGCCGCTCGCGGCGGGGCAGCAGCGGCCGGGCGCGCCGCTCGACGGCCAGCAGGCCGCCGTCGACGGACGGGCGCGGCCGGAAGGCGCCGGCCGGCACCCGCCCCACGAGCGCGAACTCGTACCACGGCCACCAGGCCGCGGTGAGCAGCGTGGCGCCGCCCACGCCGGCCCGCTTGCGGGCGACCTCCCGCTGCAGCAGGAGCAGCGCCCGCTCCCACCCCCCCGCGGCCAGCAACCGGCGCAGCCACGGCGTGGTGAGGTGGAACGGGACGTTCGCGACCACCCCGCCCCGCGGCGGCAGCGGGTGGGTGAGCATGTCGCCCAGCTGCACCTCGACGCCGGGGCCGCAGCGGCGGCGCAGCGCCCGCGCCAGGCGCTCGTCCAGCTCGACGGCGCGCACGCCCTGCCGGCGCGCCGCGATCGACCGGGTGACGGCGCCGCGGCCCGCGGCGTACTCGGTGACCGGACCCGCGGGCCAGGCGGCGACGTGCGCCGCGATGCTCTCGATGACACGCCGGTCGACGAGCAGGTTCTGCCCCAGCTCGTGCCGGCCCCCTGCGCCTGCGCGCATGACCCCCCTCGGGCTCGCCGGTGGGCTCCGCGAGCGACGGGGACGCCGAAGGCGGCCGTGGACGGCCGCGTGCGCGCACAGGCGCCGGCGCCCTCGCTCCGCGGAGCGGGACGTCGCGGCCGGCGCGCGATCGCGCCGGCTAGGGGGTGCGCAGCCTCATCGAGGCGATCCCGGCCATCGCGGGGAGACTACCGCGCGCGCGGTGCGCGGCCGGCGTCGCACGCCCGGGCGCCGGCCGTGCGGTGAGAATGTCGAGCGCGCCGGGCCGGCTCCGCTCACGCAGATGAGGGCCGCGACCGGCGCGGCCCGCGACACGGGGAGACAGAGATGCCGAAGTACCTGCTGCTCAAGCACTACCGCGGCGGCCCGGAGCCGTACCGCCCCTACCCGCCCTTGGACCGGTGGGCGCCGGAGGACGTGGAGGCGCACATGGCCTTCCTGCGCGAGGTGCGGGAGCTGCTCGAGGAGCGCGGCGAGTACGTCGACGCCCAGGCGCTGACGCCGGCGCAGACCTGGGTGCGCTACGGCGGCCCGGGCGCCGCGCCGGTCACGACGGACGGCCCCCTGCCCGAGACCACCGACCTCGTGGCGGGCTGGTACATGATCGACGTCGAGTCGCGCGAGCGCGCGATCGAGGTGGCGGCCCACATCTCCTCCGAGCCGGGGCCGGGCGGCGAGCCGCTGCACGAGTGGATCGACGTCCGGGAGGTGATGTCCGGGGCGCCGTCGGACGACGGCCCGGCGTGACCGGGCGCCCCTCGCCGGGGCTGGACGAGGGCGCCCTGCGCGCCCTCGTCCCCCGGGCGCTCGCCGACCTGGTGCGGCGGGGCGAGGACTTCGACGCCGCCGAGGACGCGCTGCAGGAGGCGCTCATCGAGGCGCTGCGGACGTGGCCCGGCGCCCCGCCGCGCGACCCGCGCGCGTGGCTGGTGACGGTCGCGACCCGGCGCCTGGTCGACGCCCGCCGCAGCGACGCCGCCCGGGCTCGGCGGGAGCAGGCGACGCTCGCGGAGCGGCCGCCCGGCCCCGCCCGCGACGGCGACGACGCGCTGCTGCTGCTGTTCTGCTGCTGCCACCCCGGCCTGCCGCCGGCCTCCCAGGTGGCGCTGACCCTGCGCGCGGTCGGCGGGCTGACGACCCGGGAGATCGCCGACGCCTTCCACGTGCCCGAGGCGACGATGGCCCAGCGCATCAGCCGCGCCAAGCGCGCGCTGCGCGGGCGCCGCCTCACGGCGCCCGGCGACCTCGCCGTGGTGCTGCGGGTGCTCTCGCTGGTCTACGCGGCCGGCCACGCGGGCCGGCGGGAGCTGACGAGCGAGGCGATCCGGCTCGCGCGGCTGCTCACCCTCGCCACCGACGAGCCGGAGGCGCGCGGCCTCCTCGCCCTGATGCTGCTCAACCACGCGCGCCTGCCGGCGCGGCTCGACGCGCACGGCCGCATCGTGGCGCTCGACCGCCAGGACCGCACGCGCTGGGACACCCGCGAGATCGCCGAGGGCGTGCGGGTGCTGCAGTCGGCCCTCGCCCTGGGGCGCCCCGGGCGGTACCAGATCGAGGCGGCGATCGCCGCCCTGCACGACGACGCGGCGAGCGCCGATGAGACCGACTGGCCCCAGATCCTCGCCTGGTACGACGACCTCGTCGCCCTGACCGACGACCCGGTGCGCCGCGACCCGGCCGCCGTGCTGGGCCGCGCCGTGGCGCTGGGCCACGCGGTCGGCGCCGCCGAGGGGCTGCGCGAGGCCGACACCCTGCGCGAGGTGCTGGGCGACCGCCACCGCTGGCACGCCGCGCGCGGCCACCTGCTCGAGCTCGCGGGCGACCTCGCGGCCGCGGGCGCCGCCTACGCCGAGGCCGCCCGGCTGGCGACGAACGTCGCCGAGCGCGACCACCTGGTCCGCCAGGCCGCCCGCGTGCGGAGCGACGGCCGGGCGTGACCCGCGGACGGACGCGGGGGCGGGGGGCCGGGCCACTGCGTCCGCGACGAGGCGGTGCGCCCCCTGCCGCTCAGACGAACTTGCGGACGATCAGGTAGCCGAACTCCTGGTCGACGACGGACTCCACCTCGGGCAGCTCGTGCCCCGGCAGGAGGACGAAGAGGTCGGGGTCGCGGTGGATCGCCTCGTAGCGGCTCGGCTCCAGGCGGATGCGCCGCCGGCAGTCGACGTCGGAGCACTCGCAGAAGAAGCCGAAGGGCTCGTCCGGGTCCTCGTCGTGGGCCTCGCGGACCTCGGCCAGCCGGTCCTTCATCGCGCGGTTGAGGCGCTCCATGAAGTCCTCGTTCTCGCGCAGGCGGCGCGGCGAGGCGGGCGGCTGATGCGGCGGCGTGGTCGTCACGATGCGGGGACCCTACGCCAGGGCGGGGCGCCGACGCGAGCCCCGACGACCGATCCGGGCCGGCGGCGTCGGCGCGAGGCCGGATCGGTCATCGGCGCACCCGGTAGCGCAGGTGGAGCACCCGGTCGCCCCGGATCGCGACGTCGGGGTCCTCCAGCAAATGCCGCGCGTCGAGCGAGCCGAAGTAGCGCTTGCCGGACCCGAGCACCACGGGCGCGACGTCCATGGCGACCTCGTCGACGAGCCCCGCGGCCAGCATCTGACCGCCGACCTCGCCGGCGGCGACCTCGACCGTGCGGTCGCCCGCGAGCTCCTGCGCCGTGGCCATGGCCGCCTCGATGCCGTCGGCGAAGCGGAACGGCGCGTCGGGGGGCCAGCCGTCGGGCGCCGGCCGGTGCGACACGACGACCACGTGATCGATCCCGCTCGGCGGCGTGCCGCCCCAGCCGTCCGTCAGGTCGAAGACGTGACGGCCGGCGATCGTCACGGCGATCCGGTCCCAGTAGGCCCGGGTGTGGTCGTAGGACGCCTGCGACACCATCAGCTGCCCGGTCTCGTCGAGCGCGACGTCGCCGCTCGTCAGCCAGTCGAACAGCGGCCCGGGCCGGTCGTCCTCGTCCGCGATGAAGCCGTCCACCGAGACCGTGCCGTACATGACCACCGTGCCCATGGGCGCTCACTCCTCTGTCCGGGAGGCGTCATCCTGACGTGCCGGGACCGGCACGTCTCGCGGGGGATCGATCGGGCCGTCAGCGGGGACGGGGACGCCGACTCGGCGCGCGTCCGCCCCCCCGGCCCACCCGAGCCGCGGGCGCGTGGCGTCGGGCCCTCCCGCGACGCTGGCCGGCGGTCCGCTCCACGTGCTGGAGCACGACGGGATCGTCCCGATGCCGACGATGGGCGCGCTCGGCCGGCAGGATGATCGTCGTCGACGCGCCGGTGCTGAGGGCGCCGGGGACCGCCGGCGGTGGCCCCGACGGGCGGCCGGCGTCGCCGGGCGCGGCGCGCCAGGGTGCCGGAGTCGTCCGACCCCTGGCGCGCGGGCTCCTCAGCAGCAGCCGCAAGCCTCACATGGGCAGCCCTCAGCGCACTGGCAGTCGTTCATCGCTCACCCCCCTTCGCTCGCGCGGTGACAGGGATCATCGTGCGCGCCGCGACCGGCCTCAGCGCTCGCAGCAGCCGTCGGCGCAACCGTCGGCCGTCGCGGCAGCGGGGACGGGATCGCCCACGCAGCAGCCCTCGCCGCGCCACGCCTCGAGGCCCTCCTTGACCGCGACGCCTGCGATCAGCAGGCCGACCGCCGGGTCGAGCCACCAGGCTCCGAGGGCCATGTTGCCGACCAGCCCGATCAGCAGCGCGCCCGCGAGGTAGGCGCAGAGCATGTTCTGGCGCCCCTCGCCCTTGGTGGCCGCCGAGCCGAGCCGGTCGGCCAGGCGCTCCTTGGCGACGCCGAGGTAGGGCATCACGACCAGGCTGAGCGCCGACAGGGCGATGCCGAGCGCGCTGGCGTCGGGCCGCTCGCCCGTCACGAGCGCCTGCACCGACTCGAAGCCGACGTAGGGCGCGAGCACGAAGAACTGGATCGCCACCAGCTTCTGGGCGCGCGTCTCGGCGGCCTCCGAGACGACCCGGTGGCCGGTGAAGCGCCAGACGATGATCGCCGAGGCGAGGCCCTCGATCGCCGAGTCGAGGCCGAAGCCGACGAGCGCGACCGAGCCGGCCATCACGCCCGCGACGATCGCGATCGCGCCCTCGGCGGTCATGTAGGCGAGGCTCACCCACGACAGCAGCCGCACCCGGGCCGCCAGGCGAAGGCGCTCGGCGTCCCCGAGCCGCGGGGCGGCGGGAGCGAGGAGCGTCGTCACGCGCCCACCCGCGCGGGCACGACGGCCTCCAGCAGCGCGCGGCCGGCCTCGGTCAGCGAGTAGAGCACCATCTTGCCCTCGCGCCGCGAACCCGCGAGGCCCGCGAGCCGAAGCGCCCGGGCATGGTGGGAGACGAGCTTGTCGGAGCGCCCGACCACCCAGCCGAGGTCGCAGACGCAGAGCTCTCCCCCGTCACGCAGCGCCAGCGCGACCGCGAGGCGCGTCGGATCCCCGAGCGCCTTGGCTCGCTCGGCGGCCGTGGCGAGCGCCGCCGCATCGGGTTGACCGGCGCGCACCCGCTCCGCCTTCGGCAGATCCAGGCAGAGCAGCTCGCAGGCGTCAGGCTCGATCGGCACGGCTTCATACTAACGCTCATTGGAACGTTGGTTCCGCCGCCGCGATCGCCCGGGGCGTGGTGCGCGGCGAGTCGGTCGCGGCCCGCGAGGCCGCCCGCTCGGGTACCCGCCGCGACATCCAGCCCGGACGCATGGCCATGGACGACGACGAGCTCACGGTCACGGACGCCGGCCATGCGTGGGTCGAGCGCCAGCTCGCCCGGGAATGGAGGCGCCCGCGAGTAGCGCGACGACGGGTGCGGTACCGGCCCTCGGGCGATGGCCGCGAAGGCGATCGACTGGATGCGGATCAGCCACCGGCCGGCCGGCTCGGCGGCGGACCGCTGCGCGACGCGCCCGCCGTGCCGATGCCCGCGCCGCCGCCGAAGGAGCTCTCGGACGAGGCCGCCAGGGCGAAGGAGCGCCGCGAGGTGGCGGTCCTCTGGCCGCATGGCGGCGAGAGGGCCGCCACCTACCGAGCACGCGAATCCCCCGCGGTGTCGCGGGGGATCCGCCGCGCCTGCGTTCCGCGCCAGACGGCTGCGGGCCAGCGGCAGGGCCGGCCACGGCGGCCGGATCGCCCTCTGCGGGGCAGTTTCAAGCCTTCGCGGCCGCCGGGCGGACGGCCCTCCCGTCTTCGCTCGTTCCTGGAGCACTTCGCGGGACGGCTGGTGATGATGAGGGGAGCCGTCCAAGCGGCCTGGTCGACCGGCCCCCGGGCCCGCTCAGGCCGACAGCGCCACCGAGCTGCAACGGCTTCCGTCACCGTGACATGCGGCTCGTGCGCGACGGCCCGCTGCTGCTCGGACCACCCATGTGTCCGCGCCTGGCCCCGGCCCCGACCGGCCCACGCCCGCGGAAGGCCGGCGCCATCGTCGGTCGCGCTCAGGACGCCGGCGGATCGACGGTGAACCCGAGCATCATTCCGCCCTCGTGGTGCTCGGCGATGTGGCAGTGGGCCATCCAGATCCCAGGGTTGGTGACCTCCAGGAGGATGTCGACCGTCGCTCCGGTGCGCACGAGCACGGTGTCGCTCCACACGAGGTTCGGCTCGACCGCCCCGTCGCGGGTCAGAACCAGGAAGCGCCCGGCCCCGTGGATATGGAACGGGTGGTGCATCGGGTGGTCCGAGTCCATCTCGTTCACCAGCCGGATCTTCACGCGATCACCGACCCGGAACCGCCAGTCGATCTCCGCGTTCCGCGCGCCCGTGTCGCGGTCGACCAGCATCCATCGCATGGTGGCCGGCGTGGTCATCCGGTTGACCTCGACCATGTCGTCCTCCCACTCGATGCCGCGGCCCGCCTCGTGCGAGTGGCCCCCGGCGTGCGGCTCATGGGCCGGCGCGTCGCGCGCCGGGTGCGCATGGTGGCCGTGTTCGGCCGCGTGGTGCGCCGTATGGTCATCAGCCTCGCGCGCCGCGGTGCCCGGCGCCGAGTGGCCGCCATGGTCGGCTCCCGTGGTCGCCTCGGCGACGAGGGCCGCCGGCACGAGACGCATGCCGCACTCCGGGCACCGGCCCGGCTCGCCGCGCACGACCTCGGGGTGCATCGGGCAGACGTAGAGGGCGTCGCCCGACGCCGGCTCGCCCATGTCCATCTCGGCCACGAACGAGAGCGTCTTGTCGGGCTCGGCGCTCAGCACGGGGACGAGGCGCTCGCGCTCGGCCACAAGCTCGGGATCGGTCCGCAGCGTCCAGAACCGCTCACGGTGCGACGATCTGAGCGCTCCGCCGCCCACCGTGATGCCGGCGAGCCGGTAGGTGCGGTCAGGGGTGCGGTGCTCGAGCGCCAGCTCCCCGGGCGCCTCGAACAGGACGTCGACGACCGCCCGCTCCGAGGGCGCGAGGACGACCGACTCGACGATCTCCTCGCGCTCGCAGCGGCCGCTGTCGCCGCCCACCAGCTTCATCCGCGCGCCGGGGAGGGCGAGGTTGAAGACGCGGGTGTTGGCGGTGTTGGTGAGATAGAGGCGCACGACCTCGCCGGGACGGGCGGCGAGCGACAGGTCGGTCTCTCCGCCGACCAACATCACGTCGCCGAACCGGCCCATCGCGGTGAACGTCGTCTCGGAGCGGCTGAAGGGAGCGACCCGGTCGCCCTCCAGCAGGACGTCGTCCAGGGTGAGCAGCAGCTCGCGATCGACGGGCGGCCAGTAGTCCGGATCCGACGGGACCACCAGGATGTTGCCGTAGAGGCCGAGCTCCTGGCCGTAGTCCTCGCGGATGTGCGGGTGATACCAGTAGACCCCGGGGTCTGGGAAGGTCACGCGGCAGGTGAAGCCGCCGCCCACCGGGATGGGCTCCTGCGTCTCGTGGGTCCCGTCCGAGCGCCAGTCGAGGCGCAGGCCGTGCCAGTGGACGGTCGACTCCAGGTCGCCATCGTTCACGACCGTGACGATCGCCTCCGAGCCCTGCGGGACCTTCAGCGTCGGCCCCGGGATCGAGCCGTTGTAGGCGAGCATCCGGACCGTCCGGTCGCCCAGGCGCTTCGCCACCGGGGCGATGCGCAGCTCGAGGGCGTCGCCGTCGACGAGCTCCACGACGGCCGGCGAGCCGGCCTCCGGCAGGCCGGAGGCATCGCTCGGGAACGCGTCCGGCGCCCCGCCCGCGCGGCTCATCAGAGCCGGTCCGGCGACGAGGCGATGATCACGACCCTGCGCTCCTTCGGTCACCCGCACGTGCGACGATATCCCGGTGGCGCGGGCCCGCGCCAGCAGGCACGCCGCAGGCTCCGGGCCGCCCGGAGTGCCGGGCTGCCCGGAGCCTGCGGGAGGCCGTCAGCGTGCGGCG
Source organism: Miltoncostaea marina (assembly GCF_018141525.1). Classification (GTDB taxonomy): domain Bacteria; phylum Actinomycetota; class Thermoleophilia; order Miltoncostaeales; family Miltoncostaeaceae; genus Miltoncostaea; species Miltoncostaea marina. The sequence goes on from NZ_CP064655.1 coordinate 2,678,443, forward strand.
ACCTCCCTCAGCGGCTCGGCGGCGGAGGCCGGCTCCTCCCGCGCGGGGGGCGCCGGCCGTGGGCGGCGCAGGAGCGCGAGCGCGGCCAGCGCCGCGACACCGGCGATCACCGCCGCCCCGATCAGGGCCGCCTGGAACCCGTCGGTCATGGCGACCGGGTCCCCGAGCTGGTCGGCGCCGAAGCCCGCGGCGAGCGCCGTCATGGCCGCCAGGCCCAGCGCGGAGCCCACCTGGTAGGTGGTGTTGAAGATGCCCGACGCGAGCCCCGCCTCCTGCGGCGCGGCGCCCGACAGCGCCGCGATCATCACCGGGATGTAGGCGAGCGACATCCCGACGGCCGCGACCAGGCTGGCGGGCAGCACGTCGGCGAGGAAGCCGCCGCCGACCGGCACCCGCGAGAGCCACCCGACCCCGGCCGCCAGCACCGCGAGCCCGACCGCCGAGACCGGCACGAAGCCGAAGCGGGTCACCAGGCGGCCGGTCGCGCCGACCATGAGGAGCATGATCGCCGCGGTCATGGGCAGGAGCGCCGCGCCGGCCTCGAAGGCGCCGTAGCCGAGCACCTGCTGCAGGTAGAGGTTGAGGAAGAACCACATGGGGATCCACGCGGCGCCCAGCAGCGCGGCCACCAGGTTGGCCGCTGACAGGTTCGGCGCGCGGAAGATCGCGAGCCGCACGAGGGGGTCGCGCCGGCGCGACTGCATGACCACGAAGGCGGCCAGCAGCGCGGCCGCGCCGGCCAGGGAGCCGAGCGTCTGGGCGGAGGACCAGCCGTCCTCGGGGGCCCGCACGACGCCGAACACCGCCAGCGAGATGGCGCCGGTGACGGCGACGGCCCCGGGCAGGTCGATCCGACCGCGGCGAGCCACCGCGGCGGGCAGCAGGCGGGTGCTCACGGCCAGCGCCACGAGCCCGACCGGCACGTTGACCAGGAACACCCAGCGCCAGTCCGCCCACTCGGTCAGGACGCCCCCGAGGAAGACGCCCGCGGTGCCGCCGGCCGGGGCGGCCGCCCCGTAGACGGCGAGGGCGCGGGTCAGCTCGCGCGGGTCGTGCGCGAAGAGACCCATGAGCAGGGCGAGGGCACTCGGCGCGATGAGCGCGGCACCGACACCCTGGAGCGCGCGCCCCGTGACCTCGAGCGCCGGGCCGCCGGCCAGGCCGGCAAGGATCGAGGCGCCCGTCAGCACGAACCAGCCGGCCATGAAGACGCGCCGCGCGCCGAGCAGATCGGCGAGGCGGCCGCCGAGCAGCAGCAGCCCACCCAGCGCGATCACGTAGGCGTTGAAGACCCAGGAGAGCCCGCTCTGTGAGAAGCCGAGCTCGCGCTGAATCTCGGGAAGGGCCACCCCGATGATGGAGGTGTCCATGATCACCATGAACTGAGCGGCCGCGATGAGCATCAGCGCCCACCAGCGGCTTGGGGTTCGGTTCGTCGGTCTCATCTCGCTCATCTCCATTCAGTAGAAGCGCCGACTGACGGCGCGCTCACCTGTCGTCATACTGGGGGGGAGTACCTTCCACGCGGACTTTCCGTTACTCCCCGGGGGTATGTCAAGCCCTCGTGTGGGTCGGGCGGCGCGCCACTCGAGTGCGCGGCGTGTCCATCCGGCCCCTCGCGGCTCGTTGTCACCGCGGTCGTCACGGGCCTGCTGGCGCTCCATCTGAACCCGATCGTGGGCACGGCCGACGTCGCCCGCTCGCCGTCGGCGTCGGCCACGTACTCCGGCGACCCCGGGGGCGGCTCCTGGTGTGTGCCTCGGCGGCGCTCGTCGCGCTCACCGCCGCGACGGCGCTGTCCATGGTCGGGTCCGCCGGGCGGACCCGGTGGGGACGGCGGGCGGGCGGGCGGGCCATCGCCGAGCCCGACGAGCGCGCCGACCGCGCCCGAGCCCCACATCGCACGAGTGGGGCGTTCCTACCTCAGGGCTGACGGTCCCCGGTGGTCCGAGCGGCCGGCGAGGCCCGAGGCCTTCACGACGTCGCCCGTCTGGGGTGCGTTCACGTACTCGCCGCCACCGATGCAAGTGCCCATGTGGCCGAGGTCGGGGCGGAAGAAGACCGGGTCGCCGGGCGCGAGCTGTCCCGACGGCACGCGCGGGAAGGCGTTCGAGATCGCGCCCGTGAAGTGCGGGACGCTCGTGCCGATCCGGGCGTACGCCCACGAGGGGAGGCCGCTGCAGTCGAACCCTGGGGCGATGACGCGCCGCCCCATACGCACGGGACACGCAGCTGCGTCATCGCGATCTGCGCGGCGCGGGCGTTGCCCGACCCGCCCGGCGCGGGCGCGGCGAGCCGCCCGGGCTCCTGCGACGGCGCGGCGACGGAGGGAGCGGGAGCGGCCGGCTCGGAGGCGGCGTCCGGTGCCGGCGATGACCGCTCGCCGGCGCCCGTCGGCCTGGTCTGTGCCGCCTGCGAGCGGCGCGCGATCGCCGCCTTGGCCGCCGCCCCCCGGGCACGGCGGCGCCCCTCGGCGGGGATCAGCCCGCGCAGATCCTCGCCGGCGCCCTCCAGGACGGCCTGGCGCTCCGCGAGCAGCTGCTCGATCCGGGCCGTCTCGCGCTCGCGGCTCTCAACCGCCTGCGCCGCCGATCGCGGTCCTGCTCGAGCTGCTCGCGAAGCTGCACGAGACGGGGCTTCTGCTCGCGCACGGCCGCCCGCGACCCGCCCGCCCCGCTGCGCCACGCGGTGGAGCACGTCCAGCTGATCGACCACCGCGGTGACGCTCCCGCCGGCGACGAGCACCTCGATCAGGCTCGGCTCCGGGCTGGCATCGGGGCTGCGCAGGCGCGTGGAGAGCGCCACCCGAGAGGCGGCGAAGCGCTTCGTCGTGGCGGCGGCCTGCGCCCCGGTCGCCCGCGATCCGGGCGTTCACCCGGCCGAGGTGCCAGCGGGCGTCGTTGTACGGCTGGGCCGCTGACCCACACGATCAGCTCGCTCGGTTCCGGCGCGCCTTCCACCCGGCCCACGGACGCGGACTCGCGTCCGGCGCGCCCTTGAACGATTCGCGAGAAGGCTCGAAGGCTCGTGATGGAGGATGACGGGCTCGAACCGACGACCTCCTGCTTGCAAAGCAGGCGCTCTCCCAGCTGAGCTAATCCCCCGGGCAGGGACCTACGGTAGCATCGGCCGCCCCGCGACCCCCCTGCTCGTGGAGGAGCCCGTGAGCACAGCGCACTCCGGCGACCCGTTCGGCCCCGCCTACCGGCTGCTGGACGAGATCGCCATGAAGCACTACGAGATGGCGCAGCTCATCGCGGGGTACAAGGAGGTCATCGAGCGGCTCGAGGAGCGGGCCGACCCCGGCGACCTGCGTCTCGCCCGCTCGCTGCCCGGCGCTCGGTACATCGTCGCCGAGACCTACGTGCGGGAGGCCTGGCTGAAGGTCGACGCCCAGATCGCGGCGCTCTTCCCGCCCGAGGACGCTCAGGCGTAGAGCGCCCGCAGCGCCGCCCCGAGGTCGGGGTGGCGGAAGCGGTAGCCGGCGGCCAGGGCCGCGCGCGGGACGGCGCGCTGGCCGTCGAGCGCGAGCGTGGCGGCCTCGCCCAGGGCCAGGCGGATCGGCAGCGCGGGCGCGGGGATGACCGCGGGGCGCCGCAGCACGCGGCCGAGCTCGGCGGCGAAGTCGCGCTGGCGCACCGGGTTCGGGGCCGCGCCGACGAGCGGCCCCTCCAGGTCGGGGCGGTCGAGGGCCAGGCGGAACAGCCCTGACTCGTCGTCGACGTGGATCCAGGGGATCCACTGACGTCCTCCGCCGACGGCGCCGGCGGCGAGGAACCGGACCGGCAGGGCGAGCAACGGCAGCGCGCCGCCCTCCCGGGCGAGCACGATGCCCGTGCGCACGAGCATCACCCGCGCGCCGTGCTCGCGGGCGCGCAGGGCCTCGCGCTCCCAGGCGACGCAGGCGCGGGCCAGGAAGTCGTCGCCCGGCGGGGTGCGCTCGTCGACCTCCTCGTCGCCGCGCGGCCCGTAGTAGCCGACGGCGCTGGCGTTGACGAGCACTCGCGGCGCGCCGTCGGCGGCCAGCGCGTCGACGAGCAGGCGGGTGGTACCCGTGCGGCTGCCGGTGATGAGCCGCTTGCGGGCGGCGGTCCAGCGGTGGCCGCCGATGGGCGCGCCCGCCAGGTTGACCACGGCGTCGCAGCCGTCGAGGGCGCCGGCCGGCACCGGGCCGGTCGCGGGATCCCACCGCACGTCGCGGGCGCCGGCGATGCCGGCGGCCCCGGCGCGCGAGAGGGCGACGACCTCGTCGCCGCGCGCGAGCAGGTCCGCGGCGAGGCGCCGGCCGATCAGGCCGGCGGCGCCGACCACCGCGACCCTCACGCGCTCACCCGGGCCGGCGTCCGTGGGCGATCGGGCGCAGGTCCGACCGTACGAGCTCGAGCAGCAGCTCGGCGGAGGCCCCCGGCGGCGGCGCGGCCCGCCCCATGAGCACGCCGCCGAAGCCCTCGCGGCGCAGCCGCATGCGCAGGCGTGCCAGTGCGGGCTCGCTGTTGGGCCCGTCGGCGTCGGCGAGCAGCAGCAGCAGGCCGTCGTCGCCGTCGCGCCAGACGCCGTCGCCGGCGCGCAGGGTGCGCCGCACGAGCGATGCCAGCGCGTCGATGGCGCCGTCGGCCGGCGCGGGCAGGGCCACGGCCACGACCGTCATGGGCCGGCGGGTGCGGCGGGCGGCGTCGAGCGCGTGCTCGACGGAGCGACCGACGGACGCGGGATCGGGCGGTCCCAGGACGCCGGGCGACGGCGCGACGGCGGGGGGCCTGGGGGGCCGGGCGTCGCTGCGGCGGCGTCGCGGTCCGGAGATCGCCATGCCTGAGCTTAGACCTCCGCGGCCGGGTCGGGGGGCTCGCCGTGCCCGTAGGGGCGCGAGGCGGCCGGGTGGCGGGCGAGGACGGCCTCGATCTCCCGCTCCTCGTCGGCCGTCAGCGGCGCGCCGGCGAGGGCGACGTTGGCGCGGGCCTGCTCGGCGGAGCGGGCGCCGATGATCGCCGAGGTGACCTCCGGGCGCCGCAGCACCCAGGCCACGGCCAGCTCGGCCACGCCGCCGGGCCGCCCCGAGGCGCCCGCCAGCGCGGTCAGCTCCTCCACGACGGCGATGCGCTCGGGGAAGGCGTCGTCGGCGAACAGCTCGCTGGATGCCCGCCAGTCGTCGGCCGCGAAGCGGGTGGCGGCGGTCATCTTGCCGGTGAGCAGCCCGTGCGCGAGCGGCCCGTAGGCGATCACGCCCACGCCGTGCTCCCGGCACCACGGCAGCTCGGCGGCCTCGATCTCGCGCCTCATGAGGTGGTAGCCGGGCTGGTAGGAGTCGATCTGCGCGACGGCGCCCGCCGCCTCGAGATCGGCCAGGTGGTAGTTGGAGACGCCGATCGCGCGGATCTTGCCCTCGCGGCGCATGTCGAGGAGTGCGCCGATGGTCTCCTCGGCGGGCACGCCCGAGACCGGCCAGTGCACCTGGTAGAGGTCGACGGAGTCCATGCCGAGCGCGCGCAGGCTGCGCTCCAGCGACGTGCGCAGGTAGTCGGCCGACGCCTCGCGCCAGATCCGCAGGCCGCCCTCGCCGAGCTCCCAGGCGACGCCGCCCTTCGTCGCCACGATCACCTCGTCGCGGCGCTCGCGCACGACCGCGCCCACGATCCGCTCGGCGCGGCCCTGCCCGTAGATGTCGGCCGTGTCGATCCAGTTGACGCCCGCGTCGAGCGCGGCGTGGCAGGCCGCCGCGGAGTCCGCGTCGTCGGCGCCGCCCCAGCGGCCGCCGAACACCCACGTGCCGAGCCCGATGACCGAGAGCTCCAGGTCCGTCCCGCCGAGTCGCCGCCGCTCCATCGCGCCCTCCCTGTCAGGACCCGTCGGGCGCCGTGGGGGTCAGCGCCAGCAGCAGGCCGCCGTCGTCGTCGTAGGCGGGGAAGACGTCGGCGACCGCCGGGATGTCCTCCGCCGAGCCGTTGAACCGGTAGGTGCACGGCACCTGCAGCACGCGCACGCCCCACTCGAGGCTGCGCGCGACGGGGTCCCCGTCCGGGAACCCGCCCAGCCCCAGCCGCGCGGACAGCTCGTGTCCGAGCAGGTCGGCCTCGTCGTAGCCGGTCACGGCGAACGCCGAGTGGCCGGCCACGAGGATGCGCCGCTCCCGGTCGCACACGATCAGCGCGGTCCGCGGGCTCGCGTAGTAGTCCTCGAGCAGCTCGAACGCGAAGCCGAACCCGCACCGCGAGCAACCCCGCGGCTGGTGGCGGACGTTCCGCTCGCTGCCGCGCTCGCGGTAGGCGCACCGGGGGCACAGGAAGACGGGCACGCACGGATGCTACCGCCGCCCCCCGCGCGCCCGCAGGCCGCCCGCGCGCCGGTCAAGACGGCGCCCCGCGCTGCCGACACATGAGCTGCACGGGACGATCCGACGGAGTGGATTGGTGTGAGCACGGGCAGGACGGGCCCGGGGGGCCGGCATGGACGCCGCATCGCCGGCGTCGTCGCGGCGGTCGCGGGCGCGCTGGCGCTCGTCGTCACCTGCGGCGGGGCGGCCGCGGCCCCCACCCCGGCGCTGGAGGCGCGGCTCGCCGCGGCGGCGCCCGACGCGCGCATCGCCGTCATCGCGACGATGGAGCGCCAGGTCGACGGCGAGGCCTACGAGGGCCGGCCGGCCGTGCTGCTGCGCGCCCTGCGGCGCGCGGCGGACGGCAGCCGCGCCGCGGTCGCCGACGAGGTCGAGGGGCCCGTGCGGGCGTTCTGGCTCGTCAACGCGCTCGCCTTCAGCGGGACCCCGGACGAGATCCGCGCCGTCGCCGACGACCCGGCCGTGGCGTCGGTCGACCTCGACGTGCCGGTCACCCTCACGGACGCGGCGACCCGGGCGACGGCCCCCTTCCCCGATCCGGGCCCCGGCAGCTGGGGCGTCGCTGCCGTGCGCGCGCCCGAGGTGTGGCGGGCGTACGGCCTGCGCGGCGCCGGCGTGCGTGTCGGCGTCATCGACACCGGGCTGGACCCCGCCGCGCGCGAGGTGGCCGGCAAGGTGGTCGCCTGGCGCGACCTCGTCTCGGGCAGCCCGACGCCGGTCGACGACAACGGCCACGGCACGCACACGGCCGGCACGATCGCCGGCGGGCCGGCCGTCGGCGTGGCGCCCGAGGCGCGGCTGGTGGTGGCCCGCGCGATGGGCGCGAGCGGCGTCGGCTCGGGCAGCGCGCTGCTGGCCGCCGCCCAGTGGATGACCGACCCCGACGGCGACCCGGCCACGGCCGACCAGCCCGACGTGATCTCCAACTCGTGGTCGGCGTCGGTCGCCAACGACACCTGGTTCCGCCCGATGATCCGGCGCTGGATCGAGCTCGGCATCGTCCCCGTCTTCGCCGCCGGCAACGCCGGCCCCGGGGCCGGGTCGATCGCGAGCCCGGCCGGCTACCCCGAGGCGATCGCCGTCGGCGCGCTCGACGCCGACGGCTCCGTGCCGGCCTTCTCGGCCCGCGGGCCGATCGTCTGGGCGAACCCCGACGGGCTCGGGCCGGCTGCCGGCACCCCGCTGGCCAAGCCCGACCTGGCGGCGCCCGGGGTGGCGATCACCTCCACCGTGGGCGCCGGCTACCTCGCCTACACGGGCACGTCGATGGCGGCGCCCCACGTGGCGGGCGTGGCCGCGCTGGTGCTGCAGGCCGACCCGTCGCGCCCGCCCGCCGCGGTCGCCGACCTGCTGCGCGCCGGCGCGGTGGACGTGGGCGCGCCGGGCGTGGACCCCGCCTCCGGCGCGGGCCGCGTCGACGCGGTGCGCTCGGTGCAGGCCGCGCTCGCCCCGGCGCCGGACGCGCGCTTCACGAGCACGCCGGGCGCACTGACCAACGCCCGCGCGCTGACCTACGGCGTCGCGCTGTCGGGCGGGGCGGTCGCGTACCGCACGCGGGTCGACGGCGGGCCGTGGAGCGCGCCCACCGCGGCGCCCGCCGTCGCGCTCGCCGTGCCGGAGGGGCGTCACGTGGTGGAGGCGCAGGCCATCGACGCGGCCGGCGCCGCCGGCCCGGTGCCCGCCCGCCACGCGGTGACCGTCGACCGCACCGCGCCGCGGGTGGCGATCCGCCTCGCCCGCCGGGGCACGGCGGCCGTCTTCACCGGGCGGGTGCGCGGGGCGCAGCGCTCCACGGTGCGCTGGAGCTTCGGCGAGGGCCGCGTCGCGCGCGGCGTGCGCGTGACGCGGCGCTTCGCCGAGTCGCGGCCCGTGCGCGTGGTGCTGACCGCCCGCGACCGGGCCGGCAACGTCGCCTACGCGTCCCGCCGGTTTCGGCCGCGCGCGGCCACCGCGGTGCGCGCCCTGCGCGTGAGCCGCAGCGTGCCCCGCGGCGTACGCGGCGTCACCGTGCGGGGCCGCGTGGTGCGGGGCGCCCGCCTGCGGGCCACGCTGCGACCGGTGCGCGCGCAGGCCGCGGCCGCCGCGGCCGAGGGCCTGGCCGCCTCGTTCGCGCCCGCCCGCCTCGGCCCGGGCGTGGCGCGGCGCGCGGTGGTGCGGCCGCGCGCGTCGGCGTTCCGCATCGTGCTGCCGACCCGCCGCGCGCGCCCCGGGACCTACGTGCTCGAGCTGCGCTCGATCGAGCGGGGCCGCGCGACGGGCGGCCTGGCGCTCACCCGCCGGGTGGTCGTCCGGTAGCGGCGTCCTAGACGGGCGGGTGGCACGGGCGGCGTCCCGGTGCCCTACGCTGCCGCGTCGTGAACTGGTTCGAGGCGATCGTCCTCGGGCTCGCGCAGGGGCTCACCGAGTTCCTGCCGATCTCGAGCACCGGCCACCTGCGCATCATCCCGGCCTTCGCGGGCTGGGACGATCCCGGCGCGATGTTCACCGCCGTCGTGCAGCTCGGCACGATGCTGGCGGTCGTCATCTACTTCTGGCAGGACCTGCAGCGCATCACCCGCGTCTGGCTGCGCAGCTTCCGCGACCGCGACGCCCGCGACGAGCTGGACGCGCGCATGGGCTGGTACATCACGATCGCCACGGTCCCGATCGTGATCTTCGGCTTCATCTTCCGCGACCAGATCGAGACCGGCGCCCGCAACCTGTACCTGATCGGCACGGTGCTCATCGTGCTCGGCCTCGTCCTGCTGCTGGCCGAGGCCGTCGGCACGCGCACCCGCAGGCTCGAGGACGTCACGCGTGCGGACGCGATCTGGGTGGGACTGGCTCAGGCCATGGCGCTCGTGCCGGGCACCTCGCGCTCCGGCGCCACCATCACGGCCGGCCTGTTCCTGGGGATGGAGCGCGGCGCCGCCGCGCGCTTCTCGTTCCTGCTGTCGATCCCGGCGGTCGTGCTGAGCGGCCTCTACGGCCTGACCGACCTCATCGCGAGCGACGACGACGTGAGCTTCGGCGCGCTGGCGATCGCGATCGTGGTCGCGTTCGTCTCGGGCTACGCGTCGATCGCGTTCCTGCTGCGCTGGCTCGCCAACCACTCCACGGCGATCTTCGTGATCTACCGGGTGGTGCTCGGCGCGGCCGTCATCGCCCTGGCCGCCTCGGGGACCATCTCCTGACGGCCCGCCGGGCCGCGAGGGGCGTCCCTACCGGACGCGCGGCTCGACGACCTCGAACTCGCCGACCAGATCGACCAGCTCGAGGACGCGCGTGACGGCGTCCGAGGGCCGCGCGATCGCGAACCCGCGGCCGGCGTCGGCGCAGGTCTGGCGCGCCTCCAGCAGCGAGCGCAGCCCCGACGAGTCCATGAACCCGACCGCGCCCAGGTCCAGCACGACGGGCGCCTCACCCTCGGCCGGCAGCGCGGCGAGCAGGAGCGGCGCGCCGACGAGGTCCAGCTCCCCCTCGGCGACGATCAGCACCCGATCGCCGTCCTCGCGCGCGGTGGCGCGGAACGTGCCTGTGCGGTCGTCGGACATCGCGGGCGAGACTAGCAAGCGCCGCCGCGGCCGGCGGCCGCGGCACCCCAAATCGTGCAAGATGTCCCCACGTCGCGCCCGTGGGCGCCCACCGAGCCAGGATCGTGTGATGACCGCAGGTCCCAGCATCGGCGCCGCCGAGCGCGAGCGCCTCATCGTCGAGCACCTGCCGCTCGTGCGGGGCCTCGCCCGGCGCTACGCGGACCGGGGCGAGCCGCTCGACGACCTGGTGCAGGTGGGCACGATCGGGCTCATCAAGGCCATCGACCGCTTCGAGCCCGAGCGCGGGTACAAGCTGGCCAGCTTCGCGACGCCCACCATCCTCGGCGAGATCCGGCGGCACTTCCGCGACCGCTCCTGGACCGTCCGCGTGCCGCGCGGCATCCAGGAGGCCCGCGCGCAGATCTCGCACGCGGTCACCGAGCTCTCCGCCGAGAACGGACGCAGCCCGTCCGTGCGCGAGATCTCCGAGGCGACGGGCCTGTCGATGGACGACGTGCTCGACGCGCTCGCGGCCGGCAGCGCCCAGCGGCCCGCCCCGCTCGCCTCGCCGGGCGGCGCGGACGGCGATGAGGACGTCGGCATCTCGGTCGGCGTCGAGGACGGGGGCTACGAGCAGGCGGAGGCCCGGGCGACGCTCGACCTGGGCCTGTCGAAGCTGCCGGCGCGCGAGCGGGTCATCCTCCACCTGCGCTTCGAGGAGGGCCTCACCCAGTCGCAGATCGCGGCGCGCATCGGCGTCTCGCAGATGCACGTCTCACGGCTCATCCGGCGGGCGCTGGAGGCGCTGCGCGAGAGCGCCGGCGACCCCGATCCGGACCTGCCCGCCCCCGAGGAGGACGCGTGACGCGCCCCTGCGTTTCGCCCCCGGCCGCCGCGGGAACCGGCATGGCAGCCCGCGGCCGGCTCCGCTCCCGCCACGTCTCAGGGGGGCGCGGGTAGAGTGCGGCCGCCGACGCCACCGGAACCCCGAACCCCGAGCCGAGAGAGCGGCGACACCGTGACCTCCCAGCACGCCGACGTGGAGCTGCTCCTGCCGGCCGAGCCCGAGAGCGTGGGCCTGGCGCGGCAGATGGTGCGCGGCATCCTCGACTCGCTCGACTGGAGCGAGGAGAGCCGTACCGACATCTCGATCGCGGTGACCGAGGCGTGCACCAACTCGGTGCTGCACGCCTACCCCGAGGGCGCCGAGGACCTGGGCTTCGAGGTGCACGCCTGGGTGGAGCCCGAGCGGCTCGTGGTCGCGGTGCGCGATCAGGGCCGGGGCATCTCGCCCAAGGCCCCCTCCGCGGCCGCCGGCCTGGGGCTCGGGCTGCCGCTCATCCTGGCGATCGGCGACGAGGTCGCGTTCACCTCGAACGACGGCGTGACAGAGGTCCGCATGACGTTCTCCCCGACCTCGCGCCAGGCGACGCCGTGAGCCGGGGCTCCGCGGGACGCCTGCTGCTGCGCAGCCATGACCTGCGCGAGTCGGTGCTCGAGCGCGTGGTGGCCGCCCTCGCCGCGCGGGCGGACCTGCCGATCGACCGGGTCGCCGACGCGCAGCTCGTGGCCGCCGCCATCGTCGCCGCCACGGCAGACTCAGGCGTCGAGCCGCTGTCCGTCGGCCTGGACGCCCGCGACGACGCGGTGGGCCTGGAGGTGGGGCCGCTCGCACCCGGCGAGGCCGCCCGTGTGGTCGCCGACAGTGCCGTGCCGGGCGTCGGCCCGGTGCTCGAGCGCCTCGTCGACGGCTGGAGCGTCGACCGCTGCGGAGACGGCAACGAGGTCCTGCGCCTGACGATCGGGGCGGGCGCGCCGGCGACCCAGTAGCGCGCGGGGCGGTGCGACGGGGGCTGCTCATCGGCGCCGCCCTCGCCGCCCTGCTCGCCGCGCTGCCGGACCGCCGCCGCCCGGCGCCCCCGGCGGCGCCCCCCGCGCCCCCTGCGGCCGCCGGCCCTGCGGCCCCCCCGGCGCCCGCCGCCCCCGCCACGCGGTGGGCCGGCGCGCGGGAGGTCCTCGTCACCGCCGTGCGCCGGGGGCTGAAGGGCAACGTCACCGACGTCGCCGCCTCGCTCGCCTACTACGCCTTTCTGGCGGTCCCGGCCACCCTGCTCGTGGCCGTGGGCCTCTTCGGCCTGTTCGCCGGCCCGGGCACCATCCGCGGCCTGCTCGACCGCGTGGAGGGCGTCGTGCCCGAGGAGGCCATCAGACTGATCGACGACACCCTCACCCGCGTCGTGGAGAACTCCGGCGGCGGCCTCGGCCTGGCGGTCCTGGGCCTGGCGCTGGCGCTCTGGACCTCCAGCGGCGCGATGTCGGCGCTCGTGCGCGGCCTCAACCGCGTGCACGGCCGCCCGGAGGACCGGCCCTTCGCCCGTCAGCGGCTGACCGCGCTCGCGCTGCTCGGCTTCGTGATGCTCGCCGTGGTGGTCTCGTTCGGCCTGCTCGTGCTGGGCGCGCCGCTGTCCCGCTGGCTCGGCGAGGAGCTCGGCGCCGAGACGCTCGTCGGCTGGCTCTGGTGGGGCGCCCAGTGGCCGATCCTGGCCGGCGCCCTGCTGGTGGCCGTTGCGGGCATCCTGCGCGCCGGCCCGGCGGGGCGGCCCAACCCGCCCCGGGCCGTGACGGCCGGGGCGGGCGTGGCGGTCGCCATCTGGATCGTCGCCTCGGCCGGCTTCTCGGTCTACGTGAGCCGGTTCGGGTCGTACGGCGCCGCGTGGGGGTCGCTCTCGGCGGTGATCGTGATGCTGACCTGGCTGTGGCTCACGGGCCTCGCGCTGCTGCTGGGCGCCGAGGTCGAGGCCGAGGTGACCCGCCGCGCGGCCCGCGAGGCGGTCAGTCCGTGAGCGCCGAGCCGCCCTGGGCGTCGACGACCTCGCGGAAGCGGTCGTAGGCGGGCTTGGCCGAGCCGTCCTCGCGCATCAGCCCCGCGGGCCAGTTCGCGTTGTCCTGGAGGTTGAACCACACCACCGCGCGGATGCGCTCCGTGCGCAGCTGGGGCAGCGAGTAGATCTGCTCGAGGTAGTCGGCCTGCTCCTCCTCGGTGACGGCGGTCTGGCGGTACGGGGTCAGCGAGGTCGTGTATCCCGCCTCGGTGATGTACAGCGGCAGGCCGGGCCGGAAGCGGTCGAGCTCGTCGAGGAAGCGGCCGATGCTGCTCCAGCTCGGGATGACCTCCGTCTGCACCTCGGGCGGCTGCGCCGGGTAGACGTGCTGCGAGTAGGCGTCGAGCGGGATGTCGCGGGCCGCGAGCCCGTTGGCCCAGTCGACCGCGCTCATGCCGGTGTCGCTGGTGCTGCTGCGCGGCCCGCCCACGCCGGCGATGACGAGCGCGTCGGCGTTGGCCTCCTTGATGGGCCGGTAGGCGGCCTCGACCATCGCGGCGTACTCGTCGAGGCGCACGTCGTGGTCGACGTCCTCGGCGCCCGGCTCCTGCCCCCGCGGGATGAAGAAGCCGGACAGGTTGGGCTCGTTCCAGATCTCGAAGCGGCGCACCTCGGGCAGCGGGGCGCCGCCCGGCGACTCGTAGCCGCCCGCGTACCGGGTGGCGACGGCCGCCATGAAGTCGCCGAAGGCGCCGGGGTCGGGGGCGACGACGTTGAAGCGCCCGTTCTCCGGCCAGACCCGCCCGCCGGAGGCCCAGGGCGGGGTGTGGTAGACGGAGACGATCGGCGTGATGCCGCGCTCGGCGAGCCCCAGCATGATGAGGTCGGCCCGCGACCAGTCGTAGGCCGGGTCGGAGGGGTCGCGCGGGTCGTCCGGCCGGGACGGGGCGATGTCGCCCCAGAAGAGGTCGACGCGGGTGGTGGTGACGCCGGTCTCGGCGATCAGGTCGAGGCGGTCCGGGATCGCCTCGATCGGGTCGACCGGCAGGTGGTCGTCCTGCACGGCCGCGACGGCCCCGATGGGGGCCGTGTCGTCGCCGCCCGCGACGACCACGGCCGCCACGACGGCCGCGACGGCGAGCGCCACCACGACGAGCCCGATCACCACGCTGCGCCTGCTCCCCATGCTCCCTCCGGATCGGTGGACGGTCAGCCCGCCACACTAGAAGACCGCCGGCCCGGGCCCCCGTCCGGCCGGTCGGGGCGACCCGTGGGCGCGCGGGTCAGCGGCCCGGCGCCACCCGCAGCCAGCCGCGCGCGGAGGCCCCGGAGGGGTCCGTCGCGCTGAAGCGGACGACCACGGCGGCCCGGCGGCCCGCGGCCAGCCGCACGATCATGCGCCCGCGCCGCACGACGGCGGTCGCCGCGCGGGCCGGCGGGCGGCCGGTGATGCGCACCCGCACCCGGTCGCCGTCGGCGTCGGCGGCCAGCCGGCGCAGCGGGACCGCGGCGCGACCGCGCCGGGCGCGCACCGTGCGCCCGACCGTGACGGGCGCGACGTTGCCCGCGCGCTCCAGCGCGCCCACGGTCGCGTCGCCGAGCACGACGCCGCCGGCCGGACGGCGCGGGTCGGCCGGGCGGGCGCCGACCACGACCGGCTGGTCGTCGGGCGGCGCCGTCGCGCGCAGCGCGACCGGCGCGTCCCCGCCGAAGAGCTGCACCCAGCGCATGCGGCCGTCGGCGCCGCGCACCGCGCCCACGCCGACCGCCGAGTAGCCCGGCTGGAGCATGTTCTCGCGGTGCCCGGGCGAGGCGGCCCAGGCCGCCATCACGGCGTCGGCGTCGGCGTGCCCCTCGGCGATGTTCTCGCCGACCGACGACGACGTGTCGCCGCAGTCGCGCGCGCGGTCGCCGGGCCCGCGCCCGGTGTCCGGGTCGCGGTGGTCGAGGTAGCCGCCGGCCGCCATGTGGCCCGCCTTCCACTCGGCGGCCCGGGTGAGCGCGCCCGAGTGCCCCAGCGGCGCGAGCCCGTGCTCGGCACGCAGGCGGTCGAGCCGGTCGAGGACCTCGCCGGCGAGGTCGGCCCGGGCCTCGCCCCACGTCGCGGGGACCGCGTCGCACGGGCCGGCCGCCTGCGCGCGCGCCGGGGACGACGCGACGACGGACGCGCCGAGCGCCGCCACCGCGGCCAGGCACGCCGCTGCGGGGACGATCGCGCGCCGGCGGGGCATGCCGGGCGAGGGAGGCACCCCAGGGACCGTACCGGCGCGGCGGCGCGCCCGCCAGCCCTACATGCCGGCGCGGGCGTCCTCGGGCGCGACGGCCGTCTCCCACGGCGGGCGCCGGGGCGAGGGGTCGCCGGGCAGCCGGTACGACCAGGCGGGGTGGCCCGTCGTGCCGCCGGCCCAGCGGTGGAGGTCGCCCACGAGGCGCGCCAGGTCGCCCGGCTCGTCGAGCACGCCGGGCTCCATCGGCTCGGCGGCGAAGGCGACCACCCGGCCGGCCCCGACCGGCCGCACGATCGCCGCCGGGGCGCCGTCGAGGTAGCGCGCGAGCACCGCCGCCCCCCCGGGCACCGCGGCGAAGGCCCGTCGCGGCGCCCCGTCGAGGGGGATGCTCAGCAGGTCGTCCGGCGCGCCGCCGCCGAGGGCGCCGGGCGCCACCTCGAGGATCGAGCCGCGCCGCGCGCCGCCGAGCGGGGCGCCGATCAGCTGGTCGCGCACCGCCCGCAGGGAGGCGCCGCGCGGGGTGCGGGTGAAGGCGTCGGGGTCGGTCACCACGAGCGTGCCGCCCGCGCGCACCCAGGCGGCCAGCCGGGCCGCCACGCCGGCGTCGAGCGTGTCGGCGCGCGGCAGCCAGACGGTGCGCGCCGCCGCCAGGCGGGCGGGCTCGCGCGCCAGGCGGGTGTCCGCCTCGAACGAGAAGGCGCCGCCCGCCAGCTCGCCGAGGAGCGCGTACGTCGTGTAGAGCTGGTCGCCGCTCGTGCGGTAGCGGACGCCGCCGGTGCGGTGGGGCTGGGCCTGCCCCTCGGCGGCGGTCGCGTAGAGCACCAGGTGCTCGGGGTCGGCCGGCGGCGCGGGCAGGCGGGCGCCGCGGACCGCACGGGCCACGTCGAGCATCGCCGCGTAGCGGCGCGGGGCCGTGAACCGCGGGTTGTCCGAGGCGAAGAACGAGAGGTCGGTGGCGCCCGCGCGCAGCGCCTGGGCCGACCAGGCCCACAGGTCGCCCGGCTGCGGCGCGTAGCGCGAGTACGGGAACGCCTGCACCACGATCCGCACCCGCTTGCCGGTCAGGTCGTGGAGCAGCTTGGCCGCGAACCCCGGGTTGTAGCGGCCGCGCCCCGAGCGGTCGCGCTCGGCGTAGCTCACGTAGGGGTCGGCCTCGACCACG
The DNA here is from genome assembly GCF_018141525.1 of Miltoncostaea marina. Taxonomy (GTDB): domain Bacteria; phylum Actinomycetota; class Thermoleophilia; order Miltoncostaeales; family Miltoncostaeaceae; genus Miltoncostaea; species Miltoncostaea marina. The sequence goes on from NZ_CP064655.1 coordinate 2,694,498, forward strand.
TCGGCAAAGCCCGCCAGGCGCGTGTAGTCCCAGGGGATGAAGCCGTCGATGAACCCGTAGTCGTTGGGGCTCACGACCGCGCCGGGGTCGAGCCGGCGGATGAGGGCCGCCTGCTCGCGCTTCATCGCGAGGAAGCGCGCGCCCGACCACCGCGACCACGCCAGCCAGCGCAGCCCCTCGCGGACGCCGCGGCTGGGGCGGCTCGTGGGGTCCGGCAGGGCGAGGCCGGTGGCCCGGCGGAAGTCGCGCGCCAGCCTGCGGCCGAAGGGCGTGCTGCGCGCGCGCCCGCGCGGCAGCACGGTGACCGGCTCGTCGCTGCCGGTGTAGAAGTTGACGTAGGGCGCGCCGCGCAGCCGCGGCACGATGCGCCGGATCTCGCGCAGCGCCGAGCGCCGGTAGGCCGGGTCGAGCAGCGACAGCCGCCGCGTGTGCGCCTCGGTGGTGGGGTCGGCCACCACCGCCCCGCCCCGGTCGAGCGCGCGCCGGGCCGCCCAGACCTCGACGTTCACGTCCCAGCGCAGCCCGGTCTGCCGGAACGCCCGGGCGAAGCGGGCCGGCGTGCGCCAGCCGTCGGGCTCGCGGGGGTGCAGCGGCAGCGGCGGGAACGGCAGCGCGCTGACGCCGCTGAACCACAGGCCCGCCCGTCCCGACTCGTCGAGGATGCCGTCGACGATCCGGTACCAGCGGCGCGGCGCGATGACCGGCGCGCGGCGCGGGTTCCACCGCGGGTGCTCGTTCTGGTTGAGCTCGTGGCTCCAGGTTGCGACCGTCCCGGCCGGCCGGTCGCCGGTGGCCGGGGCGGCGGTGGCGGTGGCGGCCGTCGCGAGCAGGACGACGAGCGCGGCGGCTGGGAGGCGGAGTCGGCGCACGGGCCCCGGGATGATGCCCGTCGCGCCGGGGGCGCTCAACGCCCCCGGCGCGGGGTGGCGCGCGTCAAGCCGTCTGGTAGGCCTGGATCAGGATCTGCGCGACCTCGGGACGGGTGAACTCCACCGGCGGGATCTCGCCGCGGCCGAGCATCTCCCGCACCTTGGTGCCGGAGAGGAAGACCCGCTGCTCGGGCGCCGAGGGCGACGTCTTGGTGGTCGCCATGCCCCCGGTGAGGTTGCACCAGAAGGCGTGCTCGAAGAACTCCGGCTGGATCGCCAGCTCCTCGCGCGTGACGTCGTCGAAGATGCGATGGGCGTCGTACGTGCCGTAGTAGCTGCCCACGCCGGCGTGGTCGCGGCCCACGATGAAGTGGGTGCAGCCGTAGTTCTGCCGCATGATCGCGTGGAGCACGGCCTCGCGCGGGCCGGCGTAGCGCATGGCGGCCGGCAGCACGCCCAGCACGACGCGCTCCTTGGGGTAGTAGTGCTCGATCAGCGCCTCGTAGCAGCGCATGCGCACGTCGGCCGGGATGTCGTCGCTCTTCGTCTCGCCGACCAGCGGGTGCAGGAAGAGGCCGTCCACCGTCTCGAGGGCGACCTTGGTGATGTACTCGTGCGCGCGGTGGATCGGGTTGCGGGTCTGGAAGCCGACGACGGTCGACCACCCGAGCCCGTCGAAGGCCGCGCGCGACTCGCGCGGGTCGAGCAGGTACGGCGCCGCGCCGGGGTCGAGCGGCATGCGGGCGGCGACCCGCACCGGGCCGGCCAGGCAGGTGGTGCCGTGCGCGTAGAGCGAAGCGACGCCCGGGTGGGCGTCCTCCTCCGTGCCGTACACCAGCCTCGCCTCGCGGCGCTGGTCGGTCTCGAAGCGGTCGGTGACCTCCATAACGCCGAGGAAGCGGCCGGAGGCGTCGACCAGCTCCACCTCGGAGGCGGAGCCGACCTGCTCGAGCTCGGCTGGCTGCACGGCGAGCGTGACCGGCACGGACCAGGCGAGCCCGGAGGGCAGGCGCATGTCGGTGAGCACCGACTCGTAGGCCGCGCGGTCCATGAAGCCCTCGAGCGGCGACATCGCGCCGACGGCGATCAGGTCGAGGTCGGCCTGCTGGCGCGGCGAGAGGGTGACGCGCGGGCGGCCGCCTCCCTCGTCGAGGTCCGGGTCGAGGCGGTCGACGAGCGTCCCGCCGTGGGGGGCGATGGGTCCGGGTGCGGCGCTCAAATGCCCGCTCCGTCCATGTTGCCCACGGCGGTGGGGTCGAGCAGTGTGTCGGCGCGCAGGCCGAGCCGTAGCGTCTCCAGCGGTATCACCTCGTCCGGTGGGATGTTCCCCAGGTTGACGTTGGGGCCGAATTTGCGGATGAACCAGACCTGCTGCGCCTTCTGGGGCGCCTCGAAGAGCAGCCGGTTGGGGTCGATGGCGTGCACGATCTCGTCGATGAGGCCCATGCGGACCTCGCCGTCGCCGCGGAAGATGCCCGCGGTGCCCGTCTCGCGGGCCTCCGTGATCACCTTCCAGGCGCCGGCGCGCAGCTCGGCCTCGATCAGCTCCACCCAGCGATAGGGCGCGATCACGGTGGCGAGGTCCTTCGAGCCCACCTCGCTCAGCACCACGAAGTCGTGCGACAGGCGGCGGATGTGCTCCAGCTTCACGTCGTGCGGCACCGTGATCGTGCCGTCCGAGATCTCGACGTGGCGCAGGCCGAGCTCCGCGACCCAGCGCTTCCAGTCGTCGAGCTTGTTCTGGGCCGCGCAGACCTCCCAGAAGGTGCCGCCGAGCACCACCGGGATGCCGCCCTGCTGGTAGAGCGCGATCTTCTCGCGCAGCTTGCCGGTGACGTACGCGGTGCCCCAGCCGAGCTTGACGATGTCGATGGAGTCACCGCACATCTCGAGCAGCCCCTCGACCTGCGGCAGCGACAGGCCCTTGTCGATGACGTGGGTGATGCCCACCTGGCGCGGCTTCGGCGGCCGGCCCGGCAGCGACAGGAAGTCCGCTCCCGAGGCCGCGACCGCCCCGTCGGCGGGCGCGGACGACGTGGCGCTCACCGTGCCACCGCCGCGGCGCCGCGGCCGGCCCTGCGGCCGTAGACGACGGTGTCGAGCAGGGAGTTGCCCATCAGGCGGTTGGCGCCGTGCACCCCGCCCGCGATCTCGCCGGCGGCGAACACGCCGGGGAGGGTCGTGGCGGCGTCCTCGTCGATCGCGAGACCGCCGTTGCGGTAGTGCAGGACGGGATAGACCAGGACGCGCTCTCGAGTGATGTCGACACCCGCCTTCCGGTAGCGGTTGTGCACGTATGCGAGGCGGTCGGCGGTGAAGCCGTCGCCGTTGAGCCGGTCGATGGCCGGGGTGTCGAGCCACACCCCGGGGGCGCCGTCGGGCGCCGCCGCGCCGCGGCCCGCCGCGACGACGTCGATGATCGCCTGCGCCACCACGTCGCGCGGGGCGAGCTCGTCGACGAAGCGCTCGCCGTCGGCGTCGTGGAGGGTCGCGCCGTAGGCGCGCGTGGTCTCGGGCAGGGCGTAGCCGGCGAGCGCCTCGGGCCACACCGAGCCGGTGGGGTGGCGCTGCCACGAGTCGAGCTCCCGCCCCTGCGCGCCCAGCGCGAGGGCCAGGCGCAGGACCTCGGGCGTCGCGTCCGGGTGGTTGGTGCTGCCCACGCCGAGGGCCTCGGCCTCGCCGCGCAGGCCGCCGCCGGCCGCGAGCACCACGGCGCGCGCGCGCACCGTGCGCCGCGAGCCGTTGCCGCCGGGGGCCACCAGCGCGCGCCACCCGTCGCCCTCGGGCTCGAGGTCGGCCAGCGCCGTCGACTCCCAGACCTCGGCCCCGCTCGCCCGCACGGCGGCGCGCAACGCCTTCACCATCTCGGCGCCGGTGCGCTCGCCGGCCTGCAGCAGCCGCCGGCGGCTGGCGCCGCCGCAGCGCAGCAGGCGCAGGCGCCCCCCGTCGCGGGTGAAGGCGACGCCGAGCGACTCCAGCCAGCGGATCGCCTCGGGGCCCGACTCGGCCAGCCGGCGCACCAGCTCCGGGCGGGCGGCGCGGTGGCCGGCGGCGAAGGTGTCCTCGTAGTGCGACTCGACGGTGTCGTCGTCGCCCACTGCGGCCTGGATGCCGCCCTGCGCGCGGCCGGTGTTGCCGGCGCCGAGGGCGGACTTCGTCACGACCACCACGGAGGCGCCCGCCTCGCGCGCGCTGACGGCCGCGGACATCCCTGCGCCGCCCGACCCGACGACCAGCACGTCGGCGCGCGCATCCGAGAGGCTCGTCACGTCGGGAGGGTACCCGACGGTTCGGGATGCTTCCAATAAGACATTCTTATGGCGACGGCATCGCCGCGGCCATGTCGCCGAGCTCGGCGCGGGCGAAGTCCATGAAGGCCGAGGTGACCCGCTTGGGCGTGCGCCCCGCGTGGCGCACGGCGAAGAAGTGTCGCTCGAGCCCCGGGCCCTCGAGGCGCAGCGCCACCAGGGTGCCTTCGGCCACCTCGCGCTCCACCGCCAGCCGCGAGATCACGGTGATGCCGAAGCCGTCGAGCACCGCCGCCTTCACCGACTGCTGCAGCCCGAGCTCCATCGCCACGTTGAGGTCGCGGTCGCGCACGCCGCTGCCGCGCAGCGCCGCCTCGACCACCGACCGCACGCCCGAGCCCTCCTGCTGGATGAGCATCGGCTCGGCCACCAGCTCGTCGAGGCCGACCGACCCCCGGCCGGCCAGCCGGTGCCCCGGCGGCACGATCGCCACGAGCTCGTCGCGCACGAAGGGCTCGAACACCAGCCCGCGCTGGGGCCGGGCGGCGCCCACGACGCCCAGCTCCAGCTCGTCGTCGAGCACCCGCTCGCACACGGTCTGCGTGTCGCTGACCGCGAGGCTCACCCGCACGTCGGGGTGCGCCGCGTGGAAGGCGCCCAGCAGCCGCGGCAGCAGCACCTCCCCCGGGCCGGTCGAGGAGCCGAGCACCAGCCGCCCGGCCACCCTGGTGCCGATCTCCCCCATCTCACGCTCGAGCTCCGCCTCGAGGCCGATCATCCGCTTCGCGTAGCGGTAGACGACCTCGCCGGCCTCCGTCACGGCCACCCTCCGGCCGCTGCGGTCGAGCAGCCGGTGGCCGAGGCGCTCCTCGAGCGAGCGGATCTGGAACGACACCGCGGGCTGGGAGACCTCGAGCTCCTCGGCCGCCTGGGAGAAGGAGCCCTTGTCGACGACGGTCCGGAACGTGAGCAGCTGGCGCAGGTCCACCGCCGGATCCTACTGGGCGCCCGCGTTGCACCCATCGGTTACAAGGGGTAACCTCCCGCAAGGTGGTTACGCGAGGTAACCGTTCCTTCCACAAGGAGACGACAGGTCAATGAACCAGGACGACCGTCCGACCATCACCCTCCCGGTCCTCCCGCTCGACGACGCCGTCGTGCTGCCGGGCACGAGCGTGACCTTCCCGGTGACCTCGCCCGAGCAGGCGGAGGCGCTCGACGGCGCCGTGGACGGGCGCATCCTGCTCGTCCCCCGCATCGACGGACGCTTCGCGGCCCTCGGCGTCGTGGCGGCGGTCGTCGGCGAGGTGACCCTGCCCGGCGGCGCGCGCGGCGTCGCCATCGAGGCGCTGCACCGCGCCGAGCTCGGTCCTGCCCTCGGCGGGACCGCGGGGCTGCGGGTGGCCGCGCGCGAGCGGCCCGACCCGGACGACCCGGGGCCCGAGGCCGCCGCCCTGGCGCGGGAGTACCGCGCCGTCGTGGAGGAGGTCGCCGACCTGCGCGGCGACCGCGCCCGCGTGGCGCACTTCCTGGCCGGCATCGGCCACCCCGGGCGGCTCGCCGACACGGCGGGCTACGCCCCCGAGATCCCCGTCGAGCGCAAGCTCGCCCTGCTCGAGGCCGTCGAGGTCGTCGCGCGCCTGCGGCTGGCCATCGACGCCCAGCGCGAGCGGCTGGCCGACGCGAGCCTGCGGCGGCGCATCCGCGAGGACGTCACCGAGAACCTCGACCGCACCCAGCGCGAGATGCTGCTGCGCCGCCAGCTCGAGGCGATCCGCCGCGAGCTCGGCGAGGAGGCCGACGGCGGGGACGACTGGGCCGCGCGCATCGCCGCCTCCGGCATGCCCGCGGCCGCGCGAGCCGAGGCCGAGCGCGAGCTCGGGCGCCTGGAGCGCCAGCCCGAGGGCGCCGAGGCCGGGATGATCCGCACCTACCTCGAGTGGATGGTCTCGCTGCCCTGGGACGCCCGCTCGGAGGAGCACCTCGACGTGGCGGCCGCCCGCGAGGTGCTCGACGCCGACCACGCGGGCCTCGAGGAGGTCAAGGAGCGCATCCTCGAGTACCTCGCCGTGCGCCGGCTGCGCCGCGAGCGGGGCATGGACGAGGGCCGCGGCGGCGTGATCCTGACGCTCGCCGGCCCGCCCGGGACCGGCAAGACGTCGCTCGGCCAGTCGGTGGCCCGGGCGCTCGGGCGCGAGTTCGCGCGCATCAGCCTCGGCGGCATCCGCGACGAGGCCGAGATCCGGGGCCACCGGCGCACCTACGTCGGCGCGCTGCCCGGGCGGCTGGTGCGCGCGCTGCGTGAGGCCGGCACCCGCAACCCGGTGATCATGCTCGACGAGGTCGACAAGGTCGGCGCCGACTGGCGCGGCGACCCGTCGTCGGCGCTGCTCGAGGTGCTCGACCCGGCGCAGAACCACTCCTTCCGCGACCACTACCTCGACGTGGAGCTCGACCTGTCCGAGGTGCTCTTCATCGCCACCGCGAACGTGGTCGACACGATCCCGGCGCCGCTGCTCGACCGCATGGAGGTCATCGCGCTCGACGGCTACACCGAGGACGAGAAGCTGGCGATCGCCCGGGGCTACCTGCTGCCCCGCCAGATCGAGCGCAACGGCCTGCGCCCGGACGAGGTCGAGATGGACGACGACGCCGTCCGCGCCGTGATCGGCGACTACACCCGCGAGGCCGGCGTGCGGAACCTCGAGCGCGAGCTCGGCAAGGTGCTGCGCAAGGTGGCGCGCCGGGTGGCCGAGGGCCAGGAGGGCCGCGTGCGCATCGGCACGGCGGAGATCGAGGACGCCCTGGGGCGGCCCCGCTTCCACCACGAGGCGGCCGAGCGCACGGCCACGCCGGGCGTGGCCACCGGCCTGGCCGTGACGGGCACGGGCGGCGACGTCCTGTTCGTCGAGGCGAGCGCGATGCCCGCCGACGGCCCCGGCGAGCGGCTGGTGATCACCGGCCAGCTCGGCGACGTCATGCGCGAGTCGGCGCGCATCGCCCTCTCGTGGACCCGGTCCCACGCAGCCGAGATCGGCGTCGACCCCGACGCGCTCGCCGGCAGGGAGGTGCACCTGCACGTGCCCGCCGGCGCGGTGCCGAAGGACGGCCCCTCGGCCGGCGTCACGATGGTCACGGCGCTCGCGTCGCTGGCCTCGGGGCGCGCGGTGCGCCCGACGGTCGGGATGACCGGCGAGGTGACGCTCCAGGGCCGGGTGCTGCCGATCGGTGGCCTCAAGCAGAAGGTGCTGGCCGCCCACCGGGCCGGGCTCACGGACGTCGTGATCCCGGAGCGCAACCGGCGCGACCTGGACGACGTGCCGGCGGCGGTGCTCGAGCAGGTGCGCATCCACCCCGTGCTCACCGTGCGGGAGGTGCTCGACGTCGCCCTCGAGCCCGCCTGCGACCGCGGCGAGGCGCTCGCGGCGTAGCGCCGGACAGGGCAGGATCACGGCGATGGACCGCTGTCGCTCACGCCCGCAGGTGTGCCACCGCTACCAGCGCGCGGCCGAGCTCCTCGGCCGCCGCTGGAGCGCGGCGGTGATCCGGGCGGCCATGGAGGGCCCCGCCCGGTTCACCGAGATCCGCTCCTCCGTGGAGGGGCTGTCGGCGCGCCTGCTCGCGGAACGGCTGCGCGAGCTGGAGGCCGCGGGGCTGATGGAGCGGCGCGAGCTGGGAGGCGGCGCGGTGGAGTACCGCCTCACCGAGAAGGGCCGGGCCCTGTCGCGCGTCGTGCGGGAGATCGAGGCCTGGGTGGCGGACTGGGAGCCCGAGGGCGCGCCCGCCCGCGACCCCTCCCGCGGCGGGACGCGATGAGCCGCATCCCCGCGCCGGTCCGGGCGCTGCCGGCGGCGCCGAACCCCGCGCACCTCGCCACGGTCCTCCCGGACGGCGCGCCGCACTCCTCGCGCGACGACCCTACGAACAGTGCGACGTCCGCTGGCACGTCGTGGAGCGACTGAGGGGCGACGCCGCCCTCGGGGTGGCCGACCGGCTGGGCGTGAAGTACACCGGCCGCCCCTCTCCGGTCCGATCGCCCGCTTCGCCGGCCTACGTGGTGGAGGGCGCGCAGGCGCACCACCTGGAGCCGCCCGTCACGCCCGACCGACGGGCGGGCGGGCCCACGGGGCGGGCGCTAGCGGGTGCTGAAGTGGTGCTCCTCGCGGTCGCACCAGAAGACGAGGCCGGTGTCCTCGTGGCGGGCCACGCAGGCGCACTCGCCGCCGTGGTCCGGGCAGGGGCGCCGCACGCGGGAGAGCAGGCCCCAGGGGGCGACCGGATCGGCCCCCGACGGGAGGTGTTCGACGGCGGTGCGTTCGACGACGGTCATGCTCGCTCTCCGGGGGTGATGGAGGGTGGTGTCACCGGGTCTTCGCCACGGCGCTGGGGGACCCTGCCGCCGCGAAGGGCGATCCAGAGGGCCTCTGCGACCGGCTCGGGCCGGCCGTCTGCGGCGCGCGCGGCGAGCTCCTCGAGCCCGGCGCGCAGGACGTCGGGGTCGATGGCCGGCCGCGTGGCCCGCATGATCTTGCCATACCTGGTCGGCGTGACCTCCTCGTCCACGTTGAAGAGCTCCTCGTGGAGCTTCTCCCCCGGGCGGATGCCGACCACCTCGATGGCGATGTCGCGGCCGGGCTCGTGGCCCGACAGCTCGATCATCCGGCGGGCGAGGTCCATGATCCGGACCGGCTCGCCCATGTCGAGCACGAAGACGTCGCCGCCCTCGGCGATGCCGGTCGCCTCGATCACGAGCTGCACCGCCTCCGGGATCGTCATGAAGAAACGGGTCATCTCGGCGTGCGTCACCGTGACCGGGCCGCCCTGCTCGATCTGCCGCTGGAAGATCGGCAGCACCGATCCCGAGCTGCCGAGCACGTTGCCGAACCGCACGGCCGCGAAGCGGGTTGACGAGGTGGCCCCCGCCGCCTCGATGACCCGCTCGGCCAGCGCCTTCGAGGCGCCCATCACCGTCTCCGGCTCGACGGCCTTGTCGGTCGAGATCAGGCAGAAGCGCTCGACGCCGTAGCGGTCGGAGAGGTCGGTCAGCACGGCGGTGCCGAGCACGTTGTTGGCCACGGCCTGGAGCGGGTTGAGCTCCATCATGGGCACGTGCTTGTAGGCCGCCGCGTGGAAGACGATCTCGGGCCGCTCGCCGTCGAAGACGCGCTCCATGGAGCGCGGGTCGCGGCAGTCGGCGATGACCGGCACGAGCATCCCGGCGTGCCCGCGCTCGCGCAGCTCGAGGTCGATCTCGAACAGGTTGTTCTCGCCGTGGTCGACCATCACGAGCCGGCGCGCGCCGATGGCGGCCACCTGGCGGCACAGCTCGCTGCCGATCGAGCCGCCGGCGCCGGTGACCAGCACGGAGCGCCCGTTGAGGTAGCGGGCCACGCGGGCGAAGTCGATCTCGACCGGCGCGCGGCCCAGCACGTCCTCCACCCGCACCTCGCGCAGCTGGCTGACCGTCACCTCGCCGGTGATCAGCTCCGGCAGGCCCGGCAGGGTGGTGCACGGCACGCCGGCGCGCCGGCAGGTCTCGACGATCTCCTGGCGCACCCGGCCGGGGGCCGAGGGCATGGCGATGATCACCTCGTCCACCTGCACCTCGCGCAGCACGCGCGCCAGGTCGGCCCGGGTGCCGCGCACGCGCGTGCCGTGCACCCGCAGGCGGCGCTTGCGCGGGTCGTCGTCGATCAGGCCCACCGGCTGGTAGCCAAGCGAGCGGTTGCGCTTCATCTCCCGCAGCAGCGTGATGCCGGCGTCGCCTGCGCCGCAGATCAGCACGTCGCGGCCGGTGGCCACCAGCTCGGAGCGCGGCGGCCGCTCGATGACGCTGCGCACGGCGAAGCGCGCCCCGCCCACCAGCACGAGGGTCAGCACCAGGTCGAAGACCAGCACGCCGCGGGGGATCGGCACGACGTCGCCGGGGCGCCACTGGGAGAGGAGCGCCGTGAGGATGAGGCTCGACGCCGCGACCGCCAGGACGATCGCCTGCAGGTCGCGCACGCTCGTGAAGCGCCACCACTTGGTGTAGAAGCGCATCGCCGCGAACGTGACCATCTTCACCGCGACCACGATGCCGACGGTGGCCGCGAACAGCTTCTCGTAGCGCCCGGGCGGGTCGCCGTCGAAGCGGAAGTAGAAGGCCAGCCAGTAGGCGGCCGCCACGAGGCCGGCGTCGACCGCGACCTGGCCGGCGCGGTGGGCGAAGGCGCGGGGGCTCCAGTTGAGCGGAGCGCGGCTCACGAGAGGGGCAGTGTAGCCGGGGTCGCCCCCAGAATCAGGTCGATCAGCACCTCGGGGTCGCGCAGGGGCGGCGCGGCCGCTCGCGGCCGGCGCTCCAGGACGACGTCCCCGGCGTGCTCCAGCCGGCGCAGGCGCCCCTCCTCGATGAGCCGCCGGTCGACGGCGCCGAGGCGGGCGGCGAACGGCGTGTAGGCGGGCACGCCGAGCGCCGCCGCCTCGCGGTTCATCGTGCCGCCGGCGCTCACCACGAGGTCGGCGGCCGCCACGAGGCTCGGCCCGTCGACCGGGCGGACGGGGACGATCGCCGCGCCGCCGGCGAGCGCCGCGCGTTGCTCGGCGGTGCGGGGCAGCACGACGACCTGGACGCCGGGCTCGGCCAGCAGGCGCTCGAGCGTGCGGCCGAACAGGTCGGTGGAGGCGCCGCGGTGGTAGAGGGTCACCTCCGGCGGCGGGCGCAGCACCGCCACGAGGCGGTCCGGGTCGAGCCCCAGCTCGGCCAGCACGCCGTCGTCCATCGCGTGGTCGGCGAGGTAGTACTCCTCCTTCAGCCCCGGGTAGCGCACCAGCTTCGGCGGCCGGATGCCGTAGGGCGCGAGCGCCGCCTCGGAGATCGCCGACGGCACCAGCACCCGGGTGGCGAGCCGCCCGTTCCAATGGTGCATGGCGGCGGCGAACTCGTAGTCGAACATCGTCACCTGCGGCGTGCCGGCCAGGCGCGCCGCGAGCGGCTGGTCGGTGGAGCCGTGGGCCACGGCCAGGTCGAAGCGCTCGCGACGCGCGAACCGGGCGAGCGCGGCCGAGCGGCCGGCCATCGCCCGCGCCTTGCCGCGGCGCGATCCGCCGCCGTGGGCGCCCACGGACACGTGCTCGATGCCGAAGCGCTCCAGCAGCCCGATCGTCTGCGCGAACTCGCGGGCGGTGACGACCACCTCGCAGCCGCGGGCCCGCAGGCGCTCGATCAGCGGCCGGAAGATGACGACGTGCGGGGAGTTCGTGATGTCGACCCAGACCCTCAGGCCGTCGCCTCCCGCCCCGTGTGCCGTGCGACCGCCCGTCAGCCCGCGCGCGCGACCGCGGCGACCACCTCGGCCACCTGCTCGCGCGTCAGGTTCGGGTGCATGGGCAGGGCGAGCGCGGTGCGCGCGCACTCCTCGGCCACGGGGAGGTCGCCCGCCGAGTACCCCAGCCGCGCGAAGACCGGCTGCAGGTGCATCGGGATGCCGTAGTAGACGGCGCTCGCCACGCCGGCCTCGGCCAGCGCCGCCCGCACGTCGTCGCGGCGCGGGTGGCGGGCCATGTAGAGGTGGAAGATGTGCCGCGCCCCCTCGGCGACCGCCGGCAGGGCCATGTGCTCGCCGAGCCCCTCCTCGGCGTACCAGGCCGCGGCCTGGGCGCGGCGGGCGTTCCAGTCGTCGAGGTGCGGGTAGAAGACCCGGATGATCGCCGCCTGCAGGTCGTCGAGGCGCGAGTTGTAGCCGACCTCCTCGAAGACGACCTTGTCCTTCGAGCCGTGGAAGCGCAGGCGCCGCACCCGGTCGGCGAGCTCCTCGTCGCGGCACACGACCATGCCGCCGTCGCCCATGCCGGGGAAGTTCTTCGTCGGGAAGAAGCTGATCGTCGCCGCGTCGCCGAAGGTGGCGATCTCGCCGTCGGGGGTGCTCGCGCCGAAGGCCTGCGCCGAGTCCTCCACCACCACCAGCCCGTGCTCGCGAGCGATCGCCATGATCGCGGTCATGTCGGCCGGGTGGCCGAAGATGTGCACCGGCAGGATCGCGCGGGTGCGCGGCCCGATGCGCTCGCGCACGCGCTCGGGGTCGAGGCAGTACGTGCGCGGGTCGATGTCGCAGAACACCGGCGTGGCGCCCACCCGGGCGATGGCCTCGGCCGTCGCGTAGAAGGTGTAGGGCGTCGTGATGACCTCGTCGCCCGGGCCGATGTCCAGCGCGTGCAGCGCGATCACCAGGGCGTCGGTGCCGTTCGCCACCCCGGCGCAGGGGCGCCCGCCGAGCCGCTCCGAGACGGTCGCCTCGAGCGCGCGGCCCTCCGGGCCGAGGATGAACCGCCCGGAGTCGAGCACCCCGGCGACGGCGGCGTCGATCTCGGCGCGCAGGGGCCCGTACTGGGCCTGGATGTCCATGAGGGGGACGGCCACGGCGGCGCGGGACGCTATCACGGGGACGGCGCGGGGTCCGCCGCCGGCACGGTGATCGTGATGGTCGTCCCGAACCCCTCGCGCGAGGTGGCCTCGGCCGCGCCCCCGACCCGCTCGGCGATGTGCTTGACGATCGACAGGCCGAGCCCCGTGCCGCCGAGGCGCTTCGAGCGCGAGGGGTCGGCCCGGTAGAAGCGCTCGAAGATGTGCGGCAGGTGCCGCTCGGGCACGCCGGCGCCGTCGTCGGCCACCCGCAGCACGACCGACCCGCCGTCGCGGCGCACGGTCACCGTCGCCGTGGCGCCGGGGCCCGCGTACTTGATGGCGTTCGTGACGAGGTTGCGCACGACCGTGTCGGCCATGCGGTCGGTGAGGGGCGTCCACGCCTCGTCGTCGCCCTCCACCCGCAGGGTCACGTTCTGGTCGGCGGCCAGCCAGGTGAGCTCCTGCACCGTGACCGCGGCCGTCCGCGCCAGGTCGCTGCGCGCGTCGGAGGGCCGGCCCTGGGTGGCCTCCAGCTCGGACAGGAACAGCACGTCGCCGATCAGCGCCTCCAGGCGACGGGTCTCGCCGATCGCCCGCGCGAGGAAGTCCTGGCGCATCACGTCGTCCATTCCCGGGTCCTCGAGCGCCTCCAGCAGCCCGCCGAGGCCGGTGAGCGGCGTGCGCAGCTCGTGCGAGACGTTGGCGACGAACTGCGAGCGCAGCTCCTGGTAGTCGACGGCCTCGCTGAGGTCCGACATCAGCACGAGCGCCTCGCGGGCGCCGCCCAGCTCGTACGGCTCCACGGCCACCCGGTAGGTGCGCCGGCCGTCGGCGAACAGGCGCACCTCGAACGCCTGGCGCTCCAGCCGCTCCAGCGACGTGCGCACGCGGCGCGCCAGGCGGTGCTCGCTGAAGGCTTCGAGGATCCCCATGCCGGGCTCGAGGAAGGGGAAGCGCTCGCGGGCGGCCGGGTTGGCCTCGGCCAGCCGGGCGTCGCCGTCGAGCCGCATGACGGCCACCGAGAGGCCGCGCATGACCTCGGCCCGGCGGCGCTCGGCCGCCGCGGCGTCGGCGCGGGCGGCGGTCGCCTCGGCGCCCGCGGCGGCGGCCGAGGAACGGGCGCGGCGCAGCGCCAGGAGGAGCGCCCCGGCAACGACGAGGCCGGCCAGCGCGACGGCCAGAAGGGCGACGGCCACGGCCGCAGTCTGGCAGACGGGCGCACCGGCGCCGCTTGGGAGGTCGCCGCGAGGCATGCTTCAGTTCCCGGCCATGGCACCACCCGCACGCACCCGCCCGGCCCTCGCCGCCCTCGCGCTCGCCCTCGCCGCGCCCGGCGCCGCCGTGGCGGGCCCGGTCGAGGCCCTGCCGCCGCCCAACCCCCGCGGCGTGACCGAGGTCGCCCCGGGCATCGGCTACCAGCGCCTCGAGCGCGACGGCGGGCAGGTGGTGCACGTGCTGCGCGCAGCGCCCTCGCCCCGGGTCACGCTGGCGCCCGCGCTCGCCGGCGACTCGCCGATCCGCCGCGGCGCGCTCACCCGGGCGATCGGCGCGCGCATGAACGCCGGCGCCGTGGCCGGCGTCAACGGCGACTTCTTCTCGTACGCGACCAGCAGCCCGAGCGGCGTGTTCATGCAGGCCGGCGAGCTCGTGCGCGAGCCGGAGGCGAGCCGCTCCGCCCTGGTGCTGCTGGGCGACGGCAACATCGAGGCGGTCGCCCTCGCGCTGCAGGGCCGCTACCAGCCCCTCGACCCCGCCACCGGCGCGGCCGCGGCCCCGCCGCGCGCCTTCACGGGCGTCAACCGGGCGCCGGCCCGCAACGGCGAGACCACCCTCTTCACCTCGGCGTACGGCGCGGTGGCCACGCCGAAGGCGGCCTCCCGCTACGAGGTGCGCGTCCGCCTCGACGCCGACGTGCCGCTGCGCGTGGGCCAGCCGGTCGGCGGCACCGTCATCGCGTCCGGCTCGGGCGGCGGCACGACGATCGGGGCCGGCCACATGGTGCTCTCGGCGGCCGGCAGCGCCGGCCCGGGCCTCGTACGGGAGCTGCCGACCGGTCGGCGGGTCGCCGTCGCCCCCGGCCTGCTCTCCCTGCCCCCCGGCGCGCTGCACGCGGTCGGCGGCGGCCCGGCGCTGGTGCGGAACGGCATCCCGATCGTCGACGCCGGGGAGGGGTTCAGCTCGGCCCAGACCGGCGGGCGCACCTCGCGATCGGCCGTCGCCCAGCACTCCGACGGCACGCGCATGTTCGTGACCGCCGAGGGCCCGGTGCAGGGCAGCCCGGGCCTGACCGTCGCCGAGCAGGCCCAGCTCATGCGCTCGCTGGGCGCGCGGACCGCCATCGCGATGGACGGCGGCGGCAGCGCCCAGCTGGCGCTGTGGGACGACCTGGTCATCCCCTGGTCCGGCCCCCGCAGCATCGCCAGCGCCGTGCTCATGAACTACGACGGCGTCACCGTCCGCCCCCTGCCGTTCCGGCTCTCGGCGAACAACGACCACGTCGACGACCGGGCCACGATGATCGTGCGCGCCACGCGGCCCGGCGTGACCCGCGTGACCGTCGCCCGCAAGTCGGGGCGGCCCACGCGCCGCATCTGGGAGGGGCGGATGGGCCCCGGCGCCGTCGCCCTGCGCCTCGACCCGCGGCGCCTGCGGCTGGGCGACGGCGTCTACGTGGTGGTGGCGCGCCACGAGGCCGACGACGGCAGCGGCGTCACCGAGCAGCGG
Source organism: Miltoncostaea marina (assembly GCF_018141525.1). Classification (GTDB taxonomy): domain Bacteria; phylum Actinomycetota; class Thermoleophilia; order Miltoncostaeales; family Miltoncostaeaceae; genus Miltoncostaea; species Miltoncostaea marina. The sequence continues at coordinate 2,709,722 of NZ_CP064655.1, forward strand.
CGCAGGGTGATCTTCGACCGCACCCTCTCCTCGCTCACCGCGCGGCCCTCCCAGGCCCGCCGGGGCCGGGTCGTGCGCCAGCGGCTGCGGATGGGCTTCCGCCTGCAGCGCGCCGCGCGGGTCACCGTGCGGGTGCGCTCGACCTCCGGCCGGCGCATCACGACGCTCGTGAGCGGCCGCCTCATGCGGCCCGGCGCGCGGGTGGTGGACTGGGACCGCAGGGTGCGCAACCGCCCGGTCACCGGGCGCGTCGAGGTGACGGTCGAGGCGCGCACCCGCTTCGGCACGAGCGGGCTGGTGCGGGCCGTGACGCTGACGGCGCCCCCCGGCGACCCTAGGGCCGCCGCGGGGGCGCCGGGCGCCTAGGCCTCCTGGTCGAGCGCGTCGATCTCGGCGCGGACGGCCCGGATCTCCGACACCAGGCGGTCCACCTCCGCGTCGAGGCCCGTCTCGCCGTCGCGCTGGCGCACGACCACGTGCCCGAGGTCGGCGGCCAGCGCGTTCATGCGCCGCCTGAGGCTCATCTCCTGCGCCTTCTCACGCGCCTCGGTGGCGCCCTTCTGCGCCGCGTCGCCCGCGCGCCGGGCGGCCTCCTTGGCCTTGTCGACGAGTCCCATGCTCACCCCTTCGCCGTCGCGGAAGTGACCTGCGGCAGTCTACTTCGGCTCGCGCTGCCAGTGCATCACGGCCAGCGCGACGGCCGCGAGCGAGAAGAGCAGCGCGAGGAAGAGGCCGAACTTGCGCCCGATGTCGAGCACCGGGTCGAGGAAGGTCATCAGCGTCACGATGAAGACGATGCTCGTGAGGTAGGCGGGCCAGGTCGCCGGGTTGATCACGGCGGGCAGCTCGAAGTTGAGGGCGTCCGCGGCGAGGATCGCCGCCGCCGCCGCGGCGAAGAGCAGCAGCAGCCACCACGAGGGCACGACCTCGTCGCCCGAGGCGCTGAAGTCGCCCTCGCCGAGCCAGGGGAAGAAGAGGCTGATGATGTAGAGCACGCACGCGCCGGCGGCGCCGAGCATGCGGTGCTCACGGGTGAGGCTGTTCACGGATCACCTCGAGGGTCGCGGAGGAGGGCCTGGGATGGTCGCGTGGGCATTCGACGCCCGCGGAGCGGTCCCTTGCTCGTCCGCCCAGTCCGCCCGGCTTCGCAGGGCGGCCTGGGCTGCCTCGAAGCGAGGAACGCCGGCTGGCGCGCCGGCCGAATCGGCTCCGGCCTGGCGGCCGGGGCGCGCCGATTCGGCAATTTGCCCCCCAACCGCGCGGCTCCGTCGGCGCTGACGCGCCGCCGGGGCGCGCCGCGCGGCGAACCGGTCGCGGTGCGGACCCGTCCATGAGCGGGGTGGTCGCACCCCGTCCCGGACGACGTGGTCGAGGGACGAGGTGGTCGTGGACACGACCGCCGAAGGCGGGAGCGGGACAGAACCGGCCACGAGGGCGCGGGGCACACCCCCACGCGCACCACGGACGGATCCGGTAGCGCACGTTCCGGCGCCCGCCCCGCCGAAGGCGGTGCGCCGGTCCGCAAATCGCCCCGGCCAGGGGCGATTTGCCGCGTGGCCGGCCCCGCAAGTGGGCCGGCCCCCGCGCTCGGGGCACGGCGGTCGACAACGTGCCCAGCGCGAGCTGGCCCGAAGGGCCGGGTCCCGCCCGCGCAGAGGATCGACCCCAGCCGACCCCGTCCTCAGCCGACCTCGTCACGGGCAGGGCTGGTCCCGCCCCCGCCATGGATCGGCCCCAGCCGACCCGGTCCGCGGACGACCTCGTCGATGAACGGGCCGGCGCGACAGGGCCGGGTCCCGCCTCAGCCAACGGATCGTCCCCCGCCGCGCCGTCCCCGGACCACCTCCCCGACGACGCGGCCACGCACCCCCGCGCCACCGCGGGGGTGCGTGGCCGCGTCCCTACAGCCGCTGCGGCGGGTTGTGCCCCGGGATCAGGATCGCCGGCCGCTCCGCGCGGATGGCGCGGAACGAGGCGAGGGTCTCCTCCCGACCCGGGAAGCCCTCGGGGAGCTCGCCGCGCGCGAACCAGCCGGGGTCGGGGCCCGGAGTGTCGCCGGCGATCGCCACGACGCCCTCGTCGGCGTCGACCAGGAAGGCCACGTGGCCGTCGGTGTGGCCGGGGGTCAGGATCCAGCGCAGCCCCGGCAAGATCTCGCCCCGCTCGCCGCGCAGCGGGCGCTCGGCGGCGCGGTCGCGGAAGCCGCGGCCGGCGTGAGCGTGCGGGGTGCCGAGCTCGATCTCGTGCACGTGCAGCTCGACCTCCCCGAGCTGGGGCAGCGCCGAGACGTGGTCGGAGTGCAGGTGCGTCGCCAGCGCGGCGTCGACCGCCCCCGGCTCGATGCCGCGCGCCCGCAGCGCGCCCTCGAGCATGTCGCCCTGGGTGGCGTAGCCGGGGTCGACGACGATCGTGCGCGGGCCGGTCAGCAGCACCGTGTTCGGCCAGGCGATCATGCCGTGGACCGCGTCCGGCAGCCCGCGATAGGCACCGAAGGTGCCGTGCGTCGAGGAGGCGCGGAGCTCCACCACCTCGCCGCCGCGCAGCGCGAAGACCATGCGGTGCGTCGGCACCAGCACCTCGGCGCGCCAGGTGGCGGCCGCGGTCATCGGGCCGCCTCCGTGCGCCGCGGGTCGCCGAGCGCCGTGCGCGCGTCGCGCCGGCAGGGCGCGTCGAGGAACGGCGCCACCGGGTCGGCGCCGGCGGCGCGGCCCAGCCGGGTGGCGCGGGCGCGCAGGCCGGCGCCGACCCGCCGCGCGCCCGGCGAGAGCGCCAGCCCCACGAGGCCGCCGGCCACGAGCCAGCGCCCCCTCGCGGCCCGGTCCACTACTTCAGCAGCGCCAGGAACTCCTCGACGGGGATCGCCGTGAGGGTCTGGAAGTGCGCGGTGCCCCGCGCCGCCAGCTCCACCGACACGCGCGCGATCACCTTCTCGTCGGGCGCCTCGACGATGTTGACGAAGTCGTACGGCCCGAGGACGGCCCACTGCTGGACCACCTTCGCGCCCATCTGCTCGACCTCCTCGTTCACCTCGAGCACGCGTCGCGGGTTCGCCTTGACCGTCCCCACGCCGTGCGGGCTGAGGGTGCTGAGGAGGATGTAGGTCGGCATGAGGGCTCCTTCGGCGCCTGCGTTCCGGGCGGGGCCGAGCGTACCATCGCCCCGCCGCCCCGGCCGGGCCGGCCGCCCCGGCCGGCCTACGCGGTCCAGGCGCTCAGGTCGCGGCCGATGAGCTCGCCGAGCTCGGCCACGTCCTGGCGGAAGTGCTCGCGCAGCTCCTGCGCGAAGGCCGGGGAGATCTCCTCCCGGCGGGTGACCAGCCGATTGCGGCGGCGCACCCGGTCGAGCACGCCCAGGCGCTGGACGCCGGCCACCCGCTTGACGCCGCGGGCGACCGCGACGAGCGGCCCGGGCGGGCGCTGGGTGAGCCGCGCCAGGGCGGCGTTGCCGTGCACCTTGTTCTCGTTGACCCGCGGGAACTCGTCGCGACCGTCGTCGGGCACGCCGAGGAACGCCAGCGTCTCGCGGTAGACCGCGCCGGCGTCGCGGCGCAGGTCGTCGAACACGATCACCTTCACCTGCTCGCGCGGCACCGCCTCGTAGACGCGGCGCAGCTGGGCGCCGAGCGCCGCCGCGGCCCCGTACTGGAGGAACGCCGGCACCCGCACCGTGGAGGGCAGCCGCTCGCCGCGCGCGCGGGCGGCCTGCAGGCGCCACGCCGCCTCGGGGTCGGGCTCGTCCTCGTCCAGCATGTAGCGCAGCTGGGAGTGCAGCGAGGGCACCAGCTCGACCGGGTTGCGCACCATCACGATCACCCGCGCGCGCGGGTCGAAGGCCATGATGTTGCGGGCCGCGGTGGCCGAGTAGAGGTACCAGACGGACGCCTCGCCGACGGCCAGGTGCTGCGGCCCGGCGGCGTCGAACAGCCGCAGGTAGTGCTCCTCGGTGCGCTGCCCGGGCGCGTAGTAGTAGTCGAAGTCGTCGCAGAAGTAGTGCGGCTCCTTCGGCCGCGAGACGAACACCTGCGGGTGGTCGCGCAGGTACTCGCTCAGGGCGGTGGTGCCGCACTTGGGCGCGCCGAGGATGAAGAAGTCGGGCCGTCCGGGCACGGTCGGCGAGGGTACCAGCCACGCGGGCGCGGTACCGTGCCCGGGATGCCGGCACCCCGCGCCTCCACCTCCCGCCCGCGCCGCGCCTCCCACGCCCGCCGCGCCGCCGGCGCGGCCGGCGCCGGGCCGGCGTTCGCCGGCACGGTGTGCGGCGCGGCGCTGGTCGTCGGCGTGCTCCTGCCGTGGTACACGACCAACCTCGGCCCGCCGTTCTCGGCGACGAGCGCGAGCGGCTGGGAGGCCACCAGCCTCGCCCGCGTCGCCCTCGTGCTCGGCGCGCTGCTGACGGCCGCGGCGGCGCTCACCGTCCTGGACGCCCGCGGGATGCTGGCGATGCCGCCGAGCCGCCTCGACGCGCTCGCCTGGGTGGCCGTCGTGGCCGCCGGGGCCGCCGTCCTGGTCGTGGGGTACCGCCTGCTGGTGATGCCGGAGCCGGCCGAGTTCCTCTCGCGCCAGATCGGCATCTACCTGTCGGCCCTCGCCGCGGTCGGCGGCGTGCTGGCCGGGCTCGGGATGGTCGCGCTGCGGCGCTGAGCCGCCCGGGCCGTCCTCAGGCCGTCCCCGCCGCGACCCGCGGGTCCAGGCGCCAGGCGGCGACCTGCGCCCGGCCGGCGCGCGCCAGCGCGCGCTGCGCCTCGACGTCGTAGCCGGCGCGGACGGCGAGGTTCATGCCGAGGATGACGGCGACGAGCAGCTCACGCCGCTCCTCGAGTCCGCCCGCCGGCAGCTCGCCCGCCCGCACCGCCCGCGCCAGCGCGGCGTCCAGCGCCGCCCGCAGCGCCCTGCGGTACTCGCCGACGCGGGCGGCGATGGGCGGCTCCTCGTGGGCGCCGTCGCACATCAGCCGGCCGATCAGGCAGCCGCGCCCGCCGTCGGCGCAGTGCCAGTCGCTCAGGCCGGCGAGGAAGGCGTCGATGGCGGAGAGGCCGGCGTCGGCGTCGCGCAGCGGATCGATCAGCCCGGCGCGCAGCCGGGCGAGGTAGCGGTCGAGCGCCGCCGCGGCGAGGTCGGCCTTCGCCCCGAAGGCGCTCGTGATGCTCGACTGGCCGACGCCCAGCGCCCGCTCCAGATCGCGCGTCGTCGTGGCCCGGAAGCCCCGCCGCCAGAAGAGGCGCATGGCGGCGTCGAGCGCGTCGTCGACGTCGAACTCGCGTGGGCGGCCGCGCGGCATGGTCCGTCCCACGGTAGCCCACGGGCCGTCCGGCGTCGATCTGTAGCGTGTGCGACACAAACCACGACGGGGGAGGCACCGTGACCGCGTTCGAGACCACCATGCCCGTGCGGCTGGACCCCGCGTCGGCGACGCTGGACCGCGAGGTCGACGTGCCGCCGCACGGCCAGACGATCCGCTTCGGCGCGCACGGCGCAGTGGCGGAGCACTACCGCATGCGGCCGTCGAACCCGCTGCCGACGACGCTCGACTACCTGGTCGCCTCGGTCGCCGGCTGCCTGATCGGCACGTTCGCGGGCTCGCTCAAGCGGGCGCGCGTCCCCGTCTCGCCGGCGACGCTCGACGGCACGGCGACCGGCTCCGTGGAGTCCGACGACGACGGCGTCCTGCGGCTGCGGCGCATCACCGTGCGCTACGCGCTGGAGGTGCCCGCGGAGCACGCCGCCGCCGCCGAGGAGGTCCACGCCGCGCACGCGGCGCGGTGCCCGAACGCGCGCAGCGTCGGCGGGTCGATCGAGGTCGTCACGGAGCTCCGGGTGACGCAGCCCGCCGGCGCCTGACCGCCCGGCGCGACGGGCGGGCGGCCTCGTGCCGGCCGCCCGTCGTGCCGATGCATGCGACATGGGGTACTGGCTCGCCCAGCCCGACGATCCGATCACCGGCGGCGTCCGGGGGATCGCCCGCGTCGCGACGCCGCCCTCGGCGTCCGAGCGCGGCCGCGAGGACGAGGGCCCCGGCGAGGGCCGCCTGGTGCGGACGGTGCGGATGCCGCTGGCCGAGGCGCCCGGCTACCTCGCGCGCTGGCTCGCCGAGCCGGGCCCGGCCGCGCACCCGCTGGCCGCGCCGTACGGGGTGACCGCGCGCGAGCGGCGGCGCGCCGACCGCCTCGTGCCGGGGGCGCACCGCCGCCAGCGCCTCGCCATGGCCGCCGACGGCGACGTCGCGACCGCGGTGCACTGGTCGGCGCGCGAGCCGCTCGGGCCGGCCGACGCGGCGGCGTGGGACGCGGCGGTGGCGCGGCTCACCCGGCCGCCGGAGTCACGGGGGTGGACGGCCTGAGGCCCCTCCGGCGCGGGCGCGCCGGAGGGGCGGGGCGTCAGGCGGCCGGGCGGCTCGCGTGCTCGGGGGTGGTGAACACCAGCTCGTCGCCCTGGGCGTCCACGACGACGGTGTCGCCGTCGCGCACCTCGCCGGCGAGCATGCGCTGCGCCAGCGGGTTCTCGATCCGCCGCTGCACCAGCCGCTTGAGCGGCCGGGCGCCGTAGGCCGGGTCGTAGCCCTCCCGGCCGAGCAGCTCGGCGGCCGCGGGCCGGATCTCCAGCTCGACGCCGTGGTCGGCGAGGCGCCGCCGCAGGCGCCCCGCCTGCAGCTCGACGATCTGCGCGAGCTGCTCGCGGTCGAGCCGGTCGAACACCACGATCTCGTCGACCCGGTTGAGGAACTCCGGCCGGAAGTGCTCCCGCAGCGCGCCCAGCACCCGCTCCTCGGCGAGCTCGGGCGGCCCGGCGTCGAGCAGGAACTGGCTGCCGATGTTGCTGGTCATGATGACCACGGTGTTGGTGAAGTCGACCACCCGGCCCTGCCCGTCGGTCAGGCGGCCGTCGTCCAGCAGCTGCAGCAGCACGTTGAAGACGTCCCCGTGGGCCTTCTCGATCTCGTCGAGCAGCAGCACCGAGTACGGGCGCCGGCGCACGGCCTCCGTGAGCTGGCCGCCCTCCTCGAACCCGACGTAGCCGGGCGGCGCGCCGATCAGCCGCGCCACCGAGTGGCGCTCCATGTACTCGCTCATGTCGATGCGGACCATGGCGCGCTCGTCGTCGAACATGAACTCGGCGAGGGCCCGGGCCAGCTCCGTCTTCCCCACCCCGGTCGGGCCGAGGAAGATGAACGAGCCGATCGGCCGGTGCGGGTCGGACAGGCCGGCCCGCGCGCGCCGCAGGGCGTTGGCCACCGCGCTGACCGCGCGCGCCTGGCCCACGACCCGCTCGTGCAGCCGCTCCTCCATGCGCAGGAGCTTCTCGACCTCGCCCTCCATCAGGCGGCTGACCGGCACGCCGGTCCAGGAGGCCACCACCTCGGCCACGTCCTCGGCGTCGACCTCCTCCTTGAGCATGCGGCGGTCGGCCTGGCGGGCCGCCAGCTCGTCGTTGGCGGCCTCGAGCGCGCGCTCCAGCTCGGGCAGGGTGCCGTAGCGCAGCCGCGCCGCGCCCTCCAGGTCGGCCTCGCGCTCGGCGCGCTCGAGCTCGGTGCGGGCCGTCTCGATCTGGCCCTTGATGTCGCGGATGCGCGCGATGGTGGCCTTCTCCTGGTCCCAGTGCGCGCGCATGGCGTCGGCCTCCTCCTGCAGGCCGGCCAGCTCCTCCTCGAGCGCCTCCAGGCGGGCCTCCGAGGCGGGGTCGCTCTCGCCCTCGAGCGCCTGCTGCTCGATCTCGAGCTGCATGATGCGGCGCTGCACGGCGTCGAGCTCCGCCGGGACCGAGTCGATCTCGATGCGCAGCCGGCTGGCCGCCTCGTCCATCAGGTCGATCGCCTTGTCGGGCAGGAAGCGCGAGGTGATGTAGCGGTCCGACAGCCGGGCCGCCGCCACCAGCGCGCCGTCCTGGATGCGCACGCCGTGGTGCACCTCGTAGCGCTCCTTCAGCCCGCGCAGGATCGCGATCGTCGCCTCGACCGACGGCTCGCCCACCAGCACCGGCTGGAAGCGGCGCTCCAGGGCGGCGTCCTTCTCCACGTGCTTGCGGTACTCGTCGAGCGTGGTCGCGCCGATCGCGCGCAGCGCGCCGCGGGCCAGCATCGGCTTGAGCAGGTTCGCGGCGTCCACCGCGCCCTCGGCCGCGCCCGCGCCGACGATCGTGTGGAGCTCGTCGATGAAGAGGATGACCTCGCCCGCCGCGTCCTCGATCTCCTTGAGCACCGCCTTCAGCCGGTCCTCGAACTCGCCGCGGTACTTCGCGCCGGCGAGCAGGGCGCCCACGTCGAGCGCGATCACCCGCTTGCCGGCGAGCCCCTCGGGGATGTCGCCCGACACGATGCGCTGGGCCAGGCCCTCGACGATCGCGGTCTTGCCGGTGCCCGGCTCGCCGATCAGCACCGGGTTGTTCTTCGTGCGCCGCGACAGCACCTGGATGACCCGGCGCACCTCGTCGTCGCGGCCGATGACCGGGTCGAGCTTGCCCTCGCGGGCGGCGTCCGTCAGGTCGCGGCCGTACTGCTCGAGCGCCTGATACTTGTCCTCGGGGTTCGGGTCGGTGACGCGCGCCGACCCGCGCACCTCGCGCAGCGCGTCCATGAGGCCCTCGCGCGTCACGCCGTGGGCGCGCAGCGCCTCGCGGGCGGGCGACGGCTCCTCCACGAGCGCCAGCAGCAGGTGCTCGGTGGAGATGTACGCGTCGTCGAGCCGCTCGGCCTCCTGACCGGCGCGGCGCAGCACGGCGCGGTAGGGCGTGGAGAGCTGCGCGCCCGTCGCCGACCCGCTGACCTGCGGGTGGCGGGCGATCGCCGCCTCGACCGCGGCCCGCAGGCCGGCGACGTCGGCGCCGGCCCGCGTGAGCAGCGGCTGCACGATCCCCTCGCGCGCGTCGATCAGCGCGAGCAGCAGGTGGTCGGGCTCGACGACGGGGTTGCCGTGGTCGGCGGCCACGGTCGCCGAGCCGGCGATCGCCTCCTGCGCGCGTTCGGTGGGCTTGTCGACCGCCATCAGTGCACCTCCCTCATCCCCCGGCGTCCAGTCACGACCGGCGCGTGCCGGGACACGAGCGCCGTCTCGCCCTTCACCGCGAGCACGATCTGCCCGCGCGCCGCGCGGGCCTCGGCCAGCTCGCGCGCGTGGTCCTCCATCCGCTGCGCGAGCTCGGCCCGCAGGTCGCGGATGCGCCGCTCGGCGCGCTCCAGCCGCTGCTCGAGCTTCAGCACGCGCTCGATGCCCGCCAGGTTGAGCCCCTCCTCCGAGAGCTCCTGGATGCGCCGCAGCAGCGCCACGTCGGCCTCGCTGTAGACCCGCGTGTTGCGCGGCGTGCGCTGGGGCCGGATGAGGCCGCGGCGCTCGTACACCCGCAGGGTCTGCGGATGCATGCCCGCGAGCTCGGCCGCGATGCCGATCAGGAACTCCCGCCGCGGGGGTCGCCGGGTGCTCACGAGAACAACGTCTCCCGCGGGTCGCGGGCGTCCAGGTCCGCGAACCTGCGCAGCAGGTCCTGCTGCTTCTTCGACAGCTCGCGCGGCACCTCCAGGTGGAGCTTCGCGATCAGGTCGCCGCGGCCCTCGCCCTTCAGGCGGGGCGCCCCCTTGCCGGGGATGCGCAGCTGGCGGCCCTCGGCGCTGCCGGCGGGCACGGTCAGCTTGACCCGCCCGTCGAGCGTCGGCACCTCCACCTGCGCACCGAGCGCCGCCTCGACGAAGGTGACCGGCACGTTGATGACCAGGTCGTCGCCGCGGCGGGTGTAGAGCCGGCTGGGCGCGACCCGCGTGACCACCTGCAGGTCGCCCGCCGGGCCGCCGCCGGCGCCCGCCTGCCCCTTGCCCTTCAGGCGGATGCGGGTGCCGTCCTTGACGCCGGCCGGGATCTTCACCTTGATCTGGGTGCGCGTGGAGGTGCTGCCGGTGCCGCCGCAGGTGGGGCACGGGTCGTCGATCACCGTGCCGTTGCCGCCGCAGCGCGGGCAGGTCTCGCTGAACGCGAACGAGCCCACGTCGCGCCCGAGCACGCCGCGGCCCTTGCACTCCGGGCAGAGGCGCGGCGACGTCCCGGGCCGGGCGCCGCTGCCGCCGCAGTCGCTGCAGGCCACCGGCGTCTCGACCTGCACCGGCACCTGCGCGCCGGCCATGGCCTGCTCGAACGACAGGTTGACCTCGACCTCCACGTCGGCGCCGCGCCGCGCGGCGGCTGCGCCACCCTGGCCACGACCGCGCCCGCCGCCGCCGCCCCGGAAGATGCTCGAGAAGATGTCGGCGAAGTCGCCGAAGCCGCCCATGTCGGCGCCGCCCCCGGCGCCCGCGCCGCCGCCGTTCGGCGCGCGGCCGCCGAAGCGCAGGCGCGCGTCGTACTCGCGCCGCTTCTCCGGGTCGCCCAGCACGTCGTGGGCGTGGGAGATCTCCTTGAAGCGCTCCTCCGCCTTCGGGTCGTCGGGGTTGGCGTCGGGGTGGTGCTTGCGCGCCAGCGCCCGGTACGCCTTCCGGATCTCGTCGGCGCTCGCGGTGCGCGAGACGCCGAGCGTTGCGTAGAGGTCCTCCACCCGTCTCCTTCTGCGGTCCCGCTACCCCTGCGGCGGAGCCGCCGCGATGACGACCCGCGTGGGCCGCAGCACGTGCTCCTCCTGGCGGTAGCCCTTCTCAACCACCTCGACGACCGTGCCCTCCTCGTGCGCGGGCGACGGCACCGCCGCGATCGCCTCGTGCACCGTGGGGTCGAAGGCCTCGCCGTGGGCGGGGATCTCCTCGACCCCGTGGCCCGCCAGGATGCCGGCGAGCTGGCCGCGCACCATCTCGATGCCGGCCACGATGCCCTCGCCGCCCGGCACGTCGGCGCGCTCGCCGGCCGCGATGACGGCCCGCTCCAGGTTGTCCATCACCGGGAGCAGCCCGCGCACGACCTCGCGCACGGCGCCCGTGGCGATCGTCTGCCGCTCCCGCTCGTTGCGCTTGCGGTAGTTCTCGAACTCGGCCTTCAGCCGCTGGAGCGCGTCCAGGTACTGGTCGCGCTCCCCGACCACCCGCTCGAGCTCGGACCGCTCGGCGGCCGCGTCGTCGACGCCGGCCGCCCCGCCGTCCGCGCCCGCGTGGCGCTCGGCCTCGCCGGGCCCGGGCGCGGCGCCGGACCGCTCGTCCGCCGCCGCGCCCTGCATGTCCGTCGGCCGTTCCGTCACGCCGGGGCCGCCGCGACGGTGATCTTGCGCGGCTTGACCTCGTCGGCCTTCGGCACGACGACCGTCAGCACGCCGTTGTCGAAGCTCGCCGAGATCTCGTCGGCCTTGACGCCCTGGGGCAGCGTGACGCTGCGCTGGAAGTTGCCGTAGGCCCGCTCCAGCCGGTAGTACCGCCCCTCCTGCACCTCGTCCGTGAAGCGCCGCTCGCCCTTCAGGGTGAGCACGTTGTCGTCGACCTCGATGTCGATGTCCTCCGGCGTCAGCCCCGGGAGCTCCGCCCGGAGCGTGATCGCCTCGTCGCCGTCGAAGATGTCCACGGCGGGCGTCCACGCGGAGCCGCCGGCCGACATCCCCTCGCCGCCCACCGTCCGGTTGAACAGGCGGTTCATCTCGTCCCGCAGCGCCGTGATGTCACGGAACGGGTCGAATCGCACGACTGCCGGCATCTGATGTCCTCCTCTCGTCAATCCGGGTGTCATGACGCCTTGGGGGCGTCCTCGTCGATGACCTCGTACTCGGCGTCCTCGACCGTGTCCTCGGCCTGGCCGTCGCCGTCCGCCCCGGCGGTCTGCTGCTGCGCGGCCGCCTGGCGGTACACCTGCTCGGAGAGCCGGTGCAGGGCGTCGGTCAGGGACGACGTCTTCGCCTCGATGTCGTCGGCGTCGTCGCCGGCCGCGGCCGTCTTGGTCGCCTCGACGGCGCCCTCGAGGTCGCGACGGACCTCGTCGTCCACCTTGTCGCCGTTGTCCTTGAGCTGGCGCTCGGCCTCGTGCACCCGGGCCTCCGCCGCGTTGCGCGCGTCGGCCAGGCGGCGCAGGCGCCGGTCCTCGTCGGCGTGCGACTCGGCGTCGCGCACCATGTTGGTGATCTCGTCGTCGCTGAGGCCGCTCGAGGCCTTGATCTCGATCTTCTGCTCGTTGCCGGTGCCGAGGTCCTTCGCCCCCACGTGCACGATGCCGTTGGCGTCGATGTCGAACGTGACCTCGATCTGCGGCACGCCCCGCGGCGCCGGCGGGATGCCGACGAGGTTGAACTTGCCGAGCGTGCGGTTGTAGGCCGCCATCTCGCGCTCGCCCTGGAGCACGTGGATCTCGACCTGGTTCTGGTTGTCGTCGGCGGTCGAGAAGACCTCGCTCTTCTTCGTGGGGATCGTCGTGTTGCGCTCGATCAGCTTCGTGAACACGCCGCCCTTCGTCTCGATGCCGAGCGACAGCGGGGTCACGTCGAGCAGCAGGACGTCCTTCACGTCGCCCGACAGCACGCCGCCCTGGATCGCCGCGCCGACGGCGACGACCTCGTCCGGGTTGACGCCCTTGTGCGGGTCGCGGCCGGTGAGCTCCTTCACGCGCTCCTGCACCGCCGGCATGCGGGTCATGCCGCCGACGAGCACGACGTGGTCGATCTTGTCGCCCACGCCGGAGTCGGTGAGCGCGCGCTTGGTCGGGCCCACGAGCCGCTCGAGCAGGTCGCGGGTGAGCTCCTCGAGCTTCGCGCGCGACAGCTGCAGGTCGAGGTGCTTCGGCCCGCTCTGGTCGGCCGTGATGAACGGCAGGTTGATCTGCGACGACGTGGTCGTCGAGAGCTCGATCTTGGCCTTCTCGGCGGCCTCGTAGAGCCGCTGCAGGGCCATCTTGTCGTTGCCGAGGTCGATGCCGTGGTCGCGCTTGAACTCGGCGGCCATCCAGTCGACGATCGCCTTGTCGAAGTTGTCGCCGCCGAGGTGGTTGTCGCCCGCGGTCGACTTGACCTCGAACACGCCGTCGCCGATCTCGAGCACGGACACGTCGAACGTGCCGCCGCCGAGGTCGAAGACGAGGATCGTCTGGTCGGTCTCCTTGTCGAGCCCGTAGGCCAGGGCCGCCGCGGTGGGCTCGTTGATGATGCGCTTGACGTCGAGGCCGGCGATCTTGCCGGCGTCCTTCGTCGCCTGCCGCTGGGCGTCGTTGAAGTAGGCCGGCACGGTGATGACCGCGTCGGTCACCGGCTCGCCGAGGAACGCCTCGGCGTCCGCCTTCAGCTTCTGCAGGATCATCGCGCTGATCTCGGGCGGGCTGAACTCCTTGTCGGTCACCCGGATGCGCGCGTCGCCGTTCGGGCCGCGGACGACCTCGTACGGGACGATCTTCATCTCCTCGTCGACCTCCGCGTACTTGCGGCCCATGAACCGCTTGACGCTGAAGACCGTGTTCTCCGGGTTGGTCACCGCCTGCCGCTTGGCGACGGTCCCCACCAGGCGCTCGCCGGACTTCGCGAAGCCGACGACCGACGGGGTGGTGCGACCGCCCTCCGCGTTGGGAAGGACCTCGGGCTCGCCACCGGTGAGCACGGCCACTGCCGAGTTGGTGGTCCCGAGGTCGATGCCGATCGTCTTGCCCATGTGTCTGGTGCCTCCTCGCCGGGTACGGGCCCCGGTCGCCATTGGTTCTCGACTGTCGCTGCACCCAGTGTAGATCTGAGTCGCACCGTGTCAAGACGACTTGAGTCGCCTCATGGCAGATACGTATGAGCCATGCCCGCTCAAGGCAGCGGCTCCGGAAGGGCGAGGCACGAGCGCGTCGAGCCGAGGAACGCCGGCTGGGGCGCGGCGGCGAGCTCTGGGGCTCCGCCCAGGCCGCCCGGCTCCGCCGGGAGGCCTGGGCTGCGTCGGACCGAGGAACGCCTCGGGCGCGCCGGCCGGAATGGCTCCCGCCTTCGGCGGGGGCGCGCCATTCCGGCAGATTGCCCCTCAACCGCGCGGCGAACTGGTCGCACTCAGGATCCCCCTGGCCGGGGTGGTCACGATCCGTCCCGGACGACGTGATCGAGCTCCGACGTGGTGGGAGACACGACCGCCGAAGGCCGGAGCGGGACAGAACCGGCCACGACGGCGCCGGGCACACCCCACGCGCACCACGGACGCTCACGTGCGTGCCCTTTCCGGCGCCCGCCCCGCCGAAGGCGGTGCGCCGGTGTGCAAATCGCCCCGGCCAGGGGCGATTTGCCGCGTGACCCGGCCCGAAAGAGGCCGGGTCCCCGCGTGAGGGGCACGCCGGTCGACACCCGCCCAGCGCGAGCTGGCCCGCAGGGCCGGGTCCCGCCCGCGCTCAGGATCGGCCCCAGCCGACCCGGTCCGTCGACGACGTCGTCAACAGACGAGCCGGCCCGCAGGGCCGGGTCCCGCCCGCGCCACGGATCGGCCCCAGCCGACCCGGGCCGGCGACGACCTCGTCACAGGACGCGCCGGGTCCCTCCCGCGCTCAGGATCGTCCCCCGCCGACCCGTCTCCCGACCCCGTCCGTCGACGACCGCCCTCGACCACCCCCGATCGCGACCACCCGCCCCGCGGACTACCCCGCCCGTCTCCTCCCCGTCGGGCAGAGGTCCAGCAGGGCGCACCCCCCGCAGCGGGGGCTCCGGGCGACGCAGACCTCCCGGCCGTGGCGGATGAGGCGCATGTGGGTGGCGAACGCCTCGCCGGGCGGGGTCCAGCGCGTGAGCCGCTCCTGGGCCGCCGCGGCGCTCGCGCCGGCGGGCACGACGTGGGTGCGGAGCGCGATGCGGTGGACGTGGGTGTCGGCCGGGACGATGTGCGCGCCGAACGAGAAGCACATGACGCAGGCGGCGGTCTTCGGGCCCACGCCCGGGAGCGCGGTGAGCCAGGCCATCGCCTCGTCGAGCGGCAGGACGCCGAGCCACTCGAGGTCGTCGCCGCGCGGGTCCTCGGCGACGACGTCGAGCACGTGCTGCACGCGCGGCGCCTTCTGGCTCGGCATGCCCGCCACCCGGACGGCGTCGGCCACCTCCTCGACCGGCGCGGCGCGCACCGCCTCCCAGGTGGGGAAGCGCTCGCGCAGCGTGCGGAACGCCCGCTCCTGGTTGACGTCGGTCGTCGAGTGGCTGAGCAGCGTGGTGACCAGCTCGCTCACGGGCGGGTGACGGCGCGCCCACGGCAGCGGGCCGTAGGCCTCGGCGAGGCGCCGGACGATCGCCTCCGCGTGGGCGCGGGTCCCCGGGCGGGGCCGGACGGGCGGCACGGCGGCGGGTTAGTCGCCCGCCGGGCCCTCGGACGGGGCGCTCGCCTCGTCGACGAGCGAGCGCTCCACGGCCTCCTGTGTGAGCGCGAGGATCGTGGGCACCCAGACGAGGTCCTCCGACGGGTCCTCGGGCGGGTCGCCCGAGGCCAGATGGCGCACGCCGTCCGAGGCCAGCGGGGCGTCGGGCGCGTCGGTGGCCGCGACGACCGACCGCGCCCACGCGCGGATCTCCGGATCGCCGGTCGCGCGCGCGAGCGCCGGGATGTCCTCCGAGCGGCTTCCGCCCGCGACGTACTCGGCGATCTCGGGGGCGAAGTCCTCGGGGTCGAGGTCGAGCAGGTCGGCCGCGATCGCGCCGGCGGCCGTCGCGGCGGCCACGGCCGCCCCCGCGCCGCCCTCGGCGATCGCCTCCTCCGCGGCGCGCAGGCGGGCGCGCGCCCGGCCGCGGCCGCGGCCAGCTCGGTGGCCGCCCGCACGGCCAGCGCCCGCGCCAGCGGCGTGTCGGGGTCGTCGTCGGCCGCCCAGGCGAGCACGATCGCGAACGCCTCGCGGTCCTCCTCGTCGGCGTGCAGCGCCGCCCGCCGCAGCGCGGCCTCCATCGGCCCGCGCAGCTGCGGCCAGTGCGCCGCGGCGGCCGCGCCGGCGAGCTCGGCCGGGTCCCCCGCGCCCTCGTCGTCGTCGGAGAGCGCGCGGGCCAGGGCCCAGGTCTCGGGCCCGAGCACCCCGCGCGGCAGCGACAGGCCGGTGACCGCGAGGACCCGCGCGAGCGCCTGGTCGGGCCTCATCGCACCGCGTTCTCGAGCGCGCCGAGCCCGTCGATCTCGACCCGCACCACGTCGCCGGGCACGAGGAAGGCCTGCGGCGCCCGCGCCACCCCCACCCCGGCGGGCGTCCCGGTGGTCACCACGTCGCCCGGCTCGAGCGTGATGCCGGCCGAGATCGCCGCGACGAGCTCGGCCACGGTGAAGACCATCTCGGACGTCGAGCCCTCCTGGCGCAGCTCGCCGTTCACGTGCGTGCGGATGGTGAGCGCCTGTGGGTCGGGCACCTCATCGGCCGTGGTGACCCACGGCCCGAAGGGCCCGAACGTGTCCCCGCCCTTCGCGCGCACCCACTGCGGCTCGGTGCGCTGCCGGTCGCGGGCGCTCACGTCGTTCATCACCGCGTAGCCGAACACGTGGCCGAGCGCCTCGCCGGCCGCGACGTCCCGAGCCGCGCGGCCGATCACCACCGCGAGCTCGCCCTCGTAGTCGAGCTCCCGCGTGTAGGCCGGCCGCACGATGTCGCCGCGCGGGCCGGTCACCGACGTGGCGAGCTTGGAGAAGACGAGCGGCCGCTCGGGCACCGGCGCGCCGGTCTCAGCCGCGTGGTCGCGGAAGTTGAGTCCGATGCCGAGCAGCTTGCCCGGGCGCATCGGGGCGAGCAGCTCGAGCCCGTCGAGCGGGAGCGGGTCGCCGTCGGGCGCCGGGACGCCGCCGAGCGCATCGCGCACGTCGCGGCCGGCGAGGGGCTGGACGGTGTCGCCGCGGAGCTCCCCGAGCCGGGTGCCGTCCGCGACCCGGAAGGTGCACAGGCGCATGCGCCGCTATCCTAGTCCCCTCCGGCGGGGGCCCGTCCGCCGGTGCGCCGCCGCCCCGCACCCCTCACGGGAGCCGTCGCCATCAGCACCCAGCTCGACGACCTCGACCCCGGCACGCCGGCGCGCCGTTCCGCGTCGGACGTCGCCTGGCGCATCGTCGACCGCTCCGGCATCACGCCGAACGCGATCACGATCCTCGGCTTCCTCGGCATCTGCGGCGCCGCGTGGCTCGCGCTGGAGCGCTACTGGGTGCTGTCGTCGCTCGTCTTCATCGCCTCGGGGCTGGTGGACTCGCTCGACGGGCTCGTGGCCCGGCACCAGGGCCGCGTGACGGCGTTCGGCGCCTTCCTCGACTCCACCCTCGACCGGCTCGCGGAGGGCGTGATCCTGGGCGCGATCGGGGTCACGCTCGCCCAGGACGGTCAGGACTGGGCCGTCGCGGCCTGCTTCGTGGCCCTCACCGCATCGTTCCTCGTCTCCTACGCGCGGGCGCGCGCGGAGGGCCTCGGCATCCCGGGCTCGAGCGGCGGGCTGATGGGGCGCCCGGAGCGCCTGGTGATCGTGGGCGCCGCGCTGTTCCTCGGCGGCCTCGGCGACCTGCTGCCGGTCTCGATGGCGATCCTCGCCGGCCTGAGCCTGATGACCGCCGTGCACCGCGTGGCGATCGTCTGGATGGCCTCCGACGGGCGCGGCGGGTGACGCCGGGGCCGTGACCGCGCCGCTGCGCATCGGGCTCGTGTGCCCGTACGCCTGGCCCCCGCGCGACGACGTCGCGCACCACGTCGAGGCCGAGGCCGCCGCGCTCGCCGCGCGGGGCCACGCGGTGGCGGTGCTCGCGCCGGCGCGCCGGCGCGCCGCCGTCGCCGACGGGCGGGCGCGCCTCGCGGCGGCCGCAGGGCGCGACGACCTGAGCCTCGCGCCCATCCCCGGCGAGGTGGCGGCGATCGCCGTGGGACGCGCCCTGCCGGCCGGCCGGCGCGGCATCGGCGACCCGCTCGACCTGGCGCGAGGCCTGCGCACCGCCATCGCGCACCCGCACTTCGACGTGGTGCACCTGCACGAGCCGCTCGCCCCGGGCCCCGCGCTGACGGCCCTCCGCCACGCGCACTCGGCGGCCCTCGTCACCTTCCACCGCCCGGAGCCGCTGGCGGGCGCGGCCCTTCTGCTGCCCCTCATCGCCCGCGCGCTGGCGCGGGCGGACCTGCGCCTGGCCACCTCCGCCACCACGGCCGCGGGCGTCGCGCGCATCGCGCCGGGCGACTACGAGGTGCTGCGCCCCGGCGTGGACGCGCCGGCCCCGCCCGCGGCGCCGGCGGCAGGCCCGCCGCGGCTCGTGCTGATCGCCCGCGGCCACGACCGGGTGGGCGTGCGCTTCCTCACCGCGGTGCTGCGCGAGATGGGGCCCGGCGGCGTCGGCGAGGTGATGCTGCTCGGGCCGCCCGACGCCCCGTGGCGCACGCGGGCGGCGGTGCCGGCCGCGCTGCGCGAGCGCGTGCGGGTCGTCCCCGACGCCGGACCGTCCGCGCGCGCCGAGGTGCTGGCTGGCGGCGGCCTTGCCATGCTGGCCGACCCGGCCGACGCCGGGGGGGCGCCCCTGCGCGAGGCGCTGGCGGCCGGATGCGCCGTGATCGCGCCGCGCGTCGCCGCGGCGCAGGAGGCGCGGCGCGAGGGCGGCGACGCGGTGCTGCTGCCCGCGTGGGACCGCGGCGCCTGGGCGCGCGAGGCCGGCGCGCTCGCCGCCGACCCCGTCCGCCGCGCCGCGCTGGCCGCGCGCGCCCGCCCGCCGCGCGGCTGGGACGCCGAGGCCGCCGGGCTGGAGGAGGCCTACCGCCGGGCGCGCGCCGCCCGCGCGCGGGCCGGCCGGCCGCCGCGGAGCGCCCGCAATCCGCAACCCGACTCCTGAAACGGCGTCCGGCAGGAGTACCACGGAGCCCGGGAAATACGGTCGTCGCCCATGACCCCAGAGCCCCCCTCGCCGCACACCGGCCCCCGCACACGCGCCCGCCGCGCCGCCCCCACGAGCCTCGCCGGCGCCAGCCCGGAGGACATCCAGGAGGCCTACCAGCGGCGCGCGATCGCCGAGATGGCCGCCCTCAACGACGAGATCGGCGCGTCGGAGGACTGCGGCTCGGCCGACGAGCTGCCGGTGATGAGCTCCGGCTCGCCGCAGGCCCAGATCATGCTCGTCAAGTGGAGCGCCAGCCTGGCCGAGCGCCAGGAGGGCGTCGCCTTCTTCGGCCGTGCGGGCACGGCGATCCTGAAGAGCGTCCAGCGGCTCGGCATCGACCCGCTCGAGCTCTACGGGACGCTGTGCGTGAAGTGCGGCGACCCCGGCGATCGTGAGGCGGCCCGCCGTGGCCTGACGTGGCTCGCGCGTGAGGTGCACATCGTGCAGCCCGCGCTGATCGTGCCGATGGGCGAGCGCGTGGTCGAGGCCCTCGGGGAGATGGGGTTCCCCCTGGCCGAGCCGCTGCGCGCCGAGCCGGGCGAGGTGCAGCGCTGGACGCCGGCGATCGAGGCGCTGTTCGTGCCCGACATCGACGCCTCGCTCGACGAGCAGGGGGCCAAGCGGGCGTTCTGGCAGGCGTTCCG
Source organism: Miltoncostaea marina (assembly GCF_018141525.1). Taxonomy (GTDB): domain Bacteria; phylum Actinomycetota; class Thermoleophilia; order Miltoncostaeales; family Miltoncostaeaceae; genus Miltoncostaea; species Miltoncostaea marina. Next base: position 2,729,044 of record NZ_CP064655.1, read on the forward strand.
CGCCATCGGCGACTGGCACCAGGCGCAGCCGCCCTACTGACGCGCGATGCCGGCGCCGCCCGGCTCAGCCGCCGGGGGCCGGCGCCGATAGAGCGTACGTGCCCGCGCCCGCGCCCCCGAGCCCGCTGAGCAGCCGCGCCCGACTGGGGCCGGGGCAGCTCGCGGCCCTCGTCGCCCTGCTGGTCATCGGATGTCTGGCGGCCCTCGGGGCGCTGGCGGGCGCGCGGCAGGCCGAGGCCGAGCGCGACGAGGACTGGGCGCGGCGGGCCGCCGCCCTGGTCGAGCACCAGCTCGACGAGGGGCGGCTCGCCCTGCTGGGGGCGCGCGGCTTCATGCAGGGCAGCGACGACGTGACCGAGCGGGAGTTCCGGCGCTTCGCCGACGGCCCCATCCGCAGGACCGACATGATGGGGCTGGCCTGGATCCCGCGCGTGCGGGACGCCGAGCGCGCCGCCTTCGAGCGCCGGTACGGGTTGCGGCTGCGCGACGCGCGCACGCCGGCGACGGGCGGCGCGACCGACTTCGCCCCGGCGGCGCCCCGGCCGGTGCACTACCCCTTCCTGTTCGGCGCCCAGCGGGACGGCATGGTCGCCTTCGACGGCATGCGCGGCCTCGACGTGCTCGGCCACCCCGGCCAGGCCGCGGCGCTGCGCGAGGCGGCCCGGCGGCGGGGGCCCGCCCTGGCGCGTGTGCTGGGCGCCAGGGCGCCGATGGCGCTGCTGTACGCGCCGGTCGAGCCGCGCGGAGCCGGCTGGCCGCAGGGGTACGTCGTCGCCGCCTACCGGCTCCACGACCTGGTCGAGCCGGCGCAGGCCCTGCTGCCGGACGGCTCGAGCCTGCAGCTGATCGACGGGGGCCGGGTCGTCCGCGGCCCCGTGGGCGGCGGCGGCGCGGCCGCCCCCGTCAACGTCGCCGATCAGCGCTGGACCGTGCGCGTGGACGTGCCCGAGGCGCGCGCCGCGACCCTCGCGGCGCCGGCGATCCTGGCCGCCGCGCTCCTGATCACGGGCTTCGTGGGCACGCTGTTCGTGCAGGGCAACCGCCGCGAGGACGCGAGCCGCCGGGCTGCGGCCGAGCAGGCGGCGCTGCGGCGGGTGGCGACCACGGCCGCCTCGGCGCCGGACGAGGCCGCCGCCGTGGTCGCCGCCGAGGCCGCGCAGCTGGTCGGCGCCGACGCGGGCCTCGTCTGCCGCTTCGACGGCGGCGACGCCGTCGCCGTCGGCGCCTGGGGGCCCTTCCGCCCGGAGGACCTCCCCGCGGCGATCGAGCTGCGCGGCCGGGGCGCGATGGCCGGCGTCGCGCGCACCGGCCGGCCGGCCCGGATCGACGACTACTCCGCGCTCGCGGGCGACGACCCGCTCGTGGCGAGCGGATGGACGGCCATCCTGCGGGCGGCCGTCGCCGCGCCCGTACACGTGGGCGGCCGCCCCTGGGGCGCCCTGCTCGTGGCGCGCGCCATGGGGCCGGGGTTCCCTCCGGGCACGGAGGAGCGGCTCGAGGGCTTCGCGGAGCTGGCGGCGGCAGCCATCGCCAGCGCGGAGGCCCGGCGCGATCTCGCGCTGCAGGCCACGACCGACCCCCTGACCGGGCTCGCCAACCGGCGCACCTTCGAGGAGCGCATGGAGGCCGAGACCGCCCGCGCGGGCCGCACCGGCGGCTGCTTCGCGCTGGCGCTGCTCGACATCGACCACTTCAAGCGGGTCAACGACCGCTTCGGCCACGGGGCGGGCGACGACGTGCTCGTGGAGGTGGCGCGACGCCTGCGGGCCGCCGCGCGGCCGCAGGACCTCGTCGCGCGCATCGGCGGCGAGGAGATCGCCTGGATCATGGCCGACACCGACGTCGACGGCGCGCACGAGGCGGCGGAGCGGGCGCGCCGGCTGGTGGGCGGCGAGCCGTTCGACGGCGTGGGGTCGATCACGATCTCCGCCGGCGTGTGCGACCGCTGCGCCACGCCCCCGAGCGGCGGCGTGATGCGCGGCGCCGACCTGGCCCTCTACTGGGCGAAGCGCCACGGCCGCGACATGACGGCCTGCCACCGCCGCGACGGGACCATCGGGCCCGGCGCCGACCGGGCGCTGACGGCGGCGACCCCGGCCGGCTGACGCGCCGCCCCGTACGGGGCTGGCAGCCGCGCGCGCGGGCGCGATCGTCAGCGCGTGAAGCGGGCCACGGCCTCGATGTGCGGCGTCTGCGGGAACATGTCCACCGGGCGCACCCACTCGAGGCGGTAGCCGCCCTCCACGAAGCGGGCGGCGTTGTCGGCGAAGGTCGCCGGCTGGCAGGAGACGTAGACGAGGGTCGGCGGCGCGAGCTCGAGGATGCGGCGCACGGCCCGCCCGGCCAGGCCGGCGCGCGGCGGGTCGACCACCGCCACGTCGGGTGGCGGCAGCTCGCCGCGGCGCTCGCGCAGGACCACGCCGACGTCGCCGCACAGGGCGGTGTGGTTGGCGATGCCGTTGGCGCGGGCGTTGCGCTCGGCGTCGGCGACCGCCTCGGGGACGATCTCGATGGCCACCACCTCCCGCGCCCCGCCCGCGAGCGCGATGCCGATGCTGCCGACCCCGGCGAAGAGGTCGTAGAGCACCTGCGTGCCGTCGAGGCCGGCCGCCTCGGCCACCCGCCGGTAGAGGACGTCGGTCATGCGGGTGTTGGTCTGGAAGAAGGCGGCGGCCGACAGGCGCAGGGCGACGCCGGCGACGCGCTCCTCGATCCAGTCGCGGCCGCGCACCAGCCGCGTCGGCAGGCCGGCGGTGGTCTCGGCGACGCCCTCGTTGACCATGTGGAGCAGGCCGACCACCTCGGGGTGCGCGGCGGCGAGCGGATCGGCGAGGCGGTCGACGACGGCCTCCGCGCCCGGGGCCGTGACCACGGCGACCAGCACCTCCCCCGTCGCGACCCCCTCGCGCACCACCACGTGGCGCAGCGTGCCGGCGCCCGCGCGCTGGTCGTAGGGCTCGACCCCCTCGGCGACCGCCCAGGCCCGCACGGTCTCCCGGACCGCGTTGCCGAGCGGCGTGGTGAGCATGCAGGCGTGGACGTCCACGATCCGGTCCCAGCGGCCGCGCTCGTGGAAGCCGATCGCCGGGCCGCCGTCGGCCCCAGGGGCCGCCGAGTACTCCATCTTGTTGCGGTACGCGAACGGCTCGAGGGCGGCGTCCGGCTCCCGCACCTCGACGCCCTCGAGGTGGCCGATGCGCACGAGGTGCTCGGCCAGCTGGTCGCGCTTGGCGGCGAGCGCGGTGGCGTAGTCGACGTGCTGCAGGCGGCAGCCGCCGCAGCGCGGCACGTACGGGCACGGCACGAGGGTGCGCGGCGGGCCGGGCTCCAGCACCTCCAGGAGGTCGGCCTCGGCGAAGCGCCGGCGCGACTTGCGGACCACCGCCCGCACCCGGTCGCCCGGCGCGGTGTCGCGGCAGAAGACCACGAAGCCGTCGTGGCGCGCGACCCCGGCCCCGCCGAAGGCGAGGTCGGCGATCTCCAGCTCGAGCACGTCGTCGCGGCGGGGTCGCTGCATCGGCCGCCTAGTATGACCGGGTGGCGCGACCGATCGATCTCGACGCCTACCGCGACGCCGCCGAGCGGTACCTGACCGGCGCGCCGCCGCCGTCCGGCCTGGCCGACGAGCTGTTCGACCCCGACGCCGTGCGCGCCCTCGAGGCGGCCCTCGCGACGGCCGGGGATCGCCGTCGCGCCCGCGCGCTCGCCCGGTTCGCCGCCGAGGGGCACCTGCGCGCGGCCGGCGCCGCCGAGCTGGCCGAGGCGGAGCGGTTGCTCGCCGAGCCGATCGTGGACGGCCCGTCGGGCCCCGTGGCCCCGCGCGAGGTGGACGCCCTGCTGGCGGCGGAGCCCGACGCCGAGCGGCGCGCCGACCTCCAGGCGGCCCGCCTGCGGGCGCTCGGGGCGCGGCTCGCCGGCCCGCTCGAGGAGGCGGCCACCCGCCGCGAGGCGGCGGCGCGCGCGCTCGGCGCGGCGTCGGCGCGCGAGCTGCTCGCCCGGGTGGCGGGCGTCGACCTCGCCGCCGCCGCGGCCGACGGCAGGCGGTGGCTCGAGCGGACCGCCGACGCCTGGGCGCTCGCCCGGGAGATCGCGGCGCTCGAGTCGCTCGGCGTGCGCGGCGATGAGCTGACCGCGGCCGACATCCCCCGGCTGGCGCGCGCCCCCGCGCGGGAGGCCGACCTGCCGCCCGACGGCGGGCACGCCGCGCTCGCCGCGACCCTCGATCTGCTGGGGCTCCCGTACGCGCGCGCCGTGGCGCCCCGCGCCCCCGGCCTGGCCGGCTACGCCGAGGCACTGCGGGCGGGCGGCGCGTCGCTCGCTCGGCTCGGCGCCTCCACCCGCCTGCCCGTCGAGGCCCGGCTGCTCGGCGACCCGGCGCTGCGCTGGGCACACGGGTTCCTGCTCGAGGGCCTCGTCGCCGAGCCGGCCTGGCTCGTGCGGGTCGCCGGCCTCGCCGACCCCGAGCCGCCGCCCCGGGCCGCCGAGGCCGTGCTCCTGCTCGGCCGGCGCGCGGCCGCGGGCCGGGCGGCCGCGCTCGAGGGCGGGGGCGACCCGGTCTCGGAGGCGTTCGGCGTCCAGTGGCCCGAGGAGCTGCGTCTCGCCGAGCCGCTCGCCGGCCTGGCGCCGGCCGACGAGCTGCGCGCCCGCCGGCTCGCCGCCGCGCTACGGGCCCACCTGCGCGAGGCGCACGGCGTTCGCTGGTTCGCCGACCCGCGGGCCGGGTCGTTCCTGCGCGAGCTGTGGCTGGAGGGCGGCGACCTCGACGCCGGCGCGCTCATCGCGGAGCTGGCGCCCGACGCGGACGCCGCCTGAGCGTCAGAGGCGCCGGTGGCGCAGCGCGGGCAGGCGCGCCCGCACGTCCTCCAGGCGGCCGAAGTCGAGGTCGGCCACGGCGACGCCCTCGCCGTCGGGGACCTGGGCGAGGACGACGCCCCAGGGGTCGACGATCATGCTGCGCCCGTACGAGACCGTGCCGTCGTCGTGCCGCCCGTGCTGGCCCGGCGCGAGCACGAAGGCCTGGTTCTCGATGGCCCGCGCGCGCAGCAGCGGCTCCCAGTGGTCGCGGCCGGTCGTCTCGGTGAAGGCGGCGGGCACGGTGATCACCTCGGCCCCGCCGTCGGCCAGCCGGCGGTAGAGCTCCGGGAAGCGGACGTCGTAGCAGACCGACATGCCGATCCGGCGCCCGAGCGCCTCGGCCACCACCGTCTCGTCGCCCGCCGCCGTGGCGGCCGACTCACGGTAGGCGACGCCGCCCACGTCGACGTCGAACATGTGGATCTTGCGGTAGGTCCCGAGCGCCGCGCCGTCGGGGCCGACGAGGACGCTCGTGTTGTGCACCCAACCGTCCGCGGCCGCCTCGATGACCGACCCGGCGAGCACCGCGACGCCCAGCTCGCGCGCCCAGCCCGCCGCGGCGGCCAGCGACGGGCCGTCGAGCGCCTCGGCGCCCTCCCGCGTGCGCGGTCCGTGGACGAACGGCCACTTCTCCGGCAGCGCCACCAGGCGCGCGCCGGCCGCCGCGGCCCGGCGCACCAGGCGGCCGGCCGTCGCCAGGTTCGCGTCGCGGTCGGCGCGGCTCGACATCTGGACTCCCGCGTGCGCGGTCCGTGGACGAACGGCCACTTCTCCGGCAGCGCCACCAGGCGCGCGCCGGCCGCCGCGGCCCGGCGCACCAGGCGGCCGGCCGTCGCCAGGTTCGCGTCGCGGTCGGCGCGGCTCGACATCTGGACGACGGCGACCCGGAGCACGCTACGATCAGTGGTGTCCGGTCGAGCGCTTGGAGGCTGCATGTCGGCGGAGATTCTCTCGCAGATCGAGGACGTCCTTGACCAGATCCGGCCCGCGCTCCACGCGGACGGCGGGGACGTCGAGCTCGTCGAGTACGACGACGAGGGGTTCGTCCACCTCAACATGATGGGCTCGTGCGGCGGCTGCCCCATGTCGACGGCCACGCTGACCCTCGGCATCGAGGCGGAGCTCCGCCGCGCCATCCCTGAGGTCGAGGGCGTCATCACCGTCTGATCGTCCCGCCCATGCCGCCCGGCTCCGCAGGGCGGCATGGGCTGCGTCGAACTGAGGAAGGCCCCGGGCGCGCCGGCCGGAATGGCTCCGGCCTGGCGGCCGGGGCGCGCCATTCCGGCAATGTGCGACGAACCGCGCGGCTCCGTCGGCGCTGACGCGCCGCCGGGGCGCGCCACGCGGCGAACTGGTCGCACTGCGTCCCGGACGACCTGATCGAGCGACGACGTGGTCGGAGACACGACCGCCGAAGGCGGGAGCGTGCACAAACCGGCCACGAGGGCGCGGGGCACACCCCACGCGCACCACGGACGCTCACGTCGATGCAGTTTCCGGCGCCCGCCCCGCCGAAGGCGGTGCGCCGGTCCGCAAATCGCCCCGGCCAGGGGCGATTTGCCGCGTGACCCGGCCCGAAAGAGGCCGGGTCCCCGCGTGAGGGGCACGGCGGTCGTCACCCGCCCAGCGCGAGCCGGCCCGAAGGGCCGGGTCCCGCCCGCGCACAGGATCGGCCCCAGCCGACCCCGCACCGCGACCACCCGCCCAGCGCGAGCCGGCCCGCAGGGCCGGGTCCCGCCCGCGCAGAGGATCGGCCCCAGCCGACCCGGTCCGTCGGCAACCTCGTCACAGGACGGGCCGGATCCGCCCGCGCCATGGATCGGCCCCAGCCGACCCGGTCCGTCGGCAACCTCGTCACAGGACGGGCCGGATCCGCCCGCGCCATGGATCGGCCCCCGCCGACCCGGTCCGTCGGCAACCTCGTCACAGGACGGGCCGGGTCCAGCCCGCGCCATGGATCGTCCCCAGCCGACCCGGTCCGCCGACGACCTCGTCACAGGACGGGCCGGATCCGCCCGCGCTCAGGATCGGCCCCAGCCGACCCCGTCCGTCGACGACTCGCCGTGGACGGTCCTCACCCGCTCCGCCCACACGGCGGGGGTCCCCGCACGGGGGACGGCGCTGATACCATTCCGGGGATCGCGGGGTGTGGCGCAGCTTGGTAGCGCGCTCCGTTCGGGTCGGAGAGGTCCCCGGTTCAAATCCGGGCACCCCGATGAGCAGGGCTTGGAGGGGCGCCGGGCGTTCCGGCGCCCCACCAAGCCTCGGTTAACTGACCGTGAGTGCGTCTTGTTGCGACCAGGTTCGCCACGGTAGCGTTTCGTTTCACTCGAACAGCGCGCCGGAGGGCACCCGCGCGACATGCACCACGAGGCAGCCGACACACCGCGAGCGACCCCGGCGACCACGTCGCCGGCGACGGCGCCCGCGCCCGTCGCGGACGCGGCCGGCGCGGACGTGGCGCGCTGGGACCGGCGCCTCGCCATGGCCGTGCGGCGGCCCTTCGCCAAGCGCCCGTGGACGTTCGAGGTGGCGTTGTTCGCGCTCGCGCTGCTCGTCTACCAGGGCTCGCGCGCGCTCGTCATCGGCGAGCCCTCGACGGCGTTCGAGAACGCGGCCGGGATCATCGACTGGGAGAAGAGCCAGGGGCTCTTCGTCGAGACCAGCATCCAGGAGTGGATCCTCAACCACATCCAGCTGGCCGAGTTCCTGAACTACTTCTACATGTACGCGCACTGGACGGTGACGCCCCTCTTCTTCATCGTCCTCTACAAGAAGCGGGCGCGGGTCTACCCGTACGTGCGCAACGCCTTCCTGGCGGCGAACGGGATCGCGCTGATCGTGTTCATGCTCTACCCGGTGGCGCCGCCGCGGCTTGCGGGCGCCCGGGAGGGCTTCGTGGACACGCTCCACAACATCAGCGACATCGACCTGCAGGGCGGGGTCTTCTCCGGCTGGTTCAACCCGCACGCGGCCGTGCCGTCCATGCACTTCGGCTACGCGCTGCTGATCGGCATCGTCGGCACCGTGCTGCTGCGCTCGCTGCCGCTGCGGCTGCTGGCGCTGGCCTACCCGGTGGCCGTCTTCCTGACCATCACCGGGACGGCCAACCACTACGTCATCGACGCGCTCGCCGGCGGCCTCGTCGTGGCGATCGGGTTCGTCGCCACGTGGGCCTGGATGAGCGTCCGCGGCACGCTGCCCGTCGCCGCGCCGGTCGCCACCCGGCGCGGCTGAGCCCGCCGCCGCGGGGCCTCGCGGCGCCCCCCGGGTTCCGTCCGCACCGAGCGGTTAGGTTGCTTGACAATGGGCGGCCGGATGTCGATAACCCCTGGTACATGCACGCGCGAACCCTCAGCCTCCGGGCCTAGCGAGCGAGTTCGCCGTGACCCGTCCCCAGCCGATGTGCGAATGGCTGCGCGGGACGGGTCGAGACACCATCGAGGAGGACTTCCTGATGGCCAACCACCTGACCCCGGACGAGCTGTCCGAGGCGCTCGGCCTCGCGCGCAAGCAGGTCGTGCGCCTCTGCGTCGAGACGTCCGTGCCGATCTACAACGGGCGCATCGACAAGACGCTCTTCGTGCGGTCCGTGACCGCAGCGGGGCATCGCCTGCCCCCGGAGCAGGCGCAGGTGCTGCTGGAGGCGAGCGCCTAGCAGCGACCCGGCGCACGACGAGGGCCGTCGCGGTCGTCGCGGCGGTCCTCGTCGCGGGCGCCTCGGCCGGCGTCGCGGCGGCGGGCCCCGGCGACGTGCAGCGGGCCGTCACGGCCTTCACCGCGACGAACCCGGCCACCACCGCCCTCGTGTGGCGGCTCGACGGCGCGGGCGGCGGGGCCACGGTGGCGTCGTTCCGGCCCGCCACGCCGCGCATCCCGGCCTCGACCATGAAGCTGGTGACCGCGGCCGGGGCCTTCCTCGAGATGGGCCCCGACCACCGCTTCCGCACCAACCTCTACGCCGCCCCCGGCGCGCGCACGGACGGCCGCGTGCTGCGCGGCGCCCTGCACCTGCGCGGCTCCGGCGACCCGGTGCTCGCCACACGGGGCTACGCCCGGCGCTACCTGCCGCAGGGGGCCACGGCGCTCGCCGAGCTGGGCGCGCCGCTGCGGGCCCGAGGCATCCGGCTGGTGCGCGGGCCGATCGTGGCCGACGAGACGCTCTTCGACGCGCGACGCATGGGCCCCGGATGGCCGTCCTACTACCGCTCCTACGCGAGCCCGCTCTCCGCGCTCACCACCAACCAGAACTACGCGGGCAACGGCCGCGCGCGCCACGTCACCAGCCCCACGCTGGCCGCCGCGCAGCGGCTGCGCGGCACCCTGCGCGGCCTGGGGATCCGGCACGCCGGGCCGCTGCGGCACGGGGGCACCCCCAAGGGCTCCCGCCTGCTCGCCACGGCCGTGTCGCCGCGGCTGCGCGCGATCGTGCGCCAGATGAACCTGGAGAGCGACAACACGATCGCCGAGACGCTCATGAAGGGCATCGGCGCCCACGGCGCCGGCCGCGGCACGACCGCCGCAGGGGCGGCGCGCATCCGCGAGCACCTCGAGCGTCGCGGCATCCTCGGCCCGGGCGACCGCCTGGTCGACGGCTCGGGCCTGTCGCGGGCCAACCGCCTCTCGGCGGCCACGCTCGTGCGGCTGATCGCCGCCGCCGACGCCGACCGCGCCTGGGGCGGGCCGCTCGTCCACTCGCTGGCCCGCGGCGGCGAGGGCACCCTCGTCCGCCGGTTCACGAGCGGCCCCGCCACGAAGCGGGTGCGCGCGAAGACCGGCTACCTCGACTGCGTCAGCGCCATGGCCGGCCGCGTGGTGAGCCGGCGGGGGCAGCGCTACGCGTTCGCGCTCGTCGCCAACTCCTGCGACATCTGGGGCGCCCGCGCGGCCCAGGACCGCGTGGTCACCCTGCTGGCGGCGGGGTCGGCCGACCTGCGCCCGGGCGGCCCGGCCACCGCGGGTGTGCCGCCCGCGCGCTAGCCCTCGCGCTCGGGCGGCGGGCGCTCGCCGGCGAGCACCGCCAGGAACGCCGCCTCGTCGATGACCGGCACGCCGAGCGACTCGGCCTTCGCGAGCTTCGACCCGGGCTCGGCGCCCGCGACGACGAACGAGGTGGAGCGGCTCACCGATCCGGTCGCCTTGCCGCCGGCCGTCGCCACGGCGCGCTTGGCCTCGTCGCGGGAGAAGGCCTCCAGGCCGCCGGTGATCACCACCGTGCGCCCCGTGAGGGGGCCGTCGGCCGGCCGGGGCGGCTCGTCCGACTCGGTCGTGAGGCCGGCGGCGCGCAGGCGCTCCAGCAGGTCGCGGTTGTCCTCGGAGGCGAGGAACTCGCGGATCGACTCCGCCACCACCGGGCCGACGCCCTCGGCCTGGGCCAGGGTCTCGACGTCGGCGGCCAGCAGCGCGTCGAGCGACGGGCACACCGCGACCACCGCCTCGGCGGTCACGTCCCCCACGTGGCGGATGCCCAGCCCGTAGAGCACGCGCGACCACGGGCGCTCCTTCGAGCGCTCGACCGCGGCCAGCAGGTTGTCGACCGACACGTCCTTGAAGCCCTCCATCGCCACCAGCCGGTCGCGGTGGCGGTGCAGGTCGTAGATGTCGGCGAAGCTCGTGAGGAGGCCCTCGTCGTAGAAGCGGCGGATCGTCTTCTCGCCCAGGCCCTCGATGTCGAGCGCGCCGCGCGAGGCGAAGTGGAACAGCCCCTGCTGGATCTGCGCCGGGCACGAGCGGTTGGGGCAGCGCATCTGCACCTCGCCGGGCGGCTGCACGACGGGCGTGTCGCAGGCCGGGCAGCGGTCCGGCATGGCGAAGGGCCGCTCGTCGCCCGTGCGCTCCTGGGTGAGGGGGCCGACCACCTGGGGGATTACGTCGCCGGCCCGCTGCACGATGACGCGGTCGCCGATCATCAGCCCCTTACGGGCGACGTCCTCCTGGTTGTGGAGGGTCGCGAGCTTCACCGTGGCGCCGCCCACCGACACGGGGTCGAGCACCGCGAACGGCACGAGCGCGCCGGTGCGGCCCACGCTCACCATGATGTCCAGCAGGGTCGTCGTCGCGGTGGTGGGCGCGAACTTGTAGGCGATCGCCCAGCGCGGCGCCCGGCCCACGGCGCCGAGCCGGTCCTGGACGTCGACCGCGTCGATCTTCACCACGGCGCCGTCGATGTCGAAGTCCACCGCGGCGCGGCGCTCCTCCCAGGCGGCGCACTCCTCGGCGACCTGCTCGATGGTCTCGACCACCCGGATGTCCGGGTTGACCGGGAAGCCCGCCTCGCGCAGCCACTCGAGCGTCGCCCACTGGCTGGCGAGCTCGAGGCCGTCGCGGTGGCCGACGGAGTAGCACCAGATCGACAGCGGCCGCTCCGCGGTCGCGCGCGGGTCGAGCTGGCGCAGGCTGCCGGCCGCCGAGTTGCGCGGGTTGGCGAACGTCGGCAGGCCGGCCTCGGCGCGCGCGGCGTTGAGCTCGGCGAACGCGGCGAGCGGCAGGTAGACCTCGCCGCGCACCTCCACCACGCGCGGCGGCGAGGCGCCGTCGGGCAGCCGCAGGCGATCGGGCAGGCCCGCGATGGTGCGCAGGTTGGCGGTCACGTCCTCGCCGACGACCCCGTCGCCGCGGGTCGCGCCCTGCACGAAGCGCCCGTCCTCGTAGGTGAGCGAGATCGCGAGCCCGTCGATCTTCGGCTCCACCACGAAGCGGTCGGGGCGCGAGCCGAGCCCCTCCTGCTCCATCACCGCCCGCGCCCGCCGGTGCCAGGCGACGAGCTCGTCGGTGCCGCGCGCGTTGGCCAGCGACAGCATCGGCCGCAGGTGGCGCACCGGGGGGAACCGCCCGGACGGGGCGGCGCCGACCCGCTGGGTGGGCGAGGCGGGCGTCTGCAGGGCCGGGTCGTCGGCCTCGAGCGCCTGCAGCTCGCGCATCCAGCCGTCGTAGACCGCGTCGTCGACCGTGGGCTGGTCGAGGACGTAGTACGCGTGGTTGGCCGCATCGATCAGCTCGCGCAGCTCGGCCGCGCGCTCGGCCGGGGTGGGCATCTACCGGATGCCGTCCATGCAGGCGCGCAGCAGGGCGGCCGGCGAGTCGACGATGGCGTCGGGCCGCTCGGCGGCGAGCTGGTCGCGCGTGAAGAAGCCCCAGGTCACCCCGATGGTCGTCACCCCGGCGGCGCGCCCGGCCTGCAGGTCGAACGGCGCGTCGCCCACGTAGCAGGCCCCCTCGGGGCCGGCGCCCAGGCGGCGCAGCGCCTCGAGCACCGGCTCGGGACGCGGCTTGTGGATCGGGGTGTCGTCGGCGGTGATCACCACGTCGAACAGCTCGGCCACCTCGGGCAGCACGCCCCAGGCGAGCTCGACCGCGTCGTGGCTCTTGGAGGTCACGATGCCGAGCCGCCGGCCGGCCCCGCGCAGCTCGTGCAGCGCCTCCTGCACCCCGTCGTAGGCCAGCAGCAGGTCGGCCGTGTTGGCGTGGTTCCACTCCCGGTAGACCCGGTAGAGCTCGTCGGAGTGGTCGGGCGAGAAGGCCGTCATCTGCTCCAGCAGCGGCCGCCCCACGTTGGCCACCAGGCGCTCGTCGGGCCACTCCTGCCCGAGCACCGTGCGCACGGCGTGGCGGTGCGACTCGCGGATGAGGGCGACCGAGTCGACGACGGTGCCGTCGAGGTCGAGCAGCACCGGCTCGTACCCGCTCACGCGTCGTCCAGCACGGGGTCGAGGAGGTCGGCGAGCGACATGCGCTCGAGCACGTCCATGTTCGCCATGTCGGTGAGGTCGAAGTGCATCGGGGTCACGGAGATGTGGCCGGACTCGATGGCGGCGAAGTCGGTGCCCTCCTCGCGCCGGTACGACGCGCCGCCGCCGTAGATCGTGAAGCGCCGTCGCGCGCCCTCGGTGGCCTCGAGCGTGAGCTCGTCGTTGTAGATGCGTCGCCCCAGGCGGGTGACGAGGGCGCCGCGCACCTCCTCGGGCGGCAGCCCGGGGGCGTTGACGTTGAGGATCACCCCGCGGGGGAAGTCGTCCTCCAGCACCCGCGGCACCAGCCGCGCCGCGAACGAGGCGCCCGCCCGGAAGTCGTAGGAGGAGCCGTCCCACTGGTCGGCCCGGGCGTCGGTCGCGTGCGCCGAGACGGCGATCGCCGGCCAGCCGAGCAGGACGCCCTCCAGCGCGGCCGCCACGGTGCCGGAGTAGGTGACGTCGTCCCCCAGGTTGAGCCCCAGGTTGACGCCGCTCACGATGACGTCGGGGCGCTCGTCCAGCAGCCCGAGCACGGCGAAGCGCACGCAGTCGACCGGCGTGCCGTCGGTGGCGAGCGCCGGCGAGCCGTCGGCGAGCGTCACCTCCTCCACGTGGAGGGGGTTGTGGATGGTGATGCCGCGGCCGATGGCGCTGCGGTTGGAGTCGGGGGCGATGACGCTGACCCTGCCGAACGGCTCGAGCGCCTGCTTCAGCGCGAGCAGCCCGGGCGAGCCGACGCCGTCGTCGTTCGTCACGAGGATGTTGGTCACGTACCGGGGAGGGTAGCCGCTGGCCCCGCCGCCCGGCCGTCGTCGTCGGGGTAGCGCACCCCGACCAGCGTCAGCGGGTGCGCCGGCGCGGTGCGCCCCGCGGCCCCCCGCGGGGCGCCCTCCAGCAGCGCCGCCAGCCGGTCGGCCGGCCACGCGCCCCGTCCCACCAGCAGCATGGTGCCGACCAGCACGCGCACCATGTGGCGCAGGAAGGCGTCGGCCTCGACGGTCATCACCAGCTCGTCGCCGCGGCGCTCCCATGAGCACGCGGTGACGGTGCGGTGGAAGAAGACGTGCTCCGTGCGGGTGGGTGTGAACGCCCGGAAGTCGTGCCGGCCCACCACGAGCGCGGCCGCCGCGTCGAGCGCATCCGTATCGAGCGGGGCCGGGTGGTGCAGCACGAGCGCGCGCCGCAGGGGCGAAGGCGGCCCGGTGAGCACCCGGTACTCGTAGCGACGGGCGACCGCGTCGCGACGCGCGTCGAAGCCCGCCGGCGCCTCGCGCACGTCGCGCGCCGCCACGTCGGGCGGCAGCAGGCCGGCCAGGCCGCGCAGGATGCGGGCCGGGGGCAGGCCGCTGGAGGTTGCGAGGCTCGCCACCTGGCCGCGGGCGTGCACTCCCGCGTCGGTGCGGCCGGCCACGACGAGGCCGACCGGCTCGCGCAGCAGCACGCCGAGCGCGTCGCGCACGACGCCCTCGACCGTGCGCAGCCCCGGCTGGGCGGCCCAGCCGGCGAAGCCGGCCCCGTCGTACTCCAGCTCCAGCCGGAGCACGCGGGGCGCGGGCACTACCGGGCGGCCGGGACCTCGATGTCCTGGGTCAGCTCGAGCAGCACCATCGGCGCCGCGTCGCCCTGGCGCGGGCCGAGCTTGAGGGTGCGTGTGTAGCCGCCCTGGACGTCGCTGAACGCGGGGCCGATCACGTCGAACAGCCGGTACGTGACCTCCTTGTTGCGCAGCAGCGCGATCGCCTGGCGCCGGGCGTGCAGGGTGTCCTGCTTGGCGAGGGTGATCGCCTTCTCGGCGATGCCCCGGGCGAGCCGGGCCTTGGGGGCGGTCGTCTGGATGCGCCCGTGCGTCAGCAGGGCCGTGGCGAGGTTGGCCGCCATGGCCGAGCGGTGCGCCGAGGAGCGGTTGAGCTTGGGTCCCTGGTTGCGGTGACGCACGGTCGTTCTCCTGGTCTGGCCGTGGAGGTGGGGCTAGGCCTCGTCGCTGCGCAGCTCGAGGCCGTGCGCGGCGAGGTTCTCCTTGACCTCTTCGATGCTCTTCTTGCCGAAGTTGGGGATGGCCGACAGCTCGGCCTCGGTCTTGGAGATGAGGTCGCCGATCGTCTCGACGCCCACGCGCTTGAGGCAGTTGTACGAGCGCACCCCGAGCTCGAGCTCCTCGATCATGATGTCGTGCATGCCGCCGCCGGCGGGCGGCTCCTCCGCGGCCGGCTCGCCGAGCAGGCGGGTGCTCTCCGGGTCGGCGAAGATCGCCAGACGGCCGATGAGGGTCTCCGCGGCCTCGGCGATCGCCGCGCGCGGGTCGACGCTGCCGTTCGTCTGGATCTCGAGCGTCAGCTTGTCGTAGTCGGTGCGCTGGCCGACGCGGGCGGGGCTGACCTCGTAGCGCACCCGCAGGATCGGCGAGAAGTTGGCGTCGACCGGGATGACCCCGATCGTCGACCCCGGGCCCTTGTTCTGCTCGGCCGGCACGTAGCCGCGGCCGCGGCTGATCATGAGGATCATGTCGAGCCGGGCGCCGGCCTCGAGGTTGCCGATCTCGAGGTCCGGGTTGAGGATCTCGAGGTCGGCCGGGGCGGCGATGTCGCCGGCCGTCACGGCGCCGGGGCCGGTCTTGGAGAGCTCCACCTCGATCTCGCCGGCCTCGCCGTGCAGGCGGCAGACGAGCTCGCGCAGGTTGAGGATGACGTCGGTGACGTCCTCGCGCAGCCCCGGGATCGTGGTGAACTCGTGCTGCACGCCCTCGATGCGCACCGAGGTGACGGCGGCGCCCTCGAGGGACGAGAGGAGCACCCGGCGCAGGCTGTTGCCGAAGGTGTGGCCGAAGCCGCGGTCGAGCGGCTCGACCTCGAAGCGGCCGAGCGTCTCGCTGACGGGCTCGTAGGTCATGCGGGGCGACTGGATGTCGAGCACGTGACTCCTTGTTCTCCGGCGTGCCCGCCGGATCGTGGTGACGCGGTCCTCGGCCGGCGCATCGGCGACGCGTCCGCGCGTCACGGACACGTGCCATCGCTGCCGGCCGGGGCCGTTGCTACTTCGAGTAGTACTCCACGATCAGCTGCTCGCTGACCGGGGTGTCGATCTCCGAGCGGTCGGGCGCCTTCAGCACCTTGCCGTTGAGCGCGTCGAAGTCGGCCTGCAGCCAGGGCGCGACCGAGGCCACGAGCTCCGTCGCGGCGCGGATCACGGGCTCGGCGCTCGAGCCCTCCTTGACCGTGATGATGTCGTCGGCCTTCACCTGGTAGCTCGGGATGTCGACCTTCTTGCCGTTGACCCGGAAGTGGCCGTGGTTCACGAGCTGGCGCGCCTGGCGCCGGGTGGCGGCGAGGCCGAGGCGGTACACGACGTTGTCGAGCCGCATCTCCAGCATGCGGAGGAGGTTCTCGCCGGTGATGCCCTCCTGCCGGTTGGCCTTCTCGTAGTAGCGGCGGAACTGCTTCTCGAGCAGGCCGTAGAAGCGGCGCGTCTTCTGCTTCTCGCGCAGCTGGATGAGGTACTCGCTCTGGCGGATGCGGCCGCGGCCGTGCTCGCCGGGCGGGTACGGCCGGCGGTCGAGGTACTTCTGCGCCTTGTCGGTGAGCGCGAAGCCCTCACGCCGGGACTGCTTGATGGCGGGGCCGGTGTAGCGCGCCACGGGCTAGACCCGCCGCCGCTTGCGGGGGCGGCAGCCGTTGTGGGGGACCGGCGACACGTCGGTGACCGAGGCGACCTCGATGCCGGCGGCCTGGAGCGAGCGGATGGCCGTCTCGCGGCCCGAGCCCGGACCCTTGACGTAGACGTCGACCTTCTGGAGGCCGTGCTCCATGCCCTTGCGGGCGGCCGAGTCGGCCGTCACCTGGGCGGCGAAGGGCGTGCTCTTGCGCGAGCCCTTGAAGCCCGCGGAGCCCGCGGTCTCCCACGCGATCACGTTCCCCTGCTTGTCGGTCAGGGTGACGATCGTGTTGTTGAACGACGTCTTGATGTGGGCGTTGCCCACGGGGATGTTCTTCCGCGTGCGCCGGCGGGTCCGGCCGCGGGTCACCTTCTGGCGTGCCAACGCGCTCCTCGGTCCTGTTCGGGGGTGTCCGGCCTCAGCCCTTGCGCTGCTTGCCCACGGTGCGCTTGGGGCCCTTGCGCGTCCGCGCGTTGGTCTTCGTGCGCTGACCGCGCACCGGCAGGCCGCGCCGGTGGCGCAGGCCGCGGTAGCAGCCGATCTCCATGAGCCGCTTCATGTCGTTCGAGCGCTCGCGCCGGAGGTCGCCCTCGACGATGAGCGTCTTCTCGATGACGTCGCGGAGGCGCCCGATCTCCTCCTCGGTGAGGTCCCGCACGTAGGTGTCGCGGTCGATGCCGGTCTGCTCCAGCACCGTGTTGGCCGTGGAACGGCCGATGCCGTACACGTAGGTGAGGCCGATCTCGATCCGCTTCTCGCGGGGGATGTTGACGCCGGCGATGCGCGCCATCAGCCCTGCACCTGCTTGTGGCGGGCGTTCTGGCAGATGACGAGGAGCTTGCCGTGTCGCTTGATGACGCGGCACTTCTCGCAGATCGGCTTCACAGAGGCGCGGACCTTCACTCTTCATCCCCTGACTCGGGCGCGGGCGTGCACGCGGGTCAGCCCCGCGAGCGACCGCGGATGTTAGCACCGCGACGCCCTCAGCGCAGGATGCGGAGGCCCCGCGTCGCGCGCGGCGTCCGGCGGACGCTCCGCACGACCGCGGCCGGAACGCTGGACCGGGACGCGACGGTGGCGCCGCGCGGCCGGCGAGCCGTCGCCGGTGAGGCGGCCGGGCCGATGCCGAGCGCCGACACGGTGGGCCGACCCGGGTCGCGACGGTGGCGCCGCCGGCGAAGCGGGGCGGCGCGGCAGGCCGCTGGCGTCGGTCGCCGGGCACGGCACGCCCACGAGGGCGTCGATTCGCCGCGCTGCCCGCTCCCGGCGCCATCGTCTGCGCCGGTCCGCCGTTGCCGCCGGGGGCACCGAGACGGGGATCGGCCGCGATGCGCGGACCCGGGCGGCGCGCGTCGCCGGGCAGCACCACGTTGGCCGGGGCGGCGGCGGACACGGCGCCGGGCCCGCCCCGCTCGAGCGCCTCCTCGCCGGCGCCGGCCGCGTTGTGCTCGACGACGACCCGCAGCGCGCCGCGCGCCGACCCGGCGCCGGCCGGCAGCCCGAGGGCGACGGTCGCCCGCGACGTGGCGACCCTCGATGCCGCCGGTCGCCCGAATCGCCACGCGGGCGGCCCCCACCGGTCAGGCCAGCGTCAGGATCCTGGGCCCGTCCGCCGTGACCGCGACCGTGTGCTCCCAGTGCGCGGAGAGGCTGCCGTCGCGCGTGGTGATCGTCCACCCGTCCGGCATCAGCTCCACCTCGTGGCGGCCGACGTTGACCATCGGCTCGATCGCCAGCACGAGCCCCTCGACCAGCTCCGGGCCGGTGCCCGGCCGGCCGAGGTTCGGCACCTGCGGCTCCTCGTGCATCGAGCGGCCCACCCCGTGGCCCACGAGGCTCTGCACCACCGAGAAGCCCGCGGCCTCGACCTCCGTCTGCACCGCGTGGCCGATGTCGCCCACGTGGTTGCCGAGGCGGCAGGCCTCGATGGCCCGGTCGAGCGCGATGCGCGTGCGCTCCACCAGGCGCTCGGCGATCGGCGAGACCGTGCCGACGCCGTAGGTGCGCGCCGAGTCGGACACCCAGCCGTCCAGCACGACGCCGCAGTCGATCGCGAGCACGTCGCCGTCGCGCAGGGCGCGGTCGCCGGGGATGCCGTGCACCACCTCGTCGTTGACCGAGGCGCAGATCGACGCCGGGAACGGCGTCGGGCCCGGGTAGCCCTTGAAGGCCGGGACGCCACCGCGCGAGCGGATCAGCTCCTCGGCGACCTCGTCGAGGCGGCGCGTGGTGACGCCCACGCCGAGCTCCGTGGCGAGGGCGTCGTGGCACTCGGCCAGCACGGCGCCCGAGGCGGCCATCGCGTCGAGCTCGCCCGGTGTCTTGGGGATCGGGCCCCTGCGCCCGGGCGGCACGGCGGCGCGCCTAGCCGGCCGGCGACGCCGGGATGTGCGCGACGATCCCGTCATGGACCTCGTCGGGGGTCCGCTCGCCGTCGACCTCACGCAGCAGGCCGCGGGCGCGGTAGTAGTCGATGAGCGGGGCCGTCTGCTCCTCGTAGACGGCGAGCCGGTTGCTCACGGTCTCGGGGCGGTCGTCCTCGCGCTGATAGAGGTCGCACGGCTCCGTCCCGTCGCCCGACGGGCACGGCTCGCCGCCGTACGGCGAGAAGACCTCGTGGAACGAGCGGCCGCAGCGGCGGCAGATCCAGCGCCCGGCGAGGCGGCGCACCAGCTCCTCCCGCGAGACGGCGATCGACACGACCGCGTCGAGCGGCATCCCCAGCTCGGCCAGCATGCCGTCGAGCGCGTCGGCCTGCGGCACCGAGCGCGGGAAGCCGTCCAGCAGGAAGCTGGCGGAGCCCCCGGCCGAGAGCCGCTCGCGGATCATCCCGACCACCACCGCGTCGGGCACCAGCTCGCCGGCGTCCATGAACCGCTTGGCCTCCCGCCCGAGGTCCGTGCCGGCGGCCACCGCCGCGCGCAGCAGGTCGCCCGTGGCGAGGTGCACGAGGTCGAACTCGGCGCGCAGGCGCTCGGCCTGCGTGCCCTTCCCGGCCCCCGGGGGACCGAGGAGCACCAGCCGGGCTATTTCAGGAACCCTTCGTACGAGCGCATCATGAGCTGGGCCTCCATCTGGCGCATGGTGTCGAGGGCCACGCCGACGACGATCAGGATGGACGTGCCGCCGAGCACCCCGAAGAAGGCGTTCGAGTCGGGCAGGTAGCGGAACACGATGTTGGGCAGCTCGGCGATGATCGCCAGGTAGATGGCCCCGGGCAGCGTGAGCCGCGTCAGCACGCGGTCGAGATAGACGGCCGTCGGGCGGCCGGGGCGCACGCCCGGGATGAAGCCGCCGTACTTCTTCAGGTTGTCGGCCTGCTCCACCGGGTTGAACTGGACCGCGGTGTAGAAGTACGTGAACAGGACGATGAGCAGCGCCTCGAAGATGATGTAGTACCACGAGCCCGGCGCCAGGAGGTCCGACACGTCCTGGAAGAACGAGCCACGGCCGCCGAGCTCGGCGAGGGTCGGCGGCAGGATCACCACCGACGAGGCGAAGATGACCGGGATCACGCCGGCCATGTTCACGCGCAGCGGCATGTAGGTCGTGCCGCCCGAGGTCATGCGGCGCCCGACGACGCGCTTGGCGTACTGGATCGGGATGCGGCGCTGGCCCTCGTTGATGAAGACCACGCCGACCACCACGGCCAGCGCGATGGCGCCGATCAGCACCTGCGAGACCGGGGCGAGCGACAGCCAGCCGTCGATCGCGTCGGGCACCGAGGCCACGATGCTGGCGAAGATCAGCAGCGAGATGCCGTTGCCGACGCCGCGCTGGGTGATGAGCTCGCCGAGCCACATCAGCAGCACGGTGCCCGCCGTCACCGAGATCACGATCAGGTAGAGCTTGCCGAGCGTGAAGTCCGGCAGCGCGTCCTGCGAGCGGAAGTAGAGGACGTAGGCCAGCGACTGCAGGAGGGCCAGCACCACGGTGAAGTACCGGGTGTACTGGGTGATCTTCTGCTGGCCTGACTCGCCCTCCTTCTGCAGCTGCTCGAGCCGCGGGATGACCACGGTCATGAGCTGCAGGATGATGCTCGCCGTGATGTACGGCATGATCCCGAGCGCGAAGACCGCGAAGCGGGTCAGCGCGCCGCCGGCGAACAGGTTGAGGAAGTCGAGCAGGCGGCTGCCCCGCTCGTCGATCGCGGCCTGGAGGGCCTCCAGGTCGATGCCCGGCACGGGCACGAACGACCCGAACCGGTAGACGAGCAGGATGAACGCCGTGAAGGCGAGCTTCTTGCGGAGCTCCGGCGAGCGGAGCGAGGTGAGGATCGTCTTCAGCATGCGGAGCCGCTAGGCCCGCTCGACGGCCTCGCCGATGATCTCGACGGTCCCCCCGGCGGCCTCGATCTTCGTCCGCGCAGCGGCCGACGCCGCGTGCACCCGCACGGTCAGCGGGCGGTCGATCTCGCCCTCGGCGAGGATCTTGACCGGCCAGCCGCGCGACAGGTTGTTCTTCACCAGCCCCTTGGCCGCGAGGGCTTCGGGGTCGACGACCGCGCCCGCCTCGAACACGTCCAGCCGGCCGACGTTGACCGCCAGCGCGTGGGTCCGGAACGGGCCCATCGGCATCGACATCTTGCGGTTGGAGCCGCGGAGCTTGCCCTGCTGCATGTAGACCGGGATCTGGCCGCCCTGGTACCCCGGCCGCACGCCGCCGCCGGCGCGGGCGCCGAGGCCCTTCTGGCCGCGGCCGGCCGTCTTGCCGGTGCCCGAGCCGATGCCCCGGCCCACGCGCTTGCGGGCGCGCTTGGCGCCCGGGCGGGGGCTCAGGCGGTCGAGGCGGACGTCCTCGGCCGGGGTCTCCGGGATCTCGGGCTGGTCAGCCATCGTTCCTCTCCACACGCACGAGACGGGACACCATCCGCAGCATTCCCTGGAGCACGGGTGAGTCCTGGTGCTCCGCGGTCGTGCCGATGCCGCGCAGGCCCAGGGCCCGCAGCGTGCCGCGGTGGCGCTTCTGGGTGCCGATGCCGGACCGCACCTGCGTGATGGTCAGCTTGCTCACTCGGTCACCGCCGCGCCCGCCGGGACGGCCTCGGCCTGGCCGGCGGCGGAGCCCTCGGTGGCCGGGGCGCCCGAGCCGCGCTCGATGCCGAGCACCTCGGCGACGCTCCGGTCCCGCAGCGCCGCGACCTCCTCCGGGCGGCGCAGGGCCTTGAGGCCGGCCACGGTGGCGGCCACGAGGTTGACCGGGTTCGACGTGCCGAGCGACTTCGTGAGGATGTCGCGGATGCCGGCGAGCTCGAGCACCGCGCGCGCGCCCGCGCCCGCGATCACGCCCGTGCCCTCGGAGGCCGGCTTCATGAACACCTTGCCGGCGCCGGCCCGCCCGAGCACCTGGTGGGTGATCGTGGTGCGGTACTTCGGCACACGGAACAGGTTCTTCTTGGCGTCCTCGACGGCCTTCTGGATCGCGACGGGGACCTCCTTGGCCTTCCCGTGCCCGACGCCCACGGTGTCCACCTCGTTGCCCACCACGACGAGCGCGGAGAACGAGAAGCGGCGGCCGCCCTTGACGACCTTCGCCACGCGGTTCACCTGGACGACGCGCTCGTTGAGCTCGAGCCCGTCGGGATTGATCTTCGGTCCTCGGCGTACCTCAGCCACGCGCGGTCACCCTCTCGGTCAGAACTCGAGCCCGCCCTCGCGGGCCCCATCGGCGAGCGACTTGACGCGCCCGTGGTACTTGTAGCCGCCCCGGTCGAAGACGACGCGCTCGACGCCCGCCTGCTTCGCCCGCTCGGCCAGCAGCTTGCCGACCTCGGCGGCCGCCTCGCCCTTGGCCAGGCCGCGGAGCGGGGCCTCGTGCGAGCCGGCGGCGGCCAGGGTGTGGCCCCGGTCGTCGTCGATGATCTGGGCGTAGATGCGCTTGTTCGACCGCGCGACCGCCAGGCGCGGGCGCTCGGCCGTGCCGGCGACCCTGCCCCGGATCCTGCGGTGGCGGCGCTGGCGCGCCTCGAGTGTGGTGGTGCTCATGCCCTCTTACCGACCTTGCGCCGAACTTCCTCACCCGCGTAGCGGACGCCCTTGCCCTTGTAGGGCTCGGGCGGACGCACCGCGCGGATCTGAGCGGTGATCTGCCCCACCGCCTGCTTGTCGATCCCGCGCACCACCACCTGGGTGGGCGCCGGGACCTCGAACGAGATCCCCTCGGGCGGCTCGATGGTAACAGGGTGCGAGTACCCGACCGCCATCTCCAGGGACGTCCCGCGCATCTGCGCGCGGTAGCCGACGCCGACCACCTCGAGGCGGCGCTCGAAGCCGGCGCTGACGCCCTCGATCATGTTGGCGACCAGGCTCCGCGACAGGCCGTGCAGCGCCCGGTGCGGCCCGCGGTCCGTCGGCCGGGTGACGACCAGCTGGCCGTCCTCCTGGCTGATGCGGATGGGCTCGACCACGGTGTGGCGCAGCTCGCCCTTCGGGCCCTTGACCACCACGTTCTGGCCGGCGATGTCGACCGTCACCCCGTCGGGGATCGGGATCGGCGCGCGTCCGATGCGGCTCATTCGGTCTCCCCCCTCACCAGACCGAGCAGAGCACCTCGCCGCCGATGCCACGGCGGCGGGCCTCGTGCCCGGTGATGACGCCCTGCGAGGTCGAGAGGACCGCCACGCCCATGCCGCCCAGGATGCGCGGGATGGTGGTGCGGTCCGCGTAGACGCGGCGGCCGGGCTTGGACACGCGCTCGAGGCCGCTGATGACGCGGCGCCGGTCGCGGCTGTACTTGAGGCGCACCACGAGGTCGGTGCCGACGCGGCCCTCGCGGAGCTCGTAGTCCTGGATGTAGCCCTGCTCCTTGAGCACCCGTGCGATCTCGGCCTTGAGCGTGCTGCCGGGCATCTCGACGACGTCGTGGAGGGCGGTGTTGGCGTTGCGGATGCGCGTGAGCATGTCCGCGATGGGGTCCGTCATCATCGGCGCGTCACCAGCTGCTCTTGGTCATTCCGGGGATCACGCCGGCGTGCGCGTGACCGCGCAGGCAGATGCGGCACAGGCCGAACTTGCGGAACACCGCCCGCGGGCGGCCGCAGTTGTGGCAGCGCGTGTACTGCTGGGTCTTGTACTTCGGCGTCCGGGACGCCTTCACCCTCAGGCTGGTCTTCGCCACGTCTCTCCTCTACCGACGGCCGCGGCCGCGGCCGAACTTCTTCTGCTTGCGCCGGCGGCGGGCAGCCCGCTCCTCGGCCGAGTAGCCCTCCGCGCGGAACGGCATGCCGAGGTGCCGCAGCAGCGCGCGGGCCTCCTCGTCGGTGCCGGCCGTCGTGGTGATGGTCACGTTGAGGCCGCGGACGGCGTCGACGTTGTCGTAGTCGATCTCGGGGAAGATGGTCTGCTCGCGCAGCCCGAGGTTGTAGTTGCCGCGGCCGTCGAACATGTCCGGGTTGACGCCCCGGAAGTCGCGGATGCGGGGGAGAGCGACCGACTGGAGCCGGTCGAGGAACTCCCACATGCGGGCGCCGCGCAGCGTGACCTTGCAGCCGATCGCCATGCCCTCGCGCAGCTTGAACTGGGCGATCGACTTGCGGGCCCGGGTGAGGGCCGGCTTCTGGCCGGCGATCACGCCCATCTGGGCCATCGCCTCGTCGAGCGCCTTGGAGTTCTGCTTGGCCTCGCCCACGCCCATGCTCAGGGTGATCTTCACGAGCCGCGGGTGCTGCATCGGCGACGCGTAGCCGAACTCCTCCTGGAGCTTCGGCCGGATCTCCTGCTCGTACATGGTCTTGAGCCGCGCGGGCGGCGCGGCGGGCGCTGCGGTGGCCACCGGGCCCTCCTCGGTCTGGGCGGTGTCGTCGGCCATCAGTCGAACCTCTCGCCGGAGCGCGCCGACACGCGGACGCGCCGGCCGTCGATCTCCTGGATGCGCACGCGCGTCGGCCGGTTGTCCTTCGGGTCGATCAGCGACACGTTGGACAGGTGAACCGGCGCCGGGCGCTCGATCACGCCGCCGGGCTCGTTGGGCGGCCGCGGCTTGGTGTGGCGCTTCATGATGTTGACGCCCTCGACGACCACGCGCCCCTCCCGGGGCCGGACCTCGAGCACCACGCCCGACTTGCCCTTGTCCTTGCCGGACAGCAGGACCACGCGGTCGCCCTTGCGGATGCGGGCCGGCACTACAGGACCTCCGGGGCCAGGCTGATGATCTTCATGAAGTTCTTCTCGCGCAGCTCGCGTGCCACGGGGCCGAAGATACGGGTCCCGCGCGGGTTCTGGGCGTTGTCGATGATGACCGCCGCGTTCTCGTCGAAGGCGATGAACGTGCCGTCGTCGCGGCCGTGCTCCTTCTTGGTCCGCACGATGACCGCGCGGACGACGTCGCCCTTCTTGATGGCGCCGTTGGGGACCGCCGCCTTGACGGTGCCCACGATCACGTCGCCCACGGACGCGGTGCGCCGGCGGGAGCCGCCCATGATGCGGATGCAGAGGATCTCGCGCGCGCCGGTGTTGTCGGCCACGCGGAGCCGTGTCTCGACCTGGATCACTACCGCGCCTTCTCGATGATCTCGACCAGCCGCCAGCGCTTCTGGCGGGACAGCGGACGGGTCTCCACGACGCGCACGAGGTCGCCCTCGCCCGCCTCGTTGCGCTCGTCGTGCGCGTGGAGCTTCGTCGACGTGCGGACCGTCTTGCCGTACACGGGGTGGGGCCGCGACGTCTCGAGCAGCACGGTGATGGTCTTGTCGCGGGACGCCGACACGACATAGCCCGTACGGCTCTTGCGCGACGCCACCGACTCCTGCGGGGTGCGGACGGCGGCGCTCATGCCTGCAGCTCCCTCTCTCGGGCGATGGTCAGGAGGCGCGCGATCTCGCGGCGCCGGGCCGACAGCTCCGAGGTCCGCTCCAGCGCGCCGGAGGCGTGCTGGAAGCGCAGGTTGAAGTGCGCCTCGCGGGCCTCGGCGAGCCGCTGGGCGAGCTCGTCGTCGGAAAGGTCTCGGATCTCGTTCGGCTTCACGTCCTACCCGTCCTCGCGCGTCACGAACTTGCAGCGGACCGGCAGCTTGTTGGCGGCGAGGCGCATCGCGTCGCGGGCGAGCGGCTCGGGCACGCCGGCCAGCTCGAACATGATGCGACCCGGCTTCACCACCGCGACCCACCCCTCGGGCGAGCCCTTGCCGGAGCCCATGCGGGTCTCGGCCGGCTTCTTGGTGAAGGACTTCTGGGGGAAGATGTTGATCCACACCTTGCCGCCGCGCTTGATGCGACGGGTCATGGCGATACGGGCGGCCTCGATCTGGCGGTTGGTGATCGACCCCGGCTCGAGGGCCTTCAGGCCGTACTCGCCGAAGTGGATCGTGTGGTTGCCCTTCGAGAAGCCGTTGCGGCGACCGCGGTGCTCCTTGCGGTGCTTGGTGCGCTTCGGCATCAGCATCAGCTGTCACCCCCCCGGGAACCCTGGCCCGCGCGGTCGCCCCCGCGGTCGCGGCCCCCGCCGGGACGGCGGTCGCGGCGCGGACGGCGCGGCGGCGGGGCCGCCTCCATGTCGGTGCGGCCGCGGCTGTCGGTGACGCCCTCGGGCAGCACCTCGCCCTTGTTGATCCACACCTTCACGCCGATCCGGCCGAAGGTGGTCTTGGCCTCGTGGAAGCCGTAGTCGATGTCCGCGCGCAGCGTGTGCAGGGGGACGCGCCCGTCGGAGTAGTGCTCCGAGCGGGACATCTCGGTGCCGCCCAGGCGGCCGCCGCACTGGATCTTCACGCCCTGGGCGCCGGAGCGCATGGCGGATGTCAGCGCGCGCTTCATCGCCCGCCGGAAGCTGACCCGGTTCTCGAGCTGCTCGGCGATCGACTGCGCCACGAGCTTCGCGTCGAGCTCGGGGCGCTTGATCTCGTTGATGTTCACCTGGATCTGCTTGCCGGTGAGCCGGTTGAGCTCGCGGCGCAGCGCGTCGACCTCGGACCCGCTCTTGCCGATCACGATGCCCGGGCGGGCGGTGAAGATGTCGACGGTGAGCTTGGTCTGGTCCTTCTTCAGGTGGATCGACGACAGGCCGGCGTGGCTCAGCTTGCCGAGGATGTGGTTGCGCACCACGCGGTCCTCGTCGAGGTACTTCGCGTAGTCGCGCGTCGAGAACCAGTTGCTGCGCCAGCCGCTGAGCACGCCCAGCCGGAAGCCGGTCGGATTGATCTTCTGACCCATGTCTCTAGCGTCCCGTCTCGGCCAGGCCGATGGTGATGTGGCAGGTGCGCTTCATGATCGGCGTCGCCCGGCCCTGGGCCCGCGGCCGGTAGCGCTTGATCGTGGGGCCCTCGTCCACGGTGACGCGCGCCAGCACGAGGTCGCGCGGGTCGAGGCCGTGGTTGTGGTCCGCGTTCGCGATCGCCGACTGCAGCACCTTGCGCACCGGCACGGCGGCCGCGCGGGTGCTGTAGGCGAGGATCGCCTGCGCCTCCGCGACCGACTTGCCGCGCACGAGGTCGGCCACCAGCCGGCCCTTGCGGGCCGACGTGCGGACGTACTTCGCGGTGGCCTCCACCACGGGCGGGGTCTGGGTGTCGGTGCTCATCGGCGCATCGTGGAGGTCCGGTCGGAGCCGGCGTGGCCCCGATAGGTGCGGGTGGGGGCGAACTCGCCCAGCTTGTGGCCGACCATGCTCTCGCTCACGAACACGGGCACGTGCTTGCGCCCGTCGTGCACGGCGATCGTGTGGCCGACCATCTCGGGGAAGATCGTCGAGGCGCGCGACCAGGTGCGCACGATGCGCTTCTCGTTCGCGGCGTTCATGTCCTCGATGCGCTTCATCAGCCGCTCGTCGACGAACGGCCCCTTCTTGGTGCTGCGACCCATTCGCTAACGCCCCTCGGTGTGCTTGCCGCGCTTGCGGCCGCGGACGATGTACTTCGAGCTGGGCTTGCCCTTGACCCGGGTGCGGTAGCCGTTGGTCGGCTTGCCCCACGGGGTGACCGGGTGGCGCCCGGAGTTGCTCTTGCCCTCCCCGCCGCCGTGCGGGTGGTCGACCGGGTTCATGGCGGAGCCGCGCACCTTGGGGCGCTTGCCCTTCCAGCGGCTGCGGCCGGCCT
Organism: Miltoncostaea marina; assembly: GCF_018141525.1. Taxonomy (GTDB): domain Bacteria; phylum Actinomycetota; class Thermoleophilia; order Miltoncostaeales; family Miltoncostaeaceae; genus Miltoncostaea; species Miltoncostaea marina. The sequence continues at coordinate 2,756,302 of NZ_CP064655.1, forward strand.
TGCCGACGCTGATGTTCTCGTGCGTGGCGTTGCCGATCTGGCCCACGGTCGCTCGGCAGTCGGCGTGCACCATGCGCATCTCGCTCGAGGGCAGGCGGAGGGTGGCGTAGTCGCCCTCCTTCGCCATGAGCTGCGCCCCGACGCCGGCCGAGCGGCAGAGCTGCCCGCCGCGCCCGATCTGGAGCTCGATGTTGTGCACGACCGTGCCGGTCGGGATGTCGCGCAGGGCGAGCGAGTTGCCCGGCTTGATGTCGGCCTTCGGGCCGCTCATCACCGTGTCGCCCACGCGCAGCCGCTGCGGCGCGAGGATGTAGGCCTTCTCGCCGTCGGCGTAGTGCAGCAGGGCGATGCGGGCCGACCGGTTGGGGTCGTACTCGATGGCGGCGACCTTGGCCGGCACGTCGTCCTTGCGGCGCTTGAAGTCGATGATCCGGTAGCGGCGCTTGTGGCCGCCCCCGATGTGGCGGCTGGTCACGCGGCCGTTGTTGTTGCGCCCGCCGGACTTGTGGATCTTCCCGAGCAGCGACTTCTCGGGGGTCGTCTTCGTGACCTCCTCGAAGTCGGAGCCGGTGACGAACCGCCGGCCCGGCGACGTCGGCTTGTACTTGCGGATCCCCATCAGGCGCCCTCGAACAGTTCGATCGTGTCGCCGGGCCGGAGCTCGACGATGGCCTTCTTCCAGCCCGGGCGGCGACCGCGGCTGACGCCGCGCCGCTTGGGCTTGCTGCGCACGGACACGGTCCGCACGTCGGTCACCGTGACGTCGAAGAGGTCCTCGATCGCCTGGCGGATCTCCGTCTTGTGGGCGCTGTCCAGCACGCGGAACGTGTACTGGTTGTGCGCCTGCACGAGCTGGAAGCTCTTCTCCGAGATGACCGGGCGCACGATGACGCGCCGGATGTCCTGCCGCAGGCTGCTCACGAGCGCTCCTCCTCGGCCTCGGGGGCCTCCTCGGCGGGCGCGTCGCCCGGCACCTGGTCGGCCTCGGCGAGCGGCGCCCGGTCGGCGGCCGGCTCCTCGGCGGTCGCCTCGGCCGCCGGCTCCTCGGCGACGGGCTCCTCGGCGGCCTTCTTGCGCGAGCGCTTCGGCTTCGGCGCCTCCTCGGCGGGCGCGGCCACCTGGTTGGCGGGCGCGGCCGGCGCGGTGCGCTGCGGGGCCGGCTTCGGCGTCGGCTTGGGCGACACCTCGGCCACCTCGAGCGGCGCGCCCGCGAGGCGCTCCCACACGGCCCGCTCCACGAGCAGGGCCCGCGCGGCGACCACGTCGACCGTCTCGAGCTCGGCGCCGGACAACACGTAGACGCCCTCGAGGTTGCGGAAGGCGCGCGCCTCGACCGACTGGACGTCGTCCAGCACCACGAGCAGCGGCCGCACCTGGAGCCCGTCGGGCGCCTGGCGCAGGTACTCGGCCGCGCGCTTGGTGGAGGGCGCGTCCCAGCCGGTCGCGTCCATCACCGCGGCCGAGCCGCGGTCGGCGTGGGCGCGCAGGGCGGCGCGGAACGCCTGCTGACGCACCTTGCGGTTGACCTTGCCGCCGTAGGAGCGCGGGGTCGGCCCGAAGACGGTGCCGCCGCCGGTCCACTGCGGGGCGCGGGTCGAGCCCTGGCGGGCGCGGCCGGTGCCCTTCTGGCGCCACGGCTTCTTGCCGCCGCCGCGGACCTGCCCGCGGGTCAGCGTCGAGTGGGTGCCGGCGCGCCGGGCGGCGAGCTCGGCGACCACCGTCTCGTGGATGAGGTGCTGCTTGATGGCCTGCTCGGCGATGGCCGGCGCGAGCGGCGCCGAGCCGGCGGGCAGGCCTGCGGGGTCCAGTACCGGAAGGGTCACTCGGGCCTCACGATCACGATGCCGTTGACGCCGCCCGGGACCGCCCCGCGCACGAGCAGCAGGTTGCGCTCGACGTCGCGGTCGACCACCTGCAGGCCGCGCTGGGTGACCGTGCGCGCGCCCATGTGGCCGCTCATGCGCAGGCCCTTGAAGACGCGCGCCGGGTAGGCGGCGGCGCCGATCGACCCGGGCTGGCGGATGTTGTGGGAGCCGTGGCTCTTCGGCCCGCGCTTGAAGTTGTGGCGCTTGATGGTGCCGGCGTAGCCCTTGCCCTTCGAGGTGCCGGTCACGCGGACCACCTGGCCCGGCTCGAAGCCCTCGACGGTGACGACGTCGCCCAGCGCGACCTCGCCCACCTCCTCGAGGCTGAACTCGTGCAGGTGGCGCACGGGCGGCGCGCCGGCCTTCTTGAGGTGGCCGAGCTCGCCGCCGGCGAGCCGCTTGGGCTTGATGGCGCCGAAGCCGAGCTGCACGGCGGCGTAGCCGTCGGCCTCCTCGGTCTTCACCTGGGTCACGTGGCAGGGGCCGGCCTCGATCACGGTGAGCGGCACGCGGGCGCCGTCCTCGCCGAAGATCTGGGTCATGCCGACCTTGCGTCCGATGATCGCGGCCATCGCGCTACGCCTTGATCTCGATGTCGACGCCGGCGGGCAGGTCGAGGCGCATGAGCGAGTCGACCGTCTTCGGCGTGGGCGAGTAGATGTCGATGAGGCGCTTGTGGGTGCGGATCTCGAAGTGCTCCCGCGAGTCCTTGTCCTTGAACGGGCCGCGGATCACGCAGTAGACGTTGCGCTCGGTCGGGAGCGGGACGGGACCCGAGATCGTGGCGCCGCTCCGCTGCGCGGTCTCCACGATCGACGCGGCGCTCTTGTCGATCAGCTCGTGGTCGTATGCCTTGAGGCGGATTCTGATCTTGTTCTGCTGCACTCTTCGCGGCGCCTCGGATTCGGGGGGAAAGAAAACCCCGCCGCCTCCGCGAGGGAGACGACGGGGCCGGGGACGAACCCCTGCTACTGGATGATGCTCTCGACGACGCCGGCGCCGACGGTGCGGCCCCCCTCGCGGATCGCGAAGCGCAGGCCCTCCTCCATGGCGATCGGCTGGATCAGCTCGACCGTCATGGTGGCGTTGTCGCCGGGCATGACCATCTCCACGCCCTCCTCCAGGTTCACCACGCCCGTCACGTCCGTGGTGCGGAAGTAGAACTGCGGGCGGTAGTTGGAGAAGAACGGCGTGTGGCGGCCGCCCTCGTCCTTCGAGAGGACGTACACCTGGGCGGTGAACTTCGTGTGCGGGGTGATCGACTTCGGCGCCGCCAGCACCTGGCCGCGCTGGATCTCCTCGCGCTTGACGCCGCGGAGCAGCGCGCCGATGTTGTCGCCGGCCTGGCCCTCGTCGAGCAGCTTGCGGAACATCTCGACGCCGGTCACGACGGTGCTGGTGGTCTCGGGGGTCATCCCGACGATCTCCACCGTCTCGCCGACCTTGATGATGCCGCGCTCGACGCGGCCGGTGGCCACCGTGCCGCGGCCGGTGATGGTGAAGACGTCCTCCACCGGCATCAGGAACGGCTTGTCCACGTCGCGCTCGGGGAGCGGGACGAAGTCGTCCACCGCCGCCATCAGCTCGAGGATGCTCTCCTCGGCCGCCGCGTCGCCGTTGAGGGCGTTGAGCGCGGAGCCGCGGATCACCGGCGTGTCGTCGCCGGGGAACTCGTAGGAGGACAGCAGCTCGCGGACCTCGAGCTCGACGAGCTCGAGCAGCTCCTCGTCGTCGACCATGTCGGCCTTGTTGAGGAACACGACGATCGACGGCACGCCGACCTGGCGGGCGAGCAGGATGTGCTCGCGCGTCTGCGGCATCGGGCCGTCGGCCGCGGACACGACCAGGATCGCGCCGTCCATCTGGGCGGCGCCCGTGATCATGTTCTTGATGTAGTCGGCGTGGCCCGGGCAGTCCACGTGGGCGTAGTGGCGGTTCTCGGTCTCGTACTCGACGTGCGAGGTCGCGATCGTGATGCCGCGCTCACGCTCCTCCGGCGCCTTGTCGATGGAGTCGTAGGCGATGGCCTTGGTCTCGCCGCCGACCTTCTCGGCGAGGACCTTGGTGATGGCGGCCGTCAGGGTCGTCTTGCCGTGGTCGACATGGCCGATGGTGCCGATGTTGACGTGCGGCTTGGACCTGTCGAACTTCTCTTTCGCCATCGATAGCTCCCTCTGGGCACTCGGCGTGACGGCCTGCTCAGCGGCCGCTTTCCCGGACGAAAATCTCCCCCGGCACAGAACGCGCGGCCCGTGGGCCGCGCACAGAGAACCGGGCGCTCCGTAGAGCCGGGGTAGATTAGCAAACGGACCCCGGCCCGCAAGGCGATTCCACCCGCCCGCACGGCCTCGTGCGAGGCAGGCGGAGGGCACCGTACCATGCCGCCGTGGACGCGTTCGCGCTCGTCGATCAGCTGCGCCGCACGGCGGCCGGCGAGGTGCGGGCCGACGCGGCCTCGCGGGAGCTCTACGCCTGCGACGCGAGCCTCTACCGGCGGCGCCCGGCGGCGGTGCTGCGGGCCCGCTCGGCCGACGACCTCGACGCCGCGGTCGCCGCCTGCCGCGCGGCCGGGGCGCCGCTCACGGTGCGGGGCGCGGGCACCTCGCTGGCGGGCCAGGCGGTGGGGCGCGGGCTCGTGGTCGACACCTCGCTGCTGGACGCGGTCCGCATCGACCCCGACGCGATGACCGCCCGCGTCGGCCCCGGCGTGGTGCTGGCCCACCTCGACGCCGCGGCCGCCCGCCACGGCCTGGCCTTCGGGCCCGACGTGGCCTCGGCCAGCCGGGCGACGCTCGGCGGCATGATCGCCAACAACTCGGCCGGGGCGCGGTCGGTGGTCCACGGCCTGACCGCCGACCACGTGCTCGCGCTCGACGTCACGCTCGCCGACGGCACGCGCGCCACCCTGCGCCGGGGCGGGGCGGCGCCCGCGGCGCTGGAGGCGGCCCGGCCGCTGGCCGCGCACGCCACGCCGCGCACCCTGCTGCGGCGGGTCTCCGGGTACGCCCTCGAGGCGCTCGGGGGCGACGAGCCCGACTGGCCGCGGGTGGTCTGCGGGTCGGAGGGCACGCTGGCGGTCGTGCGCTCGGCCCTGCTGCGGCTGGTGCCGCGCCCCGCCGCCCGCGGCATCGCGCTGCTCGGCGCCGACTCGGTGGAGGCGGCGGTCGACGCCGCCCTGCGCGCCCTGGAGGACGGACCGTCGGCGGTCGAGATCATGGCCCGCGGGGCGCTCGGCGCCGACGCCCCCGTGCAGCTGCTCGTGGAGCACAGCGGCCCGCCGGACGAGGTGGCCGAGCGGGTGCGCCGGGTGCGCGGCGCCCGCGCCGTGCTCGACCCGCGCGAGCAGGAGGCCGTGTGGGCGGTGCGCCGCGCCGGCATCGGGCGCGCCCTGGGCGCGGTGCCCGCCGGCCCGGGCGACCCCCGGCCGCTCGCCTTCATCGAGGACCCGGCGGTGCCGCCCGCCCGGCTGCCCGAGCTCGTCGGCGGCGTGCGCCGCATCCTCGACCGCGAGGGCGTGGACGCGGTCTGGTACGGGCACGCGAGCGTCGGCTGCCTGCACATCCGGCCGCGCATGGACCTGCGCCGGCCCGGCGCCGTGCCCGCGCTGCGGCGCATCGCCGAGGCGACCGCCGACCTGGTGGTCGCGCTGGAGGGCTCGCTGTCGGGCGAGCACGGCGACGGGCGCGCCCGCGGCGAGCTGCTGCCGCGGATGTACCCGCCGCCGACGATCGCCGCCTTCGGGGCGCTCAAGCGCCTGCTCGACGCCGAGGGGATGCTCAACCCGGGGATCATCGTCGACCCCGACCCGCTCGACGAGGGCCTGCGCCTGGTGGCCTCGCCGCCGCGGCTGCCCCGGCGCACCGCCGTCTCGTTCGCGCGCGAGGGCGGCCTGGCGCGCGCCGGCGAGGCGTGCAACGGCAACGGCGCGTGCCGCGCGCGCTCGGGCGCGATGTGCCCCAGCTACCAGGCGCTCGGCGACGAGCGACACGCCACCCGCGGGCGGGCGGTCGCGCTGCGCGCCGCCCTCGAGGGTCGCCTGGAGGCCGGGCTCGCCGACGACGGCCTGCACGAGGCGCTCGAGCTGTGCCTGGCCTGCAAGGCGTGCGCCGCGGAGTGCCCGGCCGGCGTGGACATGGCCGCCCTCAAGGTGGAGGCGCTCGCCCATCGCCACCGGGCGCGCGGCGTGCCGCTGCGCGCCCGGATGCTCGGCCACGCCCACGAGCTGCTCGCCCTCGGCAGCGGGGCGCCGCGGCTCGCGCGCCGGGCGGCCGTGGCGGCGGGGCGGCTGACGGGCGACGCACCCCCGGCCCCCGTGCGCCGGTGGCGCCCGTCTGCGTCTACTGGCACCCCGGACGTCGGGGCGACGCCCGCGGCTGCCGACATCGTGGTCATGGCCGACACCTTCACCCGCTACCTGGAGCCCTCCATCGGCGACGCCGCCCTGCGCGTGCTGCGGGCGGCCGGCGCGCGCGCCGGCGTCGTGGACCCCGGGTGCTGCGGCCGCCCGCTGCTCTCGCAGGGGCTCGTGGCCCAGGCGCGCTCGCGGGCCCGGCGCGCGCTGGACCGCCTGGCGCCGCACGCCCTGGCGGGGCGCCGCATCGTGGTGCTCGAGCCGTCCTGCTGGTCGATGCTCGTCGACGACCTGCCCCGACTCGTGCCGGGCGACCCGCGCGCGGCGTGGGTGCGGGACGCCGCCGTGACCTTCGAGCGCGCCGTGCTCGACCTGGGCGGGCCGCCGCTGCGCGACGAGGCGGCCGACGCGGACGTCGTGGTGCACGAGCACTGCCACGCGCGCGCGCTCGGCGGCGGCGAGGAGGGCGCCGCGGCGCTCGGCCGGCTGCCGGGCCTGCGGGTGCGCGACTCCGGCGCCGGCTGCTGCGGCATGGCGGGCGCGTTCGGGCACCTCCACCCCGGCCTGTCGCGGCGCATCGCCGAGGACCGGCTCGCGCCCGCGGTGCGCGGCGCCGACCTGGCCGTGGCCGCCGGCACCTCCTGCCGGGAGCAGATCCGCCGCACCACCGGCCGCCCCGCGGTGCACCCGGCCGAGCACCTGCTGGCGAGGCTCGCGTGATCTCGGCGCGCGGACGCGGCGTGGGCGTGCCGGCGCGCGCCCTGAACGGCGTCATCGCCCTGCTCGTGGGCCGGCTCGGCCTGCCGCTGCCGGGGCTGCGCATGCTGCGCGTGCACGGCCGGCGCAGCGGACGCCTGCGCTCCACCCCCGTGCTGGTGCTGCGCCGGCGCGGGCGGCGCTACCTCGTGGCCCCGCGCGGGCGCACCGACTGGGCGCGCAACCTGGACGCCGCCGGCTGGGGCGAGCTCATCCACGGCCGCCGCACGGAGCGGTTCCGCGCGACGCCGGTCGGCGGCGACGAGCGGGCCGCCGTCGTCGCCGCGTACGTGCGGCGCTTCGGCTGGCTCACCGGCCGCTTCTTCGACCTGCCCCGCCGGCCGACGGCGGACCAGGCCCGCCGGGTGGCCGGCCGCCACCCCGTCTTCCGCGTCGGCGCCACCCTGCTGCTGTCGCTGGCGCTCGCCGGCCCCGCGGCCGCCGCGCGGCCGAGCTTCGCGATCCCGGCCGGCGGCCTGCCCGAGGACGCCGCGACCGCCCGCGCGACGCTGCGGGAGGCCTCCCGCGAGGCGCCTCCCGGCTCGCGCACCCGCGCCGACATCGGCTACGTGCTGCGGCTGGCCGACCGGCACCTCGGCCCGCGCGAGCCGGAGGGCCGGCGCGCGACGGTGCTTCGCACCCTGCAGGTGAACGCGTGGTACTACGCCCGGCGCGGGGCGCCGGGCAGCCGGGCGATCATCCGCGACCCCGACGGCGTGCTCTCCACCTACTGGGAGCGGCGCGGCTTCGCGGTCAACCCGGTCGCCACCGCCGGGCGCTGGCAGGACCTCAACGCGGGGCTGTCGCCGGAGCGCCTGGCCTCGGCGCTGCTGCCGTACGGTGTCGCGCGCCGCGCCGGCCGCGCGCGCTTCCTGCTGTGGGAGTACTACGACGTCCCGGACGTCCCCGGCGCCATCCGCCCCGGCGCCTCGGGCATGGCGCAGGGCCGCATCGCCCAGCTCATGGCGCGGGCCTACCACCGCACCGGCGACCCCCGCTTCGCCGCCGCCGCCACCGGCGCCCTGCGCGCCTTCCAGGTGCCGGTCGCCGCCGGTGGCGTGCGCAGCCGGGTGAGCACGCCGCAGGTGCGCCGGCCCCGGCCCTGGTTCGTGGAGCGCGCCTACCCGGGCGCCAGCCCCTGGAAGGGCGCCGCGCTCAACGGCTTCATGGTGACGATCATCAACCTCGAGACCACCGGTCCGCTGCTGACCTCACGGCCCCAGCCGCGCCGCACCGGCCCGCGCGAGCAGCGCGTCCGCCCGCGCGCCCCGGGCGCGATGGCGGGCGGCCGCCTGGCCCGCGCGCTCGCCCGCGCGGGCGAGGCCACGCTCATCCGCTACCTGCCGGTGCACGACACCGGGCGCTGGAGCCTCTACGGCCTGCTGACCCCCGGCCGCCCCTGGGCCAGCTACCTCGCCGACGAGAACTACCACTGCTACCACGTGACCCTGCTGCGCCAGCTCGAGCGCCAGGCGCCGATGGTCGGCTTCGACCAGTACGCCGACCTGTGGGCCCGCTACGCCCGCCGCGCCGGCGTCACCTGCCGCCGCGTGGAGCCCTACCTCGGCGGCGGCGCCGGCCTCTTCCGCCCGGAGCGGTAGCTTCTGGTCGTCCCGCGGAGAGACACTCCGGCTCCGCGGTGCGGCCGCGAGCTCTGATCGTCCCGCCCAACCGCCCGGCTTCGCGGTGCGGCCGCGAGCTCTGATCGTCCCGCCCAGGCCGCCCGGCTTCGCAGGGCGGCCTGGGCTGCGTCGGACTGAGGAACGCCCCGGGCGCGCCGGCCGAATCGGCTCCGGCCTGGCGGCCGGGGCGCGCCGATTCGGCAATTTGCCCCCCAACCGCGCGGCTCCGTCGGCGCTGACGCGCCGCCGGGGCGCGCCGCGCGGCGAACTGGACGAGCTCCGTCCCGGACGACGTGGTCGAGGGACGAGGTGGTCGGAGACACGACCGCCGAAGGCGGGAGGGATCACCGGCCCACGAGGGCGCGGGGCACACCCCACGCGCACCACGGACGCTCACGTCAGTGGGGTTTCCGGCGCCCGCCCCGCCGAAGGCGGTGCGCCGGTGTGCAAATCGCCCCGGCCAGGGGCGATTTGCCGCGTGACCCGGCCCGAAAGAGGCCGGGTCCCCGCGTGAGGGGCACGGCGGTCGACACCCGCCCAGCGCGAGCCGGCCCGCCAGGGCCGGGTCCCGCCCGCGCACAGGATCGTCCCCGGCCGACCCCGTCCGTGGACGACCTCGTCGAGGACGGACCGGGACCACCTCGTCCCTCGACCACCCACCCAGCGCCAGCCGGCCCGCAGGGCCGGCTCCCGCCCCGCGCTCGGGATCGTCCCCGGCCGACCCGGTCCGTCGCCGACCTCGTCAACGGACGGGTCGGCCCGGCAGGGCCGGTCCCGCCCGCGCGATGGTTCCGCCCCAGCACGCCCGCACCGTCGACGACGGGCGGGCGCCCACCCGGCCCCATGCGGGGCCGGGTGACGACCACGACTAGGCGGCCGTGCCGGCCTTCGCCTTGATCTCCTCGGCGATGGAGGCGGGGACCTCCTGGTACGAGTGGAACTGCATCGTGAAGGTCGCGCGCCCCTGGGTGGCGGAGCGCACCGCGGTCGCGTAGCCGAACATCTGCGACAGCGGCACCTGGGCGTTGACGACCTCGGTGTTGCCCCGCGACTCCATGCCGCCGATCCGGCCGCGGCGCGAGGTGAGATCGCCGACCACCGTGCCGACGAAGTCCTGCGGCACGACGACCTCGACGGCCATGACCGGCTCGAGGAGCGTCGGGCTCGCGCGCCTGACGGCCTCCTTGAGGGCCATCGAGCCGGCGATCTTGAAGGCGATCTCCGAGGAGTCGACCTCGTGGTACGAGCCGTCCACCAGCCGCACCTTGACGTCGACCATCGGGTAGCCCGCCACGACGCCGCCCTCGAGCGCCTCCTGGACGCCCTGGTCGACCGCGGGGACGTACTCCTTGGGGATGGCGCCGCCGACGATCTTGCTCTCGAACTCGTAGCCCGCGCCCTGCTCGTTGGGCTCGACGTCGAGGTAGACGTGGCCGAACTGGCCGCGGCCACCGGTCTGGCGCACGAAGCGGCCCTCGACCTTGTTGACCGGCTTGCGGATCGTCTCGCGGTAGGCCACCTGCGGCTGGCCGACGTTCGCGTCGACGTTGAACTCGCGCATGAGCCGGTCGACGATGATCTCGAGGTGGAGCTCGCCCATGCCGTAGATGACGGTCTGGCCGGTCTCCTCGTCGGTCTGGACGCGGAAGGTCGGGTCCTCCTCCGACAGGCGCTGGAGGGCGGTCGCGAGCTTCTCCTGGTCCTGCTTGGTCTTCGGCTCGATCGCCAGGTTGATGACCGGCGTCGGGAAGGTCATCTGCTCGAGCACGACCGGGTCGCTGGCGTCGGTGAGCGTGTCGCCGGTGGTGGTGGACTTGAGGCCCACGGCGGCGACGATGTCGCCGGCCTCGACCTCGTCGATGTCCTCGCGGTGGTTGGCGTGCATCAGCAGCAGCCGGCCGACGCGCTCCTTGCGGTCCTTCGTCGAGTTGATGACGGAGCTGCCGCTGGCGAGCGTGCCGGAGTAGACGCGCAGGTAGGTGAGGCGGCCGACGTACGGGTCGCTCATGACCTTGAACGCGAGCGCCGACAGCGGGCCCTTGGGGTCGGCCTCGCGGACGACCTCGTCCTCGGTGCCCGGGACGATGCCCGTGGCGGGCTTCACGTCGAGCGGCGAGGGGAGCAGGTCGACGATCGCGTCGAGCAGCGGCTGGACGCCCTTGTTCTTGAAGGAGGAGCCGCAGAGGACCGGCGTCATCTCGATCGCCAGCACCGCGCTGCGGATGGCCGCCACCAGGCGGTCCTTGTCGATCTCCTCGCCCTCGAGGTAGAGCTCGGCGAGCTCGTCGTCGTGGTCGGCGAGCGCCTCGATGAGCTGGTCGCGGGCCGCCTGGGCCTCGTCGGCCATGTCCTCGGGGATGTCCGCCAGGTCGAACTCGGTGCCGAGGTCGTCCTTGTAGAGCATCGCCTTCATGCCGATCAGGTCGACGATGCCGCGGAACTCGGACTCGGCCCCGATCGGCAGCTGGATCGGCACGGCCTTCGCGCCGAGCCGGTCGATCATCGTCTGGACGGAGCGCTCGAAGCTCGCCCCGATGCGGTCCATCTTGTTGACGTAGGCGATGCGCGGCACGCCGTAGCGGTCGGCCTGGCGCCACACGGTCTCGCTCTGCGGCTCGACGCCGGCGACCGAGTCGAACACCGCGACCGCGCCGTCGAGCACGCGCAGGCTGCGCTCCACCTCGATGGTGAAGTCGACGTGGCCCGGCGTGTCGATGATGTTGATGCGGTGGTCGCGCCAGAAGCAGGTGGTGGCGGCGCTCGTGATGGTGATGCCGCGCTCCTGCTCCTGCGCCATCCAGTCCATCGTCGCCGCGCCCTCGTGCACCTCACCCAGCCGGTGCGTGCGGCCGGTGTAGTAGAGGATCCGCTCGGTCGTGGTGGTCTTCCCGGCGTCGATGTGCGCCATGATCCCGATGTTCCGGGTCTTCTCGAGGGAGACCTTCTTCGCGGTCGTCGTCACAGCCCTTCACCTCGTCCGAGTCGCGGCGCCGGCCGGCGGGAGCCGGCCGATCGCGGGAGTCACTTCAGATCAGCCCCCCGGCCCCCGTCGGACGGAGGGGGTGCGCCTACCAGCGGTAGTGCGCGAACGCCTTGTTCGCCTGCGCCATCCGGTAGAGGTCGTCCTTCCGCTTGAAGGCGCCCCCCTGCGAGCCCAGGGCGTCGAGCAGCTCGTTGGCGAGCCGCTCGCTCATCTGCTTCTCGCGGCGCTCCCGCGCGTAGCGCACGAGCCAGCGGATGGCCAGCGTGCGCCCGCGGCGCGGGGCCACCTCGATCGGCACCTGGTACGTCGCGCCGCCGACGCGGCGGGACTTGACCTCGAGCGCCGGGGTGACGTTGCGGATGGCCTCCTCCATGACCGCGACGGGGTCGCGGCCGGTGCGGTCGCGGATGCGCTCCAGCGCCCCGTAGACCACCCCCTCGGAGGTCGACTTCTTGCCGTCGCGGAGCACCTTGTTCACCAGCTGGGTGACCAGGGCGCTGTTGTAGACGGGGTCCGGGTCGAGCGGACGGCGGGTGACGACTGCGCGGCGCGGCATTACTTGGGCCTCTTCGCGCCGTACTTCGACCGGCCCTTGCGGCGGTCGTTGACCCCCGCCGCGTCCAGCGCCGCCCGGATCACCTTGTACCGCACGCCCGGCAGGTCGCGGACGCGGCCCCCGCGCACGAGGACGACCGAGTGCTCCTGCAGGTTGTGCCCCTCACCGGGGATGTAGCAGGAGATCTCCATCAGGTTGGTCAGCCGCACACGGGCCACCTTCCGCAGCGCCGAGTTCGGCTTCTTCGGGGTGGTGGTGTAGACGCGGGTGCAGACGCCGCGCTTCTGGGGCGCGCCCCGGAGGGCGGGCGTCGTCACACGGGATGACTTGGGGCGGCGGCCCTTGCGGACCAGCTGGTTGATCGTGGGCAATGGTGCCTTTTTTCGAGCACGACAGGACAGGGGCCGGGTGACCGGCCCGCAGAGGCTAGCAAACGCGCGGTCGCCGGTGACGGCCCGCGCGTCACACCAGCGGCGTGGTGCTCTCGAGCACCAGCGCCGCCCGCGTGCGCAGGGAGACCACGCCGGTGATGCGCATGTCGATCTCCCATCGCAGGGGCAGCGTCAGCGCCGGCGACCACCAGACCACGTCGGTCCGCCGGCCGGGATGGGCCCCCTCCGTGTCGGAGACGGTGCGCACCACCCGGGCGGTCAGCGGCCTGCCGTCGACCTCCACGGTCTCGGCGCGCAGCACCTCGGAGCGGGCGGTGACGCGCAGGGTGCCCGCCCGGTAGGCGCTCTCCCAGGCGCGGCCGACCGTCAGGGGCCGCGGCAGGCGCAGCGGCGCGGGCCGCGGCTCGCGCCGGTCGTCGCGGCCGACGCCGAGGAAGGTGACGTGGGTGCGGCGCGCCACCTCGCGCGCCGCGCCCCGGGCGTCGACGCGAAGGCGCACGCCCTCGACGTGCTCCTCGCTCAGCAGGAGCTCCTCCGACCAGCCGCCGGGCACGGCGCGCACCACGTACCGCGCCGTCCCGGGCAGGTCGCGGGTCACCGACAGGGGCCCTGCGCCGCCGCGCTCGGAGCCCTCCTGGCGCATGGTGTAGACCCCGGGCCGTGGCACCCCCGCCGGGGCCGGACCGGCCGCGTCGCCGCCGCCGTCCCGCCGGAAGTCGCGCACCGCGGCGTCGGCGCTGACCTCCGTGCTGGAGCCGGCGCGCTGCCAGGACCACAGGCCGGCCGCCACGGCGGCGAGCGCCGCGAGCAGCGCGACGAGGCGCAGCGGGCGGGCGACGAGGCCGGCGATCACGCCCCCACACTACTGCGGGGGCATTCCACAACGCGCGTTGCAGGGGAAACGCGCCCCCGCGGTGGTACCTTCGGACGCATGGGTTCGCGACGGCACCGCCGCGAGGCGCTCAGCTGCTGCCCCGCCTGCGCCGCCTCGCTCGGGCGCAGGCGCCGGCGGCGGGGCGGCCGCCCCCAGTGGGCGTGGGTGACGCTGCTCGCGCTCGTGGCCGCCCTCGTGCCGGTCGCCGCGCTGCAGGAGGGCAGCGGCCCGTCCGTCGCCCAGGCCGCCCCCGCCCCGGTCGCCCGCCCGGCCGCGCCGGCGCCCGAGCCGGCCCCGCGCCCCCGGCGCGAGGCCCCCGCCTCGCGCGCCGCCCGCCCCGCGGTGGAGTGGCGCGAGAGCCTGGCGCTGGGCACGCCGAACGCCGGCGCGCTGCACAACGCGGTGCGCCTGCCCGCCGAGGGGCCCGGCTACTACACCTACGACCCCGCCACCCAGCGGCCGCCGGGCGGCGCCGAGCGCACCTGGGGCACGGCGGCCCTCGTGCGCCAGGTGATGGACCTGGGCGTGTGGTGGGAGGCCACCCACCCCGAGCAGCCGCGGCTCGGCGTGGGCGACCTGTCGCGCCCGGGCGGCGGGCCCTTCACCGGGCCGGTGGTCGGGCACGCCTCCCACCAGAACGGCCTGGACGTGGACATCCGGCTGGTGCGCCGCGACGGCGCCGAGTCGTCGGTCGACGCCGCCACCTACGACCGCGAGCTGACCCAGGCGGTCGTGGACCGGCTCGTCGCCCAGGGCGCCTCGCTCGTGCTGATCGGCCCGCGCCTCGACCTGCACGGCCCGGCCGGCGTGGTCGTGCGCTGGCCGAACCACGACGACCACCTGCACGCCCGCTTCCCCGACCCGGACGGCACCGGGAACTGACGGTCTGTGTATGAACTCCGGCGAGGCCGCGAGCTCTGACACGGCGGCCTTCTCGGCCGTGCCCGCGAGCGGGCTTCTCGTCCGATCGCCGGGGCGGGCAAGGACGCCAGCGGCGCCCCACCCGGGATCCCCGCGGGCGAGCGTTTCGCGTCTCCCGGCACCTCCGGGCGACGGTCCTCCAGTTCGGCATCCAGAGCGATCCGACCGTCCGCCCACGCGGCGAGCACCGTAGCGGCGTCGGTGTCGCGGTCGGCCGAGTGGCCGCATCCTGAGCAGGCGAAGGTCCGCTCGGAGAGCGGCGGAGAACCCTGATCGGTACCGGGATCAGTTCATACACAGGCCCTGAGCCCTGCGTACGCCGGCACCGCCCTCGGCGGCGCGGGCCGCCGGACGAGCCGCGCACGCTCGGCGTTCGCCGGGGGCGCCGCGGGTAGGACCGCCCCGTGCGCGCACTCATCGATCCCGCCGGGACCGCGGCGGCGATCTCGCCGGGCCTCCACCTGGCCGACGCCTTCGCCCTCGGCCTGCTGTTCCTCGGCGTCGCCGTGCTGGTGGCCATGGTCGCGCTCACCCACCAGCGCGAGCGCGCGTTCTCGCCGGCGATCGTCTACCTGGCCATGGGCGCGCTCGCCGCCGGCGGCATCGCGCTGCTCGACGTGCACTGGCTGCACCTGGTCGACGACGCGGACGTCGTCGAGCACCTCAGCGAGTTCGCGGTGATCGTGGCCCTGTTCGCGACCGGCATGCGGCTCGACCGGCCGCTCGGCCTGCGGCGGTGGCGCTCCACGGTGCTCCTGCTGGCGCTGGTCATGCCGCTCACCATCGCCGCCGTCGCCGCCTACGGGGCGTTCGCGATGGGCCTCTCGGCCGGCGCCGCCCTCGTGCTGGGCGCCGCCCTGGCGCCGACCGACCCCGTGCTGGCCGGGGACGTGGGCGTGGGCCCGCCCGACGAGGACGACGAGCGCGAGCCGGCCTTCGCGCTCACCTCGGAGGCCGGCCTCAACGACGGCCTGGCCTTCCCCTTCGTGATGCTGGGGCTCGTGATCGCCGGCGGGGCCGGCGCCGGGGACGTCGGCGAGTGGCTGGCGGTGGACGTGGTGTACGCGGTCGCCGCCGGCGTCGGCATCGGCGTGCTCGGCGGGTGGGCGATCGGCGCCGTCTCGGTGCGGCTGCGCGACCGCGGCCTGCTGGCGCCCGAGCTCGACGGGTGGGTGGCCGTCGGCGCGGTGCTGGCGATCTACAGCGTCACGGTGATCGGCGACGCCTACGGCTTCCTCGCCGCGTTCGCCGGCGGCATCGCCTTCCGGCGCCGGGAGCGCGGCCACGAGCAGCACGCGGGCGTCCACGCCGGCGCGGAGACCCTCGAGCGCGTGCTCGAGCTGGCCATGATCCTGCTGCTCGGCAGCCTGCTGACGGTCGACGGCCTGCGCGCGCCCGGGCCGGCGGGCTGGCTGCTCGCCCCCGTGCTGATCCTGCTGGTGCGGCCGCTCGCCTGCCTCGTCGCGCTGCGGTGGTCCCCGCTGGACGCGGCCGGCCGCCTCTGGGTGGGCTGGTTCGGCGTGCGGGGCATCGGCAGCCTCTACTACGCGGCGGCCGCCCTGGGCGCGGGCCTGATGGCCCCCCGTGAGGCTGGCGTCGTCATCTGGACCTGCGTCGCCGTGGTGATGGTCTCGATCGTGGTCCACGGCGTGACCGGCGACCCGCTCACCCGGCGCCTGGAGCGGCGGGTGCGCGACGAGGTCGAGGAGGAGGCCCGGCGGGTGGCGGGGCGGGCGTAAGACGCGGAAGGGCCCGCACGAGGCGGGCCCTTCCGGTGCTGCAGCGGCTCCGCTCGGCGCGGGGCGTCTACGACTCCTCGCCCTCCAGCTCCGGGCCGAACGAGTACGTCTGGCCGTCGCCGTCGCCGATGCCCAGCAGGGCGTCGTCGTCGGCCTCGGAGAACGGCTCGTCCAGGTCGAACTCGAGCAGCGCCGGCGCGCGCCGGACGGCCTCGATCTCGAGCTGGCGGTAGCGCTTGAGCCCGGTGGCGGCCGGGATCAGCTTGCCGATGATCACGTTCTCCTTCAGGCCGCGCAGCCGGTCGGTCTTGCCCTCGAGGGCGGCGTCGGTCAGCACCTTCGTCGTCTCCTGGAAGGAGGCCGCCGAGAGGAACGACTCGGTCGCCAGCGAGGCCTTCGTGATGCCGAGGATCAGCGGCTCCACCACGGCCTGCACGCCGTCCCTGGCGCGCGCGATCTCGCTGTCGTCGCCGGTGAACTCGCCGCTCTCGCGCTTCTCGAGCAGCTGCTCCTCGATGCGCTGGGCCGCGCGGGCGTTCTCGCGGTACAGCACCGGCTTGTCGACCATCTGGCCGGGCAGGAAGTGCGTGCCGCCCGGGTCCTCCACCCGCACCTTGCGGAGCATCTGGCGCACGATCAGCTCGATGTGCTTGTCGTTGATGTCCACGCCCTGCGAGCGGTAGACGTTCTGGACCTCGGAGACGAGGTACAGCTCGGTCTTGGTGGAGCGGTCGCGCACGCCGTCCTGGGCGTAGAAGCGCTGGCCGGTGCGCACCTGCGTGCCGGCCTCGATGACCGGGCGCGGCCGGTCGGCCGGCAGGCGCAGCCAGCGCTGCGACGTGCCCGCCTCGGTCTCGACGTCCACCCGCAGCCACTGCTCACCGTCCTCCGTGACGCCGGTGATGCGGCCCTGCACGCCGATGGCGACGCCGGGCTTGGAGCTGAGGATGTCCGCCGGGAAGGCCGAGCCGGTGGTGAGGAGGTCGCCCGCCTCGACCCACTGGCCGTCGTCCACGGTGATCTGGGTGCGCCGCAGCGCCGTGAAGGAGTGCTCGCGCACCGGCGCCTTCGTGGCGCCCGTGCCCGCGTCGTCCATCTCGACGTACTCCGGCTCGACCACCGTCAGGGTGGCCGACCCCGGGCGGGTCTCGTCGTCGGTGATCCGCACCCAGCCGTCGACCGGGCTGACCACGGCCTGGGCCTTCGGCTTGCGGGCCTCGAAGAGCTCCACGACGCGCGGGAGGCCGTGCGTGATGTCGGCCCCGGCGACGCCGCCGGTGTGGAACGTGCGCATGGTGAGCTGGGTGCCCGGCTCGCCGATCGACTGGGCGGCGATGATGCCGACCGCGTCGCCCGGCTCGGTGAGCCGGCCGGACGCCGGGTTGCGCCCGTAGCAGCGGGCGCAGATGCCGACCTCGCTGCGGCACTTCACGGGCGAGCGCACGAGCACGACCGCGTCCCGCGGGGTGCCGTCCGCCTCGCGCAGCTCCGCGTTGAGCCGCTCGCCCTCGACCGTGGTGACGAGGTGGCCGCGGGTCGCCGCCGCCACGTCCTCGGGGTCGTCGGAGTCGGCCTCGGGCCGCAGGTCCAGCAGCACCTCGCCCGTGCGCCGGTCGACGACCGGGCCGAGCAGCACGCGGCCGGGCACGCTCGGGTTGAGCGCGTTGTCGTCGCGGAAGACCGGGACCTCGATGCCCTCGTCGGTGCCGCAGTCGAGCTCGCGCACGATCACGTCCTGCGAGACGTCCACCAGGCGCCGGGTGAGGTAGCCCGAGTCGGCGGTCTTCAGCGCGGTGTCCGCGAGGCCCTTGCGGGCGCCGTGGGTCGAGATGAAGTACTCGAGGACGGAGAGGCCCTCCATGAAGTTCGACTTGATGGGCCGCTCGATCGTCTCGCCCTTCGGGTTGTTCATGCAGCCGCGCATGCCGGCCAGCTGGCGGATCTGCTTGAACGATCCGCGCGCACCCGAGTTGGCCATCATGTAGATCGGGTTGAGGCGCCACAGGTGCTCCTGCATGGCCTCGGCGACCTCGTCGGTGGCCTGCTCCCAGAGCTTCACGACCTCCTCGTGGCGCTCCTCGGGGCTCATCTCGCCCAGGGCGAAGAACTCCTCGACCTCCTCGACCTTCGCGTCGTACTTGGCGAGGATGTCGCCCTTCGTGGGCGGGACGACGATGTCGTTCTTGGACACCGTCAGGCCGGAGTCGGTGGCGTAGCGGAACCCGAGCGCCTTGAAGGCGTCGAGCACCATCGACACCGCGGTGGCGCCGTAGAGGTTGACGAGCTCCTCGATGAAGTCCCCGGTGTGGCGCTTGGTGAGCGACTCGTGCCGGTCGGGGAACGGCTGGGCGGCCAGCTCCTCGGCGCCGACCACGGCCTCGAGCGCGGTCCGCACCTCGTGGTTGAAGACCACGCGGCCCGGCGTCGTGACCCGGCGGGTGCCGTCGGCGTAGCGCATCAGGATGAGGTCCTGCAGGCCCACGGCGCGCTGGTCCAGCGCGGCGAAGACGTCCTCCTCGCTGCCGAACGGTCGCGGCTCGGACATGCCGGCGAACGGCTTCGTGGTCCACTCGCCGCCGTCGAACTTCGCCTCCATGCCCTTCGGGAGCTCCCAGGCGCGGGCCTCGTGGTTCCAGAGCTCCGTGACCTCCTGGTCACGGCCCTCGCCCTCGTCGCCCTTCTTGCGCACGCTGACCACCGGCGCGTAGGTGAGGTAGTAGAGGCCGAGGATCATGTCCTGGCTCGGCACCGCGATCGGGCGCCCGTGCGCCGGCGAGAGGATGTTGTTCGCCGACAGCATCAGGATGCGGGCCTCGGCCTGCGCCTCCACCGACAGGGGCAGGTGGACGGCCATCTGGTCGCCGTCGAAGTCCGCGTTGAAGGCGGTGCAGACGAGCGGGTGGATCTGGATGGCCTTGCCCTCGACCAGCACCGGCTCGAAGGCCTGGATGCCGAGGCGGTGCAGGGTGGGCGCGCGGTTGAGCAGCACCGGGTGCTCCCCGATGACCTCCTCGAGCACGTCCCAGACCTCGGGGACCATCGCGTCCACGAGCTTCTTGGCGGCCTTGATGTTCTGGACCTGCTTGCGCTCGACCAGCCGGCTCATGATGAACGGCTTGAAGAGCTCGAGCGCCATCAGCTTGGGCAGGCCGCACTGGTGCAGCTTGAGCTCCGGGCCGGCCACGATGACCGAGCGGCCCGAGTAGTCGACGCGCTTGCCGAGCAGGTTCTGCCGGAAGCGGCCCTGCTTGCCCTTCAGCATGTCCGAGAGGGACTTGAGCGGGCGGTTGCCGGGGCCGGTCACCGCGCGGCCGCGGCGGCCGTTGTCGAACAGCGCGTCGACGGCCTCCTGCAGCATCCGCTTCTCGTTGTTCACGATGATCTCGGGCGCGCCGAGGTCGAGCAGCCGCTTGAGGCGGTTGTTGCGGTTGATGACGCGGCGGTACAGGTCGTTGAGGTCGCTCGTCGCGAAGCGGCCGCCGTCGAGCTGCACCATGGGGCGCAGCTCCGGCGGGATGACCGGGATCGCGTCGAGGATCATCCAGCCCGGGCTGTTCTGGCTCCGGATGAAGGCCGACACGACCTTCAGGCGCTTCAGCGCGCGCGCCTGCCGCTGGCCCTTCGAGGTCTTGATGGTCTCGCGCAGCTCGTCGGCGAGGTCCTGCAGCTTCGTGCGACGGGGGTCGTCGTCGCCGGCGTTCGGCGAGCGCTCGGCCAGGTCGTCGAGGAGCTCCTTGATCGCGGCGGCGCCCATGCCGCCGGAGAAGAGCTGGGCGAAGCCGTGCGGCGAGCCGAACCGGTCCTTCATCTCCCGGAACAGCTGCTCGTCGCTGATGATGTCGCCGCGCTTGACGTCCTTGAAGGTCAGCCACGCCTGGGTGAGGCGCTCGATGGCCTCCTCCGTGTAGCGCTCGATGTCCTTCTTCGTGACGTCGGTCTCCTTGCGGAGGTCCGACTCGGCCTGCTTGCGGTCGGCGTCGGTCAGCTCCCGGCGCGCCTCGGGGTCGTCCGAGCTGCGGTCGCGCTGGAGGTCCTCGGCCCAGTACTCGTCCTCGTCGGTGAGGACGTCGGCGTCAGCCTCGCGCAGCCACTGCACCCGCCGGTCGAGCCGCTCGTCCAGCTCGAGGAGGCGCTCCTCCTTGTCCTGGCTGAACTGCTCGATCGCCGCGTTGACCTCGTCCTGGAGCCGGTCGAGCTCCTGGCCGCGGGCCTCCGTGTCCACCTCCGTGACGATGGAGGCGGCGAAGTAGAGGACCTTCTCCAGCTCCTTCGGGGCGATGTCCAGCATGTAGCCGATGCGGCTCGGGACGCCCTTGAAGAACCAGATGTGGCTGACGGGCGCGGCGAGGTCGATGTGGCCCATCCGCTCGCGGCGCACCTTCGCGCGCGTCACCTCGACGCCGCAGCGCTCGCAGATGATCCCCTTGTAGCGGACGCGCTTGTACTTGCCGCAGTAGCACTCCCAGTCCTTGGTCGGACCGAAGATCTTCTCGCAGAAGAGCCCGTCCTTCTCCGGCTTGAGCGTGCGGTAGTTGATCGTCTCGGGCTTGGTCACCTCGCCCGAGCTCCACTGCCGGATCTGCTTGGAGGAGGCCAGTCCGATCGTGATGGAGTCGAAGTTGTTGATGTCGATCACGTTGCCGCGCCTTTCTCGTGTGCCCGACGCCGCGCCGCCGCGCGGTCCGGGCGAAGACCCCGTCCGTCGTCGCGGGGCCGCCGCGCGCCGTGGTGGCGCGCGGCGGCCCCGCCGGCCCCGCTACCCTGCGTCCGCGTCGGCGCCGGCGTCGTCGCCCGAGGAGGCGGCCACCCCGGCCTCGTCCGCGGTCGAGCCCTCGGCCCCGCCGGCCTCCTGGGCGTCGTCGCCCTGGGGCGCCCCGAGCCCGCCGGAGAGGTCGATGCCGAGCTCCTCGGCCGCCCGCAGGAGGTCGTCGTCCTCCTCGCGCGCCGAGAACTCCGGCCCCGCCTCGCCCTGCACCCGGACGTCCAGCCCGAGGCTCTGCATCTCCTTCAGCAGCACCTTGAAGCTCTCCGGGATGGACGGCTCCTGGATGTTCTCGCCCTTCACGATCGCCTCGTAGGCCTTCACGCGGCCGACCGTGTCGTCGCTCTTGATGGTGAGCATCTCCTGGAGGGTGTAGGCGGCGCCGTACGCCTCCAGGGCCCACACCTCCATCTCGCCGAAGCGCTGGCCGCCGAACTGCGCCTTGCCGCCCAGCGGCTGCTGGGTGACGAGCGAGTACGGGCCGGTCGAGCGCGCGTGGATCTTGTCGTCCACGAGGTGGAGCAGCTTCAGCATGTACATGTAGCCGACGGTCACCCGGCCCTCGTAGGGCTCGCCGGTGCGGCCGTTGAAGAGGCGCATCTTGCCGGAGGCCTGGCGGCCCGGCCGGTCGGTCTCGTCGACCGCGAGCTTGATCGGGTTGTCGGGGTGGCTGGCCGACCAGTCCTTCAGGACCCGGTCGACGTCCTCCACCTCGGCGCCGTCGAACACCGGCGTCGCGACGAACGTCCGCTCCGGCGGCTCGTGGCCGTCGATGCCGCCGTTCTCGAAGGCGCCGTCCACCCAGCCACGCGCGGCGGCCCAGCCGAGGTGGGTCTCCATGATCTGGCCGATGTTCATGCGCGAGGGCACGCCCAGCGGGTTGAGGATCATGTCGATCGGCGTGCCGTCCTCGAGGAACGGCATGTCCTCCTCGGGGACGATCTTCGAGATGACGCCCTTGTTGCCGTGGCGGCCGGCGAGCTTGTCGCCCTCGGCGATCTTGCGCCGCTTGGCGACGTAGACGCGCACGAGCTGGTTGACGCCCGGCGACAGGTCGTCGCCGCTCTCGCGGTCGAAGACCTTCACGTCGATGACCTTGCCGCCCTCGCCGTGCGGGACCTTGAGGGAGGTGTCGCGCACCTCGCCGGCCTTCTCCTTGAAGATGGCCCGGATCAGCTTCTCCTCGGCCGTCAGCTCGGTCTCGCCCTTCGGCGTGACCTTGCCGACCAGCAGGTCGCCCGACTTGACCTCGGCGCCGATGCGGACGATGCCGCGCTCGTCGAGGTCCTTCAGCGACTCCTCCGAGCGGTTCGGGATGTCGCGCGTGATCTCCTCGGCGCCGAGCTTCGTGGTGCGCGCGTCGACCTCGTAGGCCTCGATGTGGATCGACGAGAGCAGGTCGTCGCGCACGAGGCGCTCCGAGATGATGATCGCGTCCTCGAAGTTGTAGCCCTCCCAGGACATGAAGGCGACGAGCATGTTGCTGCCGAGCGCCAGCTCGCCGCGGTCGGTGGAGCTGCCGTCGGCGAGCACCTCGCCCTGCTGCACCGCCTGGCCCTTGCGGACGATCGGCTTCTGGTGGATGAGCGTGCCCTGGTTCGAGCGCGTGAACTTGTGCAGCTCGTAGTGCTCGAGCTCGCCCTGGGGGTCCTCGATGATGATGTGGTCGGCGTCGACCGCGGCCACCGTGCCGTCCGTGCGGCTCACCACGACGTCGCCGGTGTCCACCGCCGCCCGGTGCTCCATGCCGGTGCCCACCAGCGGGGCCTCGGTGATCATGAGCGGCACGGCCTGCTTCTGCATGTTCGCGCCCATGAGCGCGCGGTTCGCGTCGTCGTGCTCCAGGAACGGGATCAGCGCCGTGGCCACCGAGACCATCTGCTGCGGCGACACGTCCATGAAGTCGACGTCGGCCGGGTCGGCGAGCACGGGCTCGCCGCCCTTGCGGCAGAGCACGGGGCCGACGAGGTGCTTGTCGTCCGTGTACTCCGCGTTGGCCTGCGCGATGATCTTGTGCTCCTCCTGGGTCGCGTCGAGCTCGACCACCTCGTCGGTGATCACGCCGTCGACCACCCGGCGGTACGGGGTCTGGATGAACCCGAACTCGTTGAGCGTCGCGTAGGAGCCGAGCGAGCCGATGAGGCCGATGTTCGGGCCCTCGGGGGTCTCGATCGGGCACATGCGGCCGTAGTGGGTCTGGTGGACGTCGCGCACCTCGATGGGCGCGCGCTCGCGGGTGAGGCCGCCCGCGCCGAGCGCCGACAGGCGGCGCCGGTGGGTGAGGCCCGACAGCGAGTTGGTCTGGTCCATGAACTGCGAGAGCTGCGAGGAGCCGAAGAACTCCTTCAGCGCCGCCACGACCGGCCGGATGTTGATGATCGTCTGCGGCGTGATCGTGTCGACGTCCTCGGTGCTCATGCGCTCGCGGACCACGCGCTCCATCCGGTAGAGGCCGATGCGGAAGGCCTCCTGGATCAGCTCGCCGACCGTGCGCAGGCGCCGGTTGCCGAAGTGCTCGTACTCGTCGAGGTCGCCGGCGATCTCGTCGCGCGGCATCGTGGCCGCGTCGGCCGCGAAGTCCTTCGAGTCCTCGGGCACGCCGATCTTGATCGGCAGCTCGACGAGGCGGCGGATGAGCTCGACCAGGTCGTCGGTCATGCCGGTCGAGCGGCCGGTGAACCGCGGGTTGGTGAGCGTGCGGACCTCGGAGCCCAGGCTGAGGCCGAGGCGGGCGTCCAGCTTGTAGCGGCCGACCTTCGTGAGGTCGTAGCGCTTCGGGTCGAAGAACAGCGAGCGCACGAGCGAGCGCGAGTTGTCCACCGTCGGCGGCTCGCCGGGGCGCTGCTTCTTGAAGACCTCGATCAGGGCGTGCTGCATGATGTCGCCCGAGCGCGCGTCCAGCTTCTTCTCGAGCTTCTCGATCTCGGCCTCGAGGGCGGCGCGCTCCTCGCCGGCGGCCTCCTCCAGGCGGGCGTCGAGCTCGCGCATCTCGGCGACGATCGCCTCGAGCTTCTCGAGGCTGGTGCGGTCGCCGGTCTGCGGGTCGCCCTCCGTCGCGTCCTTGTCCAGGGTCATCTGGATGAAGGGGTTGACCCGGTCCGGGTCCTCCGGGTGGCGGAACAGGTTCGCCACGTCGTCGCGGGTGTAGCCGAGCGCGAACAGCAGCGTGGTGACCGGCAGCTTGCGCTTGCGGTCGATGCGGACGTTGACCAGGCCCTTCTTGTCGATCTCGAGCTCGACCCACGAGCCGCGCGAGGGCATCAGGTTCGCGATGAAGACCTGCTTCTCGCGGTCCTTGGGCTCCATCACGTACGCGCCCGGCGAGCGCACGAGCTGCGTCACCACGACGCGCTCGGTG
Organism: Miltoncostaea marina; assembly: GCF_018141525.1. GTDB lineage: Bacteria > Actinomycetota > Thermoleophilia > Miltoncostaeales > Miltoncostaeaceae > Miltoncostaea > Miltoncostaea marina. The sequence goes on from NZ_CP064655.1 coordinate 2,780,481, forward strand.
CCGTTGATGATGTAGGTGCCCCAGTTCGTCATGAGCGGAAGGTCGCCCATGAAGACCTTCTGCTCGCGGATCTCACCGGTCTCCCGGTTGATGAAGGCGACCTCCATCGTGAGCGGGGCCGCGTAGGTGATGTCCTTCTCGCGGCAGTCCTTGATGGAGTCGTTCGGCTGGATGTGGTCGAACGGCATGCCGGGCTCCCAGCCGCCCAGCGTGTACTTGCCGAACTGGACCGCGAGGGTTCCGGTGAAGTCCTCGATCGGCGAGATGTCGTCGATCGTCTCGCGCAGCCCTCGCTCGATGAACCACTCGAAGGAGGACCGCTGGATGTCGATCAGGTTTGGGACGTCACGGACCTTCTCCTGCTTGGAGAAGGAGCGGCGGACGCGGGCAGCGGGACGGGTGCTCAAGTCGCGAGGCCTCCTGACGAGAGCGAGCGAGGGACGGCGAGACGGCGCCGGCGGGCCGGAGCGGGCGCAACGGCGCATGCTATCACTTGGGCGTTCGGGCGCTCAAGGGCAGGGCCCGCTGCTCGCGGGCGGCCCGAGGGGGCTGCGACGCGCGCGGCAGCCGCCGTCAATAGAACCCATCGGCCAAGGCCGACGATCCTAGCACCCCGCTCGGCGGTCGCGCCGTACGAGCGCCGGCCCGCGTCATGCATACTGGCCTCGTGAGGAGCTCGTCACTTCCCTCATATGCGGACGGCGGCCCGGACGGCCTCGACGAGCGTCTGCGCTCGCTGCTCGAGGCGACCCACCGCCAGTGGATGTCGCCCGACGAGCGGCGGCGCATGCGCGCGTTCGGCTTCCGGCCGGCCGTGGAGCCCGGCGTGCTCAAGCGCGAGTGGCACGGCCTGGCCGTGCGCGTCTCGGCGAGCGGCCTGCGCGCCGCCCAGCCCGGCGAGGGCGAGCTCGCGTGGCTCGCCGACACCCGCACCCTCCTGCTCGACGGGGAGCCCTTCGCCGGCTCGCCGGCCGGCATGCGGCTGGTGGAGAGCCTCCTCAACCTGATCGCGGGCTACGAGCGCTGGGTCGAGGCCAGGGAGGGCCGCGACGAGCGCATCTCGCGCGGGCGCAGCTCCCTCCCCGACCGCCGCCCGGTCAACGCCCTCGCCGAGACCCGGCGCCTCCAGCGCCTGATGCACACCCCGAGGCGCCGGGGCCGCTGAGGCGAGCGCCCGTCCCCCGCCGGGGGAGGGTCGCGGTCCGGGGTCGGTGGTCGAGGACCGCCTGGGCGAGGGCGGTGTGGAGACCGTGTCGGCTGGGGCCGATCCACTGCGCGGGCGGGACCCCGGCCCGTCCCGTAACGAGGTCGTTGAGGGACGCGGTCGGCTGGGGCCGATCCCTCTGCGCGGGCGGGACCCGGGCCTGTCTCGACGAGGTCGTCGAGGGACCGGGTCGGCTGGGGCCGATCGTCGGCGCGGGCGGGACCCGGCGCGTCCCGTGACGAGGTCGTCGACGGACGCGATCGGCTGGGGCCGATCCTGAGCGCGGGCGGATCCGGCGCGTCCTGTGACGAGGTCGTCGACGGACGCGGTCGGCTGGGGCCGATCCTGTGCGCGGGCGGGACCCGGCCCTGCGGGCCGGCTCGCGCTGGGCGGGTGGTCGCGGTGCGGGGTCGGCTGGGGCCGATCCTCTGCGCGGGCGGGACCCGGCCCTGCGGGCCGGCTCGCGCTGGGCGGGTGTCGACCGGCGTGCCCCTCACGCGGGGACCCGGCCTCTTTCGGGCCGGGTCACGCGGCAAATCGCCCCTGGCCGGGGCGATTTGCGGACCGGCGCACCGCCTTCGGCGGGGCGGGCGCCGGAAAGTGCACTACCGGATCCGTCCGTCGTGCGCGTGGGTGTGCCCGGCGCCCTCGTGGCCGGTTTGTGCACGCTCCCGCCTTCGGCGGTCGTGTCTCCGGCCACGTCGTCGCTCGATCAGGTCGTCCGGGACGCAGTGCGACCGGTTCGCCGCGCGGCGCGCCCCGGCCGCCAGGCCGGAGCCGATTCGGCCGGCGCGCCCGGGGCGTGCCTCGCTTCGACGCAGCCCAGGCCTTCCGGCGAAGCCGGGAGGCCTGGGCGGGACGATCACAGCTCGCCACGCCGCAGCCCAGGCCGCCCGGCGGAGCCGGGCGGCCTGGGCGGAGTCCCGGATCAGAACTTGCCGGGGACGCCTCCGCCCTTGACGACGGAGAGGTCCTCGAGCCAGCCGGTGAGGCGGGCGTGGTCCTTGTCGTCGGCGTCGAGCCCCTCGAGGTGCTGGCGCACCTCGTCGGCGATCTCGTCGACGTTCGACTTGTTGGCCGTCGACACCCTGTCGCGCAGCCGACTCTTCACTTCGCGGTCAAGCGGCATGGAGGTCCTCCCGGGTCGAGATGGCCGCGCGGTCGCGCCCGGCCGATGTGGAAACTTCGGCATTGTGCGCGATGGCACATTGCCGTGTCCAGAGCCGATGGCCCCTCAGCGGACGCGGATCGTCCGCACGACGCGGGCGAGGTTGCCCGCGCGGTCGCGCAGCTCCACGCGCACCCGGTAGCGGCCCGCCGCGAGCGGGCGGCCCAGCGCCAGCCGGACGAGCGGGCCCTGGCGCAGCCGCACGCTCCGCGTGGCGGGCTCCGCGCCCGCCGGCCCGCCCGTCACGCGCACGGTGGCGCGCAGGCGGCCGGTCGATCCGCGGTCGGCCGCAGCGACGACCAGGCGCACCGCCCGCCGCCGCACGCGCGGGCCCCCGCGCCGGGCGGGCGGCCCGGGGCGGGCGCGCCGGGTCTCCACGCGCCGCAGGACGAGACGGGGGCGCGTGTTGTCGACCAGGACCGGCCACTCGTGGGCGCCCGCGTTGCCCGGGAAGTCCCGCATCCCCACCGACAGCAGGTGCCAGCCGTCGGCGAGCCTGCGCGTGTCGATGGTGATGCCCCGGGGGTAGCGCTGGGGCCGCCGCACGGCCGGCGCGCCGTCCACGGCCAGCGTCCAGTCGGTGACCCGCGATCGCGAGACCGCCCGGAAGCGCACCGTGACCCGGCCGCGCACGGATGCCCGCGGCGCCGGGCTCGGCCGGGCCACGCGGGGCGGCGAGAGGCTCACCCGCACCCGGCCCGCGCCGTAGACGTCGTCGGGGCCCGGGGCGCCGAGGTCGAGGGCGCCGGCGAGGAGCGCGGCCCGAATCTCCCCCGCCGTGGGCGCGCGGCCGGCGCGGCGCTCGGCGGCGAGCAGCACCGCGGCCGCGCCGGCGGCGTTCGGGGCGGCGTTGGACGTGCCGCCCACGGCGCGGAAGCCGTTGGGGCCCATGATGCGGGTGTCGGTCGGGGCCACGAGATCCGGCTTGGTGAGGCCGGCGTCCGACGGACCCTGCGAGGAGTACGACTTGAACTGGTTGCCGCGCCAGTCGACGGCGCCGACCGCGATCGCGCCGGCGGCGTCGCCGGGCGTGGGCACGCTGCTCTCGAGGGTGCCGCCGATGTCGCCGAGCGCGATCTCGCGCGAGAAGAGGGTCAGGGGGCCCACGGGGGCCGGCCCCGCGGCGCGCACCACGCGCAGCCGCATCTGGCTGTCCACCGGCGGCCGGTAGCCCACCACGCGCTCGGCCGGCGGCGCGCCGGCGGACTGGCGGTCGTGGGATCCGGCCGCGGGAAGCCAGGCGCCGGTGGCGGCGTCCTGGCGCTCCAGCACCAGGTCGAGGTCGGCCGCAGGGCCGTCGGCCGCGGCGGTCCACGACAGCGCGAAGGTGACCGGCTGGCCGGCGCCGCGGAAGAACGTCCACGCGCCGCCGTTCGGCCAGTCGAGCGCGTCGTCGCCGTCGGCGTCGGCCCACGGCCCACTCCAGTGCTGGCGGGCGTAGTTGCCGGCCGAGTTGAACCAGAGGATGCCCGCCGCCGCGGCCCGGTCGACGGCCCGCGCCGCCGGCCCGGTGCCGTCGAAGGGGCCCTCGATGAAGGAGTTGGAGTGCACCACGATGTCCGGGTGGCGGGCGATGACGGCCTCGGTGGCCGCCACGAAGTCGGCCTCGGAGTGGTAGTTGACGAGCAGGTAGCGCGCCTGCGGGGCGTAGTCGTAGACCGTCTGGGCCACGATCTCGCCGTGGTTGGTGCGGTTGCCGTAGGCGTTGCGCCCGGCGAGCCCGTTGACGGCGTCGAACGAGAGCGTCTCGAGCCGCGCCGAGGGGGGCAGCTCGCCGAGCGACTGCATGCGCTCGACGTTCTGGCCGAAGCCCAGGTCGAGGACGGCGATCGTGATGCCCTCGCCCCCACCCGCCACCCGGCCGAGCACGTCGGCGCCCGTGCGCTCGACGCCCTGGCTGACCGCGGGCGCGTCGCCGAAGGCGGCCGTCGCCGGATGGGCGCCGGCCACGCCCGGCAGGCCGGCCAGCGCGCGGGCCCGCCGCGGCGCGGCCACCACCTGCAGCCGCGCCCCCACCCGGCGCTGGACGCGCAGGCCGCTGCGGCCGAGGCTCCCGACGGCGGTCGCGACGTGCCCGGGCCGGGCGTCGACCGAGATCGCCACCGGCGCCCCGGGCGCCGCCGCCGCCCCGGGGACCAGGGCGGCCGCCGACCCACCGGCGAGCGCGGCGCCGGCCAGGAGGAGCGCGGCCCGCCTCACCGCGGGCGCCGCAGCACTCGGGTGCGGGTGGTGACGTTGCCGGCCATGTCCTCCGCCGTCACGGTCAGGCGGCTCGCCCGGCGCGTCAGCGCGGGCAGGCGCACGCCGACCGCGGGGCGCCGGACGGCCCGAAGGCTCCTGGCGTCGAGGGAGATCCTCACCCGGCGGAGGGTACCGGCGTCGGTGGCCCGCACGCGCACGACGCGCCGGCGCCCGGGCGCCACGCGCACGAGCAGGCGGGGCGCGGCGGCGTCGAGCCGGGCCATGCCGGCCCCGTAGGCGGGGTCGGGGCCGGCCGGCCCGAGGTCGAGGGCCGTGGCGGTCAGCTGCGCGCGCACGTCGGCCGGGCCGGCGGGCAGGCCGCGGGCGGCGCGCCACTGGCGCAGCAGCACCGCCGCCGCGGCCACGTGGGCCGTGGCTGCGGAGGTGCCGGCGGTGCCCGGCCACTCGGGGTTCGAGGTCACGTAGGTCGGGCCGACGAGGTCGGGCTTCAGGCGGCCGTCGCGCGTGGGGCCGACCGAGGAGTAGGGCTCGCGCGCCACGCCGGTCCACTTGACCGCCCCGACGGTGAGGGCGCCGCGGGCGTCGCCCGGGGTGGGGATGCTGGCGTCCTCGGCCGCGAGCGCGTCGAAGCCGACGGTCTGCGAGAAGACGTCGGTCGTCACGGCCGGCGGGCCGGCGGCGCGCGCCACCAGGCGCATGGGCGCGCCGTCGGCGGTGACGGGCGGGGTGACCGCGTTGCCCGGGCCCGCCGGCGCGGAGCGGGTGACCTCGGCCCATGCCCCCGACGGGTCGAGCCGCTCGACGGTCACCTCGACCGCGGCGGCGCCGGGATCCCAGACGGCGCTGAACAGCAGCGGGGTGCCCGCCGCCGGCGCGATCGGCACGGGGGTCCCCTCCGCCGTCGCCGTGCCGCGCCAGTGCCGCTGCGCGTAGTTGCCGGCCGAGTTGACCCACAGCACGCCGGCCGCCGCTGCTGCGTCGACCGCGCGGGCCGCCCGTCCCGTGCCGTCGAACGGCGGCGTGAGGAACGAGTTCGAGTGGCTCACCACGGGGATGCCCTCGGCGGCCACCCACGCCGCGGCGGCCTCGAACTGCTCGATCGTGCGGTAGCCGACCAGCACGAGCCGGGCCCGCGGCGCGACGTCGTGGATCAGCTCGGCCATCCGCACGCCGTGCTGGGTGGGGATGCCGAAGTCGGTGCGCCCGTCGAGCCCGTGCAGCGGGTCGAACGAGCGGATCGTCATGGCCTCGCGCGGGGGCAGCTCGCCGAGCGCGATCGAGCGGTCGAGGCCCGCGAAACCCTCGTCGACGATCGCGACGCGCTCCCCCTGGCCCAGCACGCCGCGGCTCCAGAGGGCGTCGGCGCCCATGCGCACCCCGCCCTGCCCCAGCACGCCGGCCGCCGCCGTGGCGGGGACGGCCAGCGCCGCGGCCGCGGCGAGCGCCAGGGCGGTGCGTCGGAGGCGGGCGGGTCTCACGGCGGCGAATGGGATCAGAACGACCAGCGGCCGTCCACCCCGGGGGGTGGACGGCCGCTGGTGACCTCGTGCGGCGCGGGCGCGCTACTTGAGGGTGACGATCCCGCCGGCCTCCTCGAGCTGCGACTTGACGGACTCGGCCTCCTCCTTCGCCACGCCCTCCTTGACGTTGCTCGGGGCGTTGTCCACCAGCTCCTTGGCCTCCTTGAGGCCCAGCCCGGTGACCGCGCGGACCACCTTGATGACCTGGATCTTCTTGTCGCCGGCCGCGTCGAGGCTCACGGTGAAGGAGTCCTGCTCCTCCGCCGCGGCGCCGCCGCCGCCGTCACCGCCGGCCGGGGCGGCCGCCACCGCAACCGGGGCCGCCGCCGAGACGCCGAACGTCTCCTCGATGGCCTTGATCCGCTCGGCGAGCTCGAGCACGGAGATGCTCTTGAGCTCCTCGATCCACTCCTCGGTCGTCGCCATGTGTCGCTCCTGTTCGTGTGAGGGGGTCAGGCCGCCTGCTCGTCCGCGCGCTGCGCGTGCACCGCGCCGAGGCTGCGGGCGAGGCCGCCGATGAGGTTGTTGAGCCCGCCGGCCAGGCCGGTGAGCGGTGCCGCGATGCCGCCGGCGAGCTGGCCGAGCAGCTGCTCCCGGCTCGGGAGCTTGGCGAGGCGCGCCACGTCCGCCTCGGGCAGGTCCTCGCCCTCGAGGAGGCCGCCCTTGATGCGCAGGCCGTCGGGGTGCTCGGAGGCGAAGGTGTCGAGCACCTTGGCCGCCACGGCCGGGTCGCCGCCCACCCAGAGCAGCCCCGTGGGGCCGTCGAGGTACGGCAGCAGGGCCTCGCGGCCCGTCTCGGAGGCCGCCCTGCGGGCGAGGGTGTTCTTCACCACCGTGTACTCGGTGTCCGCGTCGCGGAGCCGGTTGCGCAGCTCGGCGAGCTGCTTGACCGTGAGGCCCCGGAAGTCGGTCGCGAAGACCGTGTCGGAGGCCGTCAGGCGCTCGGTCAGCGACGCGATCGCCTCGGCCTTCTCGTCTCGTCTCAGGGTGTCACCTCCATCGTCCTGCCCGCGCGGGCGGGCGGGAGCGGAGGGGACCCCGGCGGGGCCTCCAGCGCTCGTCGCCAACCTCGCACGGGCCGCCCTGCGGGCAGGTTTGAGGCGGCCGTGCCGCCCCCGTGGGTCTTCGGTCGGGTCGTGCGGTGGGTGCGGGCGCTAGGCCGCGGGCTCCTCCAGGACGTCGGCCGCGGTGGTGCGGGTGGTGTCGATCGGGACGCCCGGGCCCATGGTCTGGGCGATCGTGATCGACTTGAGGTACTTGCCCTTGGCCGCCGCCGGCTTGACCCGGACGATCTCCTCGAGCACGGCCTGGTAGTTCTCGATGAGCTGGCGCTCGTCGAAGGACCGGCGGCCGATGCCGAGGTGGATGATCCCGGCGCGGTCGGTGCGGTACTCGACCTTGCCGGCCTTGACGTCCTCGACGGCCTTGCCGACGTCGAACGTGACGGTGCCGCTCTTCGGGTTCGGCATCTTGCCCGAGGGGCCGAGGATGCGGCCGAGGCGGCCGACCGTGCCCATCATGTCGGGCGTCGCGATGGCGACGTCGAAGTCGGTGAAGCCCTCCTGGACCCGCTTGGCGAGGTCGTCGCCGCCCACGAAGTCGGCGCCCGCGGCCTCGGCCTCGCGCGCCTTGTCGCCCTCGGCGAAGACGGCGACGGTCACCTGCTTGCCGGTGCCGTGGGGCAGCGAGATCGTGCCGCGCAGCTGCTGGTCGGCGTGCCGCACGTTGACGCCCAGGCGGAGGTGGACCTCGACCGTCGGGTCGAAGCGGGTCAGCTCCTGGGACTTGATGAGCCGGACGGCGTGGAGCGGGTGGTAGACCCGCTCGACGTCGATCTCGGACTTCGCCTGCTGGTAGCGCCTGCCGCGCTTGGCCACTGCCCTGTCCTCCCTACCTACGCAGCGTCGACGGTCACGCCCATACTACGCGCCGTCCCCGCGATGATCTTCATGGCCGACTCGACGTCGTTGGCGTTGAGGTCGGGCAGCTTCGTCTCGGCGATCTGGCGCAGCTGCTCGCGCGTGAGGTTGGCGACCTTCTCCTTGTGGGGCTCGGCGCTGCCCTTGTCGATGCCGAGCGCCTGGCGGATGAGGACGGCCGCAGGCGGCGTCTTCGTGATGAAGGTGAACGAGCGGTCCTCGTAGACCGTCACCTCGACCGGCGTGATGGTGCCGTTGCCCGACTGGGTCTGCGCGTTGAACGCCTTGCAGAACTCCATGATGTTGATGCTCGCGCCACCCAGCGCGGGGCCGACGGGCGGGGCCGGTGAGGCCTGGCCGGCGGGGATCTGGAGCTTGATGACCTGCAGGACCTTCTTCGCCATGACGTCCTCGATCGCGGGGCGCGCGCCCCGGGTTTGCGGTGATGCGGGGCCGTGGCCCCGGATGGATCAGGTGAGCTTCTTGACCTGGTCGAACGACAGCTCGGCCGGCGTCTCGCGGCCGAAGATGCTGACGAGCACCTTCAGGCGCCCCTGCTCGGCGTTGATCTCGGCGATCTCGCCGGTGAAGTCCGAGAGCGGGCCGGCGATGACCTTCACGCTCTCGCCCACCGAGAAGTCCGCGCGCACCTTGGGGCGCGCCTCGGTGGCGACGTTCAGGAGCCGGTCCACCTCGCCCTGGCTGAGCGGCACGGGCTCGTTGTCGCGCCCGCCGCCGCCGACGAACCCGGTCACGCCGGGCGTGTTCTTCACCAGCCACAGGGCGTCGGGGGTCATGTCCATGTTGACCAGGACGTAGCCCGGCAGGCGGCGCTTCTCCGTCTGGACCTTCTGGCCGTCCTTCGTCTCCACGACCTGCTCGGTGGGGATGACCACCTCGCGCACGCGCTCGCGCTGGCCCATGGAGATGAGCCGGTGCTCGAGGTTGGCCTTCACCTTCTTCTCGTGGCCCGAGTAGGTGTTGATGACGTACCAGCGGAACAAACGTGCCCCTCGCTAGAAGATGGCGTCCACGACGCGCCGGAACACGGCGTCAAGCGCGGCGAGATAGACGGAGACGATAGCGACGACCACGAGCACGACGGCCGTGGACTGCAGCAGGGTGGTGCGGTCGGGCCAGCTGACCTTGCGGAGCTCCGCGATGACCTCGGTGAGGAACCGCGAGCCCCGGCGCTGCTGGACGACGGCCTTCGTGACCGAGCCGGCCTTGTCGGGCTTGCGCCGCTGACCGGGCGGGTTCGGCTTGGGGCTCTGCGGCGCACGCTGCTGGGCGCGCCGCTTCGCGGGCGGGCGGGCGCCACCCGCGGGCGGCCGCGGGCCGTCCTCGGGGCGTCCCTGTCCCTTTGCGGGTCGGATGCGCGCCATGTCAGTTCATCAGCATTCGTCGTGGCCTACAGGGCCGGAGGGACTCGAACCCCCAACCCCCGGTTTTGGAGACCGGTGCTCTACCAGTTGAGCTACGACCCTCAGAGGAGCCCCGGAGGCGTGGACCGCTACCGGGTCTCCTTGTGCGGCGTGTGCTTGCCGCACCACTTGCAGAACTTGCGGAACTCGATCCGATCGGGCGTGTTCCGCCTGCTCTTGTTGGTCTGGTAGTTCCGACGCTTGCATTCCTCGCAAGCCATCGTCACTGCGATGCGCTGCCCTGTTGCCACAGGTCGACGACTCCGGTCCGGGGACGGGCTCGGCGGAGGGTACCACGCGCGGTGCGCAGGCGGCGCCGCGCGTGGCTCCGCCCAGGCCGCCCCCCGCGAGGCCGGCTGGGGACGGGTCGGCTGGGGGACGGGGTCGGCTGGGGACGGGGTCGGCTGGGGCCGATCCTCTGCGCGGGCGGGACCCGGCCCTGCGGGCCGGGTCGCGCTGAGCGGGTGGTCGACGGCCGTGCCCCTCACGCGGGGACCCGGCCTCTTTCGGGCCGGGTCACGCGGCAAATCGCCCCTGGCCGGGGCGATTTGCGGACCGGCGCACCGCCTTCGGCGGGGCGGGCGCCGGAAACCCCACTGACGTGAGCGTCCATGGTGCGCGTGGGGGTGTGCCCCGCGCCCTCGTGGCCGGTTTTGTCCCGCTCCCGCCTCGGCGGTCGTGTCTACGACCACCTCGTCGCTCGATCAGGTCGTCCGGGACGCAGTGCGACCGGTTCGCCGCGCGGCGCGCCCCGGCGGCGCGTCAGCGTCGACGGAGCCGCGCGGTTGGGGGGCACATTGCCGGAATGGCGCGCCCCGGCCGCCGGGCCGGAGCCGATTCGGCCGGCGCGCCAGCAAGCGTGCCTCGCTTCGACGCAGCGCAGGCCCTCCGGCGAAGCCGGCCGGCCTGGGCGGGCCTCACGCCCGGCGGATCCCGGCGCGGCGCAGGCGCGCCTGGGGGGTCTGGGCGGCGGCGGCCTCCGCCTGGGCGGCGGTGCGCAGGAGGGCGGCGGCGGCGCGCTGCAGGTCGAGCCCCGTGGGGGTCTCCTCCGCGTCGACCCGCAGGCGGGTCGCCAGCCGGCGGTACTCCGCGACGAGCGGGGGGCGGGCCCTCGCGTTGGGCGAGCCGGCGGAGCGCACCCGCTGGCAGAAGGCCTGGACCTCGGCGACCGTGGCCGGCTGCGCGGCGGGGGTCACGACGCGCCCCCCGGATCGCGGCCGACCGACAGCAGCAGCGCCTCGCGGGCGCGCGCGTCGACCGAGAGCAGGAAGCGGCGGCCGCGCGGGCCGAGCTCGAACTCCTCCTGCAGGTCGAAGATGTCGGTGCCGCGGCCGGCGGCGTGCGCGCGCACGCGCAGCGGCGCGTCGGTGTGCCCGTCGAGCGCCCCGAGCCCCTCCGCGAGGCTGGTGCGGGCCCGCTCGGGCAACGGGAGGGGGTCGGGTTCGGTCGCCATGCCGTCCTGATCGGCGGACCCGGGGGGCGTCTTGAGACGGCCGGTCGGCGGCGGACCGGGGCCGCGATCGTCCGCGCGGTGTGGTCTACTGCCGCCGATGAGCGAGTGGTCGGACTGGTACCGCCGCGAGGACCCCACCGGGTGGGTGCTGCCCGCCGTGCTGCGCCGCCGGGCCGAGGCGCACCCGGACCGCGACTACCTGCGGGTCGGTGAGGGGCCGTGGATCAGCTACGGCGAGATGGACCTGCGCGCCAACCGGGTGGCCAACGCGCTGATCGCGCGCGGGCTCCGCAGGGGCGAGACGGTCTCCACGCTCATGCCGAACTGCGAGGAGAACCTCGCCGCCTGGTTCGGCATCCAGCGGGCGGGCGGCGTGCAGTGCCCGATCAACCTCGCCTACCGCGGCGACTTCCTGTCGTGGGTGATCAACCTGCCGCGGTCGCGCTTCCTGGTCATCGACGCGTCGCTGCTCGACCGGCTCGAGCTCGTCGCCGGAGACCTGCCCCACCTCGAGCACGTGTTCGTGCTCGACCGGGGCGTGCGCGAGGGGCCCGACCCGGCGGTGCGCTGGGAGCCGTTCGGCGCGCTGCTGGACGCACCGGACGGCGACCCGGGCATGGAGCCGGCGTGGACCGACGACGCGCGCGTGATGTTCACCTCGGGCACCACCGGCCGCTCGAAGGGGGCGATCAAGCAGCACGCGTCGGACTACTTCTCGGGCCGCACGTACATCGAGGTGTGCGGGGTCACGGAGGAGGACACGTTCTTCTCGTGCCTGCCGCTGTTCCACTCGAACGCGCAGGTGCTCGCCGCCTACCCGGCGATGATCGCCGGCGCGCGCATCGCGTTCGTGGAGCGCTACTCCTCGGCGCGCTTCTGGTCGCAGGTCGTCGACGCGGGCGCGACCATCCTCAACACCGTCAGCGCGATCAACTACTTCATCTGGAACACGCCGCCGGGCGAGCTCGACCGGGCGCACACGGTGAGCCGCATCATGGCCATGCCGGCGCCGCGCGACATCTACACGGCGTTCGAGGAGCGCTTCGGCATCCGCTTCATCGAGGGGTACGGCCTCACCGAGACCGGGATGGTCACGTACCACCCGCCCGGGCGGCCGCCGCGGCCGGGCAGCTGCGGCATCGCCACCCCGGGCTTCGAGGTGTCGGTCGTCGAGCCCGGCACCGACCTGCCGGTGCCGCCCGGCACGCCGGGCGAGATCGTGGTCGACATGAAGATGCCGAACATCGTCATGCGCACCTACGCCGGGATGCCGGAGAAGACGGCCGAGGACTTCCGCAACCTCAAGCTGCACACCGGCGACCTCGGGCGCATGGACGAGGAGGGCTACCTCTGGTTCCTCGACCGGGTCAAGGACTACATCCGCCGGCGCGGCGAGAACGTGAGCTCGGTGGAGGTGGAGCACGTCCTGACCTCGCATCCGGACGTGCTCGAGGCGGCCGCGGTCGGCGTGAAGGCCGGCGAGGGCGCCTCGGCGGAGGACGAGATCCTCGCCTGCCTCGTGCTGCGCGCCGGCCGCGCGCCCGACCTGGGGGCCCTGCTGGACTGGTGCGCCGAGCGCATGCCCTACTTCGCGGTGCCCCGCTACGTGCGCGTGCTCGACGCGCTGCCCAAGACGCCCACCGAGCGGGTGCGCAAGGTGGAGCTGCGCGCCGCGGGGGTCACGGCCGACACGTTCGACCGCATGGCGGCCGGGACGGCGCCGGGGCGGTGAGCGACCCGGACGACCTCGACCTGGGCGAGGCGGCCGACTACATCCTGTCGGAGCGGCCGCGGCTGGACGAGGACGTCGTGTGGGCCGTGCTCACGGAGCTCGGCACCCCGCCGGCGCCCGGCCAGGAGGCGATCGCGCTGGAGCTGCTGGCGAGCGCCCGCCCGGACGTGCGGGCCAAGGACGCCCGCCTGGTGCTGCGCGAGTGGCGCGCGTACGCCGAGCTCGCCGCCGAGTCCGACTGGGACGACTGACCCCCTAGTCCGCGATGGTCGGCTCGGCGGGCGCGAGGGCGCCCGTGATCGCGCCGGCGCAGAGCGCGATGCGCGCCGGCACGCCGGGCGCGCCGCCGCCGAGGACCTCGACGGCCGCGACCGAGACGCTCGACGGCGCGAACCCGGCGTCGGCCGCAACCGCGCGCGCGGCCCCCAGCGCCGCCGCGCTCAGCTGATCCGCCGCCGCGGCGGCGATGGCGGCGTCGAGCGCGCCGGCCAGGGCCCGCAGCGGCGCCCCGCCGGCGTCGGCCGGCCCCTCGGGCCAGGCGACCACCGACCGGCGCGGCCGGCCTGGATCGAGCGAGCCGGCCAGGCGCAGCCCGCGGGCGTAGCGGAAGGGCAGCGCCCGGCCGCCGGCGGGCACGAGCCCGCGCACGCGCACGACGTAGCGGCGCTCGGCGTCCGCGCCGAGCTCCACGTCGGTGGCGATCAGCGGCGCCGGCAGGGTGGCCAGCCGGTCCCGCACGAGCGACGCCGCGCCCTCGGGGGAGTCGATGCGGAGGACCCCGCCGCCGCGGTGGATGCGCACGGCGCCGGCCGCGAGCGGCCCGCGCGCCGGCGGCCCCGGGAGCCGGTCGAGCGGCCCCGACCGGAACACGGCGCCCGGCGAGCCCGCGTCGCGCACGCGGATCGCCCAGTGCAGCTGGCGGGGGCGCGGCGGCAGCTCGACGGTCGCCACGCCGCCGGCCACCGGGGCCGCCACGAGCTCCTCGGCCACCCGCCCGTCGGCGGTCACCCAGAACAGCTCCGCGACCATCCGCGCCGGCGGCGCGAACCCGTCCGCAGCGGTCGCCTGCACCGGGATGGCGTGCGACATGGCTCATGCTGCACCACCCCCGCCGGTCGCGGCAATCACGCCCCGGGGCCACGGCGGGCCCGGCTGCACTAGGCTCTGAGGCGTGTACCGCGACGACGTGGACCGGCTCTTCGCAGACCTGTTCCCGGGCGGCCGCCACGGGGCCTCCAACGAGGCGCGCGCGCCGGTCGATGTCTACCTGACCGACGGGCCGCCGCCCTCGCTCACCGTCGAGCTCGACGTGGCCGGCGTCGACCCCGAGGGCGTCGACGTGCAGCTGAGCGAGGACGTGCTGGTGGTGCGGGGCGAGCGGCGGCGCAGCGGCGAGGGCCGGCGCGCCTACCAGCACGCGGAGATCGCCTGGGGGCCGTTCGAGCGGCGCGTGCGGCTGGGCGTGGAGGTCGACGCGGGGAAGGCCGCGGCCACCTACGAGAACGGCATCCTGCGCATCACCCTGCCGCTCGCGCCGGCGCCGCCGCTGCGACGCGTGCAGATCTCGGTGCGCCGGCCGTGACGAGCGACGCGGGGCGACCCGACGAGCCGCTCGTCGAGCCCGGCGGCGAGGCCGGCGGGCCCGACGCCGAGACGCCCATCCCCGAGTCGCTGGCGATCCTGCCGCTGAAGGAGACCGTCGTCTTCCCGGACGCGGTGGCCCCGCTGGCGATCGGCGAGCCGCGGTCGATCCGGCTCATCGACGAGGTGCTGAACCAGCCGGAGCGGATGCTCGTGCTGGTGGCCTCGCGCGACCCGGAGGCCACGGAGCCGCCGCCGGAGCAGCTCTACGAGGTCGGCACCGCCGCGATCGTGCAGCGCATGGTGCGCGTGCCCGACGGCACGGTGCGCATCCTCGCCCAGGGGCTGCGCCGGGTGCGCATCGGCGACTACACCGCCACCGAGCCGTTCCTGCAGGCGCGGGTCGACGAGATCGTCGACGCGGCCGAGCGCACCACGGAGGTGGAGGCGCTCGCGCGCAACCTGCAGAGCCTCTTCACCCGGATGATCGACCTCGTACCGCACCTGCCGGACGAGCTCGGCGTGGCGGTCACCAACATCGAGGACCCCACCACCCTCTCGTTCCTCATCGCCTCGTCGATCCGCCTGACGCTGCCCGAGCGCCAGGAGCTGCTCGAGGAGACCGACCTCGCCGCGCGCCTGCGCCGCCTGACCGCCCTCTGCTCCCGCGAGCTCGAGCTGCTCGAGCTGGGCGCGAAGATCCAGAGCGACGTCCAGACGGACATGGAGAAGAGCCAGCGCGAGTACTTCCTTCGCCAGCAGCTCAAGGCGATCCGCCAGGAGCTCGGCGAGGGCGGCGAGGGCGGCGAGGAGGTCGAGCAGCTGCGCGAGCGGCTCGACGAGGTCGCCCCGCCCGAGGAGATCCGCACCGCCGCCGAGCGCGAGCTGTCGCGCCTCGAGCGCCTGCCGCCGGAGTCGGCCGAGCACAACGTTGTGCGCACCTACCTCGACTGGATCCTCTCGATCCCGTGGGGGACGGCCACGGAGGACGACCTCGACCTGGAGCGCGCCCGCCGGATCCTCGACGAGGACCACTACGACATCGAGAAGGTCAAGGACCGGATCATCGAGCAGCTCGCCGTCGCGCGGCTGAAGCCCGACGCCGCCGGCCCGATCCTGTGCTTCGTGGGCCCGCCCGGGGTGGGCAAGACGTCGGTGGGGCAGTCGATCGCCAGGGCGCTCGGGCGGAGGTTCGCCCGCATCTCGGTGGGCGGGGTGCGCGACGAGAGCGAGATCCGCGGCCACCGACGCACCTACGTCGGCGCGATGCCGGGCACGATCGTGCGCGCGATCCGCGACGCCGGGGCGATGAACCCGGTGCTGATGGTCGACGAGATCGACAAGATGGGCTCCGACGTGCGCGGCGACCCGTCGTCGGCGATGCTCGAGGTGCTCGACCCGGCGCAGAACTCGACGTTCCGTGACCACTACCTCGACCTCCCGCTCGACCTGTCGCGGGTGCTCTTCCTGTGCACGGCCAACGTGCTCGAGACCATCCCGGGCCCGCTGCTCGACCGCATGGAGGTGATCCGGCTCTCGGGCTACACCGAGGAGGAGAAGCTCCACATCGCCCGCCGCTACCTGCTGCCGCGCCAGCTCGACGCCGCCGGGCTGCCGGAGGGCACGCTGGAGGTGACCGACGACGGGCTGCTCACGATCATCGGCGAGTACACCCGCGAGGCCGGGGTGCGCCAGCTCGAGCGCCGCATCGGCGCGGTGGCGCGGCGCACCGCGCGCCGGGTGGCCGAGGGCGACGCGTCGCCCCGCACGGCCGGCCCCGCGGAGGTGCGCGAGATCCTCGGCCCGGAGCGCATCCACAACGAGGTCAAGCGGCGCACGAGCGAGCCCGGCGTGGCCACCGGCCTGGCGGTCACGGGCGCCGGCGGCGAGATCCTGTTCGTTGAGGCGACCGTCATGCCGGGCGGGGGCAAGCTCACCGTGACCGGCCAGCTGGGCGACGTGATGCGCGAGTCGGCCCAGGCGGCCGTGTCGTTCGTGCGCGCCCGCGCCGGCGCGCTGGACCTTGACCTGGCCGACGACTTCTTCGCCACCCACGACATCCACCTCCACGTGCCCGCCGGCGCGGTGCCGAAGGACGGGCCCTCGGCCGGCGTGACCATGGTGACGGCGCTGGTGTCGGCCCTCTCCGGGCGGCCGGTGAGCGAGGACGTGGCGATGACCGGCGAGATCACCCTCACCGGCCAGGTGCTGCCGATCGGCGGCGTGAAGGAGAAGGTGCTGGCCGCCCACCGCGCGGGCATCCGCGGCGTGGTGCTGCCGAAGCTCAACGAGGACGGCCTCGCCGAGCTGCCGGCCGGCCTCGCCGACGAGATGCGCATCACGCTCGCCGACCGCATCGAGCAGGTGCTCGCCACGGCGCTGGACGGCGCCGCGCCCGACGGCGCGGACGCCGCCCCATCGGAGAGGTCCTAGCCCGCGGTCCCGAAGGCGTCGACCGGGTTGCGCTCCAGCAGCTCGACGCGGTAGCCGTCGGGGTCGCGCACGAAGCAGATGCGCGGGCCGCCGGGGTAGGCCTCGTAGGGCGGCCGCTCCGGCTCGATGCCGTGCTCGGCCAGCCGCGCCAGCTCGGCGTCCATGCCGTCGGACACGGTGAGGGCGATGTGGCCGTAGCCCTCGCCGATCTCGTAGGGCTCGGTGCGCCCGTCGTTGAGGGTCAGCTCCAGGCGGCCCCCGTCGCCGGGCAGGCCGAGGAAGATGACCGTCGCGGTGTCGCCGCCGACCCGGCTGCGGCCGATCTCGCCGAACCCGAGCGCCCCGTAGAACGCGAGCGAGCGCTCCTCGTCGAGCACCCGGATCATCGTGTGGATGAGCTCCTGCACGGCGCCTCCTCCTCCTCGCGGGACCCTGCGGCGCCATCGTAGGGGACGTCCCACGGCGCCGGCCGCCCCCGCGACGACCGGCGCCGGGTGGGACCCCGGCGCGAGCCGCGCCGGGTCGCCGGCCGGGGTCAGCGGCCCCTCGCGCGCAGCTGGGCGCGGATCTCGCCGGCCGGGTGGAGGTCGCTGTGGACGTTGGCGTAGGCGACGCCGTGGGCGATCGCCCGCAGCATCTCGGGGAACTCGCCGGGGGCGATCCCCTGGGCCGCCGGACCGACCACGTCGTCGGCCTCGATGGCGCCCGTGAGCGTCGCGGGCGCGGGCGGGCAGGGCTGGGTCCCGGCCGGGCCGTTGCCGAGGTTCGAGCACAGGAACGCCATGATGCCGCCGCTCTGGTGGCGTCCGCCGAGGTGGATGTGTGCCTGCGAGACCACACCCTCGGTGTCCGCGTAGGCGAGCCGCCAGAGCACGCGCTGCCCCGTCGGGTCGAACCGCGCGTGGAACTCGCCGCTGCCGCTCGTCGAGATGACGAGCGGGTCCTCCTGGTAGCCGGTGAGCCGCTCGTGCACGGACGTCCCGCCGCCACCGCCGTGCGCGAACGCGACCGTGCCGGCCGCCGCGGCCGCGGCGGCCAGGGTGCCTGCCAGCGCCGCCGTCGCGCGCCGATTCATCTGCCTTCCTCCTGTGGAGAGGTGCCGGGGGTCCGCTCTACCCCCGTCCCGGCGCGGCTGTCAATCGACCCGGCCACGCGACCCGGGCACGGAGCCGTGCGCGGGGACGCTCACGACGCCCCGGCCGCGACCCCGCGCGGCGGCGTACTGGGCCGGCGTGTCGACGTCCTCCAGGCCGGCCAGGTGCGGGTCGGCGGCGGCCAGCGCCGGGTCGGCGAGCAGCGTCGCGGCGTCGAGCCACCGCACGGCCAGGCGGTCGAGCAGGCCGCCCATGCGCAGCCGGCCGGCGTCGAGCAGGGCGCGCGCCTCGTCCGCGACGCCGGCGCGGTAGGCGGCGGCGAGCGGCTGCGGGCGGCCACCGCCGGTGACCGGCACCGCCGCGTCGTGGCCGGGACCGAGCAGCGCGAGCACGCGGGCGACCAGCAGCGGGTGCAGGTGCGGCGCGTCGACGCCGGTCACGAACACCCGGCCGGCGCGCCCGCCGAGCGCCTCGAGGCCCGCGACCATGCCCTCCAGCGGCCCGCGGCCGGGGCGGGCGTCGCGGGCCGTCTCAACGCCGGGCGGCAGTGGCGGCAGCCGCTGGCCCGCGGCGCCGACCACCACGACCACGTCGGTGGCCGCCGCGACGACGCCCGCCACGCGCGCCGCGAGCGGGACGCCGTCCCAGGGCAGGTCGGCCTTGGGGCGGCCCATGCGCGACGAGGCCCCGCCCGCCAGCACGATGCCGCCCGTGCCGCTCATCCGCCGATCCTGCTCATGGGCCGGCCGGCGTAGGTCCAGGCGGGGTCGGCCATCCCGTGGCCGGGCCCCTTGCGCGCCACGGCCGCCCGGGCGATCGCCGCGAGCTCGCCGTCGCCCGCCCCGGCGCGCATGGGACCGAGCAGGTCGGTCTCCTCCTCCGCGAACAGGCAGGTGCGCAGCCGGCCGTCGGCGGTCAGGCGCAGCCGGTCGCATGTCGCGCAGAAGGGCTCGGTGACCGACGCCACGAACTCCATCTCGCCCGCGCCGTCGGCGAAGCGCCAGCGCGTGCCGGTGGCCGATGCGCGCGTCGGCGCGGCCGGCACCAGCGGCCACCGCGCGCCGATCATCGCGCGCAGCTCCCCGCCCGAGAGCACCAGGTCGCGGGTCCACTCGCGCGGGGCGTCGAGCGGCATGACCTCGATGAAGCGCACGATCCACGGGCGGGTGCGGGCGGCCTCCGCGAGCGGGAGCACGTCCGGCTCGGAGACCCCGCGCATCGCGACGGCGTTGACCTTCAGCGGCGCGAGCCCCGGGTGGCGCTCGCAGGCGGCGAGCCCGGCGAGCGCGCGGCCGAGGTCGTCGCGGCGGGTGATCCGCGCGAAGCGCTCCGGGTCGAGCGAGTCGATCGAGACGTTGACCCGCGCGAGGCCGGCGGCCACCAGGTCGTCGATCGCGTCGGCCAGCAGCACGCCGTTGGTGGTGAGCGAGACCTCGGCGATGCCCGGCGTGCCGGCCATGCGCCGCACGAGCCCGGCCAGCCCCGGGCGCACGAGCGGCTCGCCGCCCGTCACGCGCACCGCGGCGATCCCCATCGACGCGAAGAGGCGCACCAACCGGGCGATCTCGTCGTCGGTGAGCAGGTCGGCGCGCGGGATCCACTCCATCCCCTCGGCCGGCATGCAGTACCGGCAGCGCAGGTTGCAGCGGTCGGTCACCGAGACCCGCAGCGAGCGGTGGACCCGGCCGAAGCCGTCACGGAGCGCCTCGCCCATCGGCCGATGGTACGACGTCCGGCCGCCGGGATGCCGTCGCGGGCGAACAGTGGCCGGCGCCGGGCGCCTGGGCAGATCCTCTAGCGACGCCCCCGGCCGGCGCCAGGCAGACGATCATGCCGCGATCCGGGGCCCCCGGACGCCAACGACAGGGAGGTCGTACGTGAAGCGCTCTCGCGCACTCGCCACCGTGCTCGCCACGGTCGCGTGCCTCGGCGTCGCCACCGCCGCCGCCGCCGCGCCCGCCGGCGCGCCCGGCACGCGCGCCGCCACGGTCCAGCTCGCCAAGCTCAAGAAGGCCGACGCGCAGTTCCGCGCCACGCTGAAGCGCGCGGCGCCGTGCCGCACGGCGCCCCAGGTGCGCCACGCGGTGAAGATCCGCAACGCCGCCATGCGGAAGGCCGCGCGCTCGTCGGCGCGACAGCTGCGCGCCAAGAGCGTGCGCATGTGGGCGGCCCGGGTGCGGCTCGCCAAGGCCGCCGGCCGCTGCACGGCGACGACGACCCCGGCGACGGGCGCGCCCGTCGTGATCCAGCCCGGCGCGAGCGGCGTGGTCGTGGTGCCCGGCGCTCCCGGGGCCCCGGGCGGCGCGGGCGCGCCCGGCGTGGCATCGCTGAGCGTGGACCTGCCGGTGAAGCCGATCCTCGACGCGCTGCCGATCGACCTGTCGGCCGCGCTCGGCGCGGGCGTGCTGCCCCAGACGATCTCGCTGGTGCCGTCCACCTCGCTCACCGACCCCGTCTGCGCCCTGGCGGGCACGGCGTGCGTGGGCATCTCGACGGCCCAGCTGAAGAGCGTCCTGACGAGCCTGACGAGCGGCGTCCCGCTGGTCGGCCCGCTGCTCACCCCGGTGCTCGACCGGCTCACCGGCGGAAACCTCGCGTCGCTGCTGCGGGTGGAGCGCCTCGGCGACCGCACGCTGCGCATCGTGCCCGTCGGCCCGCTCGCCACCCTGCGGGCGCTGCTCGGCTCGCTGGCCGGCGCGCCCACGAAGGTCGTCGGCAGCCTGCGGGTGAACCCCGCCGCCTGACGGACGCCCCGCCCCTCCCCGCCGCCCGGACGGACGGCGGGGAGGACGGCCCTCTACCCTCGGGCGCCGTGGCGGCCGCCCGCACATCCGATGCCCTGCGGGTGACCGCAGCCGTGGCCGCGGTCGCCTGGGCCGGCGCGGTCGCCCTCGCGCTGCACGAGCGCCGCGCGCTGCCCGCCGCCGACCGGGAGCCGCCGCTCACCGGCGGGCCGCTCGTGAGCGTGGTCGTGCCCGCCCGCGACGAGGCGCGCGGGATCGGGGCGGCGGTGCGCAGCCTGCGGGCGCTGGAGTACCGCGACGTCGACGTCGTGGTCGTGGACGACCGCTCCCGCGACGGCACCGCGGCCGCCGCCCGCGCCGCCGCCGGCGACGACCCGCGCGTACGGGTGGTCGCGGGCGGGCCGCTGCCGGCGGGCTGGGTCGGCAAGCCCTGGGCCTGCCACCAGGGCGCCCGCCTCGCGCGCGGCGAGTGGCTGCTCTTCACCGACGCCGACGTGGTGCACCGGCCCGACTCGCTCGGGCGGGCCCTGGCGCTCGCCCGGCGCCTCGGCCGGGGCGGGGTGACGCTGCTGCCCACGGTCGACTGCGAGGGCGTCGCCGAGCGGGTGGTCACGCCCGCCGCCCTGACGGCGATCGCCACCTTCGTCGCGCCCGGGCCGCTCGCGCGACGGGCGGGCAGCCCGGTGGCGATGGCCGCCGGCGGCTACATCCTGGTGGAGCGCTCGCTGTACCGGGCGGTGGGCGGCCACGAGGCGATCCGGGGGCGCATGGTGGACGACGTCTGGCTCGCCGCGCGCGTGAAGCGCGCGGGCGCCCTCCTGGTACCGCTGCCCGCCGGGCCGCTCGCGCGCCTGCGGATGTACCACGGCGCGCGCGAGGTGTGGGAGGGCTGGTCGAAGAACGCCTCGTTCGCCGCGACGGGCGGGCCCGCGAAGGGGCTGGCGGCCGCCGGGGCGCTGGCCCTGCTCGCGCTCGCGCCGCCGGCCGCGGCCGCCGCCGGCCTGCGCCGCCGCGAGCCGGGCGTCGCCGCGGCCGGGCTCGCCGGGGTCGCCGCCTGCGCCGCCCTGCAGCGCCTGGCGGCCCCGTACGCGGCCACGCCGCGCCGCTACGCGCTCACCCTGCCGCTGGGCCTGCTCGTGCTGGCGGCCGCCACCGCCCGCGGCGCGCTCGACCGGATGCGCGGGCTCGGGCCGCGCTGGCGCGGCCGGCGCTACCCGCTGGCGCGCTGAGCGCGGCGCCGCGGCGCCCGGCCCAGCAGCAGGTCCCGCGCGGAGTTGAGCGCCACGGTGAGCCCCTCGGCCTGCCCGCGGATCGCGGGGTGCAGGCCGGCGACCCGGTCCGGATGGCACCGCGTGATCTGCTCGCGGTAGGCGCGCTCCACCTCGGCCGCCGGGGCGCCGTCGTCCACCCCGAGCAGCGCCGCCGCCTGCCCGGACGTGCGCGGCACGGCCACCGGGTCGACGCGCGCCGGGCCGGGCGCCGCCTGGGGGCGCGGCCGCGGCCGGCGGGCGCGCTCGGCCTCCATCACGGCCCGCTCCTCGGCCAGCAGCGCGCGCTCCGCGACGAGGCGCTCGCGCTCCTCGGCCACCTCGCGGGCGAGGTCGATGAGCCGGCGGTCGCGGGCGGCGGGGTCCTCGCGCAGGGCGCCCAGCATCCGCTCCGGGTCGATGGCCGCCGGGGCGTCGGCCGGCACCTCCCAGCCCGGGCCGGACTCGCCGCGGCGCACCGCCCCGATGAGCTCGGCCAGGCCGAGGTGGGCCCGGTTGCCGAGCGCGGGGCCCTCGGAGGGGGCGAGCCGCACCAGGCGCAGCGACTCCCAGCCCGGCTCGACGAGGAAGGCCGCCGACGACCGGCCGCCGATCAGCATGCGGCGCGCGGGCCGGGCGCGGTGGCCGAGCACGGCGAAGCGCGCGGGCGCCTCGGCGTCGCCGCCCAGCGCGGCGAGCTCGTCGTGCAGGTCGGCCAGGCGGCGGCGCACCTCGCGGCCGTCGGGCCCCTCGGCCGGCAGCTCGCGCGCGGAGGCGAGCGCGACGCCCAGGCCCTCGGCGCCGGCGGACTGGCCGGCGGCCAGCACGCGCCACCAGCGCGCCCAGGGATCGGCCGCGTCGGCGCGCTCGAGCGCGGACAGCGCGGCGTCGGGGTGGTCGAGCGCCAGCAGCGTCGCGGCGAGGGCCGAGGCGGCCCGCGGCGCGTCGCCGAGCGCCGACGACGCGGCGAGCAGCGCCACCTGCCGCCAGCGCCCCTCGGCCCCCCGCGCGGGGGCGGGGCCGGCAGCGATGATGAACGGGTCCGCCATGGGTGAAACCGTAGCGGACGGGTACATCCCGATCCGTGCCGAGGAGCGCCCCGTGAACCGTCTCGCCGGCGAGTCCAGCCTGTACCTGCGCCAGCACGCGGACAACCCCGTGGACTGGTACCCGTGGGGCGAGGAGGCCCTCGCGCGGGCCCGCGACGAGGACCGGCCGATCCTGCTGTCGGTGGGCTACTCGTCGTGCCACTGGTGCCACGTGATGGCCCATGAGTCGTTCGAGGACGAGGCGACCGCGGCCACGATGAACGAGCTGTTCGTCAACGTGAAGGTCGACCGCGAGGAGCGCCCGGACGTCGACGCGCTCTACATGCAGGCGACGGTGGCCCTGACCGGCCAGGGCGGCTGGCCGATGACGGTCTTCCTCACCCCCGACGGCCGGCCCTTCTACGCCGGAACGTACTTCCCGCGCACGCCGCGCGGCGGGCTGCCGGGCTTCGCCGACCTCTGCCGGGCGCTCGCGGCGGCCTACCGCGACCGCCGCGACGACGTCGAGGCGCAGGCCCGCGAGGTGGCCGGGCGCCTGACCGCGATGGCCGCGCGTCGAGCGTCGGCGGAGCCGCTCGACCGCCAGGTGATCGCCGACGCGATGGTCGGGCTCGCGCGCCAGTTCGACCCCGCGGACGGCGGGTTCGGGGGCGCGCCCAAGTTCCCGCCCTCGCTCGCCCTCGAGTTCCTGCTGCGCCGCCTGTGGGCGCGGCCGGGCGACCACAACGCGCGCGAGATGGCCTGGCTGACGCTCGCCAGGATGGCCGCCGGCGGCATGTACGACCAGGTGGGCGGCGGGTTCCACCGCTACTCGGTCGACGGCCACTGGCTGGTGCCGCACTTCGAGAAGATGCTCTACGACAACGCCCTGCTGGCGGCCGACTACGCGCTGGCGTACCGGGTGGGCGGCGAGCCCGACCACCGCCGGGTGGCGCAGGAGACGCTCGACTACCTGCTGCGCGAGATGCGGCTGCCCGGCGGGGCCTTCGCGGCGGCCCAGGACGCCGACTCGCCGGGGGGCGAGGGCGCCTTCTTCGTCTGGACGCCGGAGGAGCTCGAGCGCCTGCTGCCGCCGGCCCAGGCCCGGGCGGTCACGCTGCGCTACGGCGTGCGCCCGGAGGGCAACTTCGAGGGCCGCTCGCTGCTGCACGTGGCGGCGCCGCTCGAGGCGGTCTCGCAGGAGCTCGGCGAGGACGCCGGGCCGCTGCTGGAGGCGGCGCGGGCGGCGCTCTACGCCGCGCGCGCGGAGCGGCCGGCACCCGCGCGCGACGACAAGGTGCTCGCCGCCTGGAACGGCCTCGCCATCGCCGCGCTCGCCGACGCCGGCACGACGCTCGGCCGGCCCGACTACCTCGACGCCGCCACGGCGGCGGCGGCCTTCGTGCTCGGCGAGATGGTCGTCGACGGGCGCCTGCGCCGGGTGCACACCGGCGCGGAGGCGGTCCACCTGGGCCAGCTCGACGACCACGCCGACCTGAGCCACGGGCTGCTGCGCCTGTACGAGGCGACGTTCGAGCCGCGCTGGCTGCTGGCGGCGCGCGAGCTGGCGGCGCGCATGGTCGAGCTCTTCGCCGACCCCGAGCGGGGCGGGTTCTTCTACACCGGGACCGACGCCGAGCGGCTGGTCGCGCGCACCCGCGAGGTCGAGGACCACCCGACGCCCTCGGGGAACTCCCAGGCCGCGCGCGTGCTGCTGCGGCTGGCCGACCTGACCGGCGACGCGGAGCTCGAGGAGCTCGCCCTCGGCGCCCTGCGGCTGGTGCGGGCCGAGATGGCCCGCTTCCCCCAGGCGTTCGGCGCGGCGCTGGTCGCCCTGGACCACCACCTCGCCGAGCGGCGCGAGATCGCCGTCGCCGGACCCCGCGACGACCCGCGCACTGCCGACCTGGTGCGCGCCGCCCGGGAGGCGGCGGGGCCCCACGACGCGATCGCCGCGGGCGACCCGGCCGACGCCGCCGCCACGGTGGCCGCCCCGCTGCTGGCGGACCGGCCCCTGGTCGGCGGCGCGCCCGCCGCGTACGTGTGCCGCCGCTTCGCCTGCCTGGCGCCGGTCACCGATCCCGACGCGCTGCGGGCCGCGCTCGCGGAGGGCGCCGCCGGCTGACGCGGGGGCGGTCAGTCGAGGTGCGGCTCCAGCACGATGGCGCCGCGCTCGCCGGTGCGCACGCGGATCGCCTCCTCGATGTCGAACACGAAGATCTTGCCGTCGCCCGGCTGGCCGGTGTGGGCGAGCTCGAGGATGCAGTCGATCGCGCGCTCGAGGTCGGCGTCATCGACCGCGATCTCGAGCTTGAGCTTGGGACGCAGGAAGACCGACTTGCCGACGCCGCGGTACTTCTCGGTGAAGCCCTTCTGGCGGCCGGAGCCCTTCACCTCGCTGACGGTCATCGACGGCAGGCCCCGCTCGACGAGCGCCTCGTGGATCGCCTCCAGCGCCTCGTGGCGGATGAACGCCTCGATCTTCTTCACCTCACGCCCTCCGGGAGATGGCGCCGCCCCCGGGGCGGCGCGCGGTTTGACCGCTGCATGTTCCACCATCCGGGGCGCGGATGGCACCGGCCGGGCCGATTGCGGACGCCCGTGCCGTGGTGTCTGATTGCCCCGCGCGGGGGGAGGGGCCCGCATCCGCATTTCCGACAGAGGGGATACGAGGTGAAGCAGAGGCTCCGATGGACCGCCGCGGCGCTCGCGGTGGCCGGCGGCGTGGCGGGGGTCCCCGTGGCCGCGTCGGCGGCGGTGACCGTCGTCGCGGACAACCTGAACAACCCGCGCGGCGTCACGATCGCCCCCGACGGCAGCGTCTACGTCGCCGAGGCCGGCACGGCCGGCCCGCGGTGCGACGGCGCGGGGCAGGACGCGTCGTGCATCGGCGCGTCGGGCTCGGTGACGCGCGTCCGGGACGGCGTGGCGACCCGCGTCGTGCGCGGCCTGCTCTCGGCCGGCGGCCAGGACGGCTCGTTCACGACCGGGGCGGACGGGGTGTCGGTCACCGCCAACGGCTCGGTCTACATCGCGATGTCGGCGAGCGACTGCAAGCCGCTGCCGCGCGCCGTGCCGGCGCCGCTGCGCCTGCAGGCCGGCCGCCTGATGATGCTGGGCCCGCGCGACATGCTGCGGCGGGTGACGAACGTCGCGTCGGTGGAGTGCCGCACCAACCCCGACGGCCAGGACCGCAACAGCAACCCGTACGCCGTGCTGGCGCTCGGCGGCGGCCGCGCGATCGTGGTCGATGCGGGCGCCAACACGCTGGTGAGCGTGAAGGGGCGCCGGGCGGGCACGCTGGCGGTGTTCCCGCTGCGCGACGGGCGCCAGTTCGTGCCGACCTCCATCGCGCTCGGCCCCGACGGCGCCTACTACGTCGGCGGCCTCGACGAGGGCGCCGGCGCGGGCAGGGCCCGCGTCTTCCGGGTGCGGCACGGCGGTCGCCCGACCGTCTACCGGACCGGCTTCACGAACATCACTGGGCTCGCCTTCGGGCCGGACGGCTCGCTCTACGTGACCCAGCTCGCGCGGCGCGGGCTGCAGTCCAACCAGCCGGGCGGCTCGGTCGTGCGCGTGGCGCCCGACGGCTCGCGCACCGAGCTCGGCGTGGGCGAGCTGTTCTTCCCGGCGGGCGCGGCGGTCGACGCCTCCGGCGCGCTCTACGTCTCCAACTACAGCGTGCTGCCCGGCAGGCCGGCCCCGGCGGGCCCCTTCAGGGGCAAGCGCGGCCAGCTGGTGCGCGTCACGCCGTAGCCCCGCCCCGGCCGCCGTCTCCCGGGGCCGCGGGGGACGGCGGCCGGGCCGGGCGCGCGGGGCAGGCGCTATCCTGCCGCCGATGGCCGATCTCGACGAGCTCCGGACGATGATCGAGGCCGCGCTCCCGGGCGCGACCGCGCAGATCGTCGACCAGGGCGGCGGCGACCACCTCGCCGCGCAGGTGGTGGCGCCGCAGTTCGCCGGCCTCTCGCGCCTGGAGCAGCACAAGCTCGTCTACGCGGCGGTCCAGCCGCGCTTCGACGACGGCAGCATCCACGCGCTCGCCCTCAAGACCCGCGCACCGGAGGCGACATGAGCGACACGGCCACCATGACCGAGCAGGAGATCCTCGACCAGATCACCCGTGAGGTCGCCGAGAACCGGGTCTTCCTCTACATGAAGGGGACCCCCGAGATGCCGCGCTGCGGCTTCTCCAACCAGGTCGTCCAGATCCTCAACCACCTGGGCGCCGAGTACGGGGCCCGCGACATCCTGGCGGACCCGCGCATCCGCGAGGTGCTCTCCTCCTGGTCCGACTGGCCGACGATCCCGCAGCTGTTCGTCGACGGCAAGCTGGTCGGCGGCTGCGACATCGTCACCGAGATGTTCCAGGAGGGCGAGCTCCAGAAGGTCCTGCCGGCGGCGGGCTGACGCCCCCGGCGGCGGCGGGCCGCCCCGTGAACGCCCCCTCGTTCGCGCCCGATGAGCCGCTCGCCGAGCTGCACGCGCACCTCGGCGGCGGCGTCGACGCGGCCACGATGTGGGAGCTGGCCCACGAGCAGGGCATCCGGCTGCCCTACCGCGACTACTGGGAGTTCGCGGCCGCCACGAACGTCGGCACCGGCACGGAGGGCCTCGACGGCCTCGACCGGATCTACCACCTCACGGAGCTCATCCAGAGCAGCCCGGAGGGGGTGTTCCGGGCGGTGCACGGGATGATCTCCGGCGGTTACCGCTCGCAGCGCATCACGACCCACGAGGTGCGCTTCAACCCCGCCAAGCGCAACCGCGGCGGCGAGCGCGACCTGGACGCCATCGTGATGGCGGCGGTCCACGCGATCGACCGCTCGACCCTGCAGTACCCCGTGCGCGCAGGGCTGGTGCTGATGATGGACCGCGGCTTCCCCCACGAGCTCAACGCGGCGGTCGTCGAGCGGGCGATCCGCTTCCGCGACCGGGGCGTCGTGGCGATCGACATCGGCGGCCCCCGGCCGGGCGGCAGCGGGCCGCCCTACCCGTACCGCGACCTGGCGCCGCTCGTGGCGCGGGCCCGCGACGCGGGCCTCGGCGTGACGCTCCACGCGGGCGAGGAGGGGGTCAACGCGCCCGACCCCGCGCCCTACATCGAGGAGATGCTCCAGGTGCTGGCCCTCGGGGTCGACCGGGTGGGGCACGGCATCATCACCGCGATGGAGCCGCGGCTGCAGGAGGCCGTGCTCGAGGCCGGCGTCGTGCTCGAGATCTGCCCCACCTCCAACGTGCGCACCGGCGCGGTGCGCGACGAGGCCCAGATGGCGGAGATCGTCTACGTGCTCGAGTCGGCCGGCATCCCGCTGGTGGTGGCGACCGACGGGCCCGAGATGATCGGCACCCGGCTGCGCGCCGAGTACGCGATGCTCGTGCGCCTGGGGGCGCTGTCGCGCGAGGCGGCCCGGCGCGCCAACGCCCGCGCCCACGACGTCTCGTTCATCACCGCGCCCGTGCGCGCGGCAGCACCGTGAAGGTCGCCCGCGCGGCCGGCGAGCGCCGCCCGGCGCTGGCCGCGGTCACGCTCACCCGGTAGGCGCCCGGGGCGAGGCGCGCGCGGCCGATCCGCGCGGGCACGCGCAGCGTCACGCGCCCCGCCGCGGCGCGCCGCGTGACGACGCCCACCCGCCGGTGGAGGATGCAGCGCGCGCGGCGCGGCACGCCCGCGCCGGGCCGCACGGCGAGGCAGCGGCGGCCGGCCCGGCGGCCGGCGACGCGGCGCTCCACGATCACCCGCACGCTGGCCCGCAGGCTGAGGCGCAGGCCCAGCGTGACCGGGCGGCCCGCGACCACGCGCCGCGGACGCAGGGTGAGGCCCTGCACGCGGGGTCGCGCCGCGACCCGGCCGGCGACCGCCGCGGTCGTGAAGGTGCGGTCCTCGCCCGTGGCCACGCCGTCGGGGCCGGTGGCCACCACCCGGTAGTGGTAGAGCGTCCCGGGGCGCAGGTTCGCCACGATCGCGGTGGCGGCCGCGGGCCCGGCGCCGGGCGGCAGGGCGCCCTCGCCGGTGGCGGTGCCGTACGCCGGCGTGGCGCCGATCTCGATGCGGTAGGTGGTCGCGAGGCCCCGGCCGTCGACCGTCCCGCCCACGCGGGCGGCGGTCGCCGAGATCTCGGTGGCGCCGCCGGTCACCACCAGCGGCGGCGCCAGCTCGTGCGCGCCGGCGTCGCAGGGGGCCCCGGCCGCGAGCGCCACGCCGCGCGCGTCGGCGCCCGCGCATGCGGGGCCGGCGGGCACGGCGTCGGCGGCGGCGCCGCCGGCCGACGGCCGCATGGTCGGCACCGGGCCGCCGGTGTCGGCGAGCGGCGCCAGGCCCGGGTCGCCCGCCGCACCGGGGCAGCCCGGGGCGGCGTGCGCCACGTCGCCCGGCCCGGCGGCCGGCGCGGCGCCGGCGCACCCGTTGCCGCTCGCGACCGAGGCGGTCAGCGAAGCGCCCGGCGCCAGCAGCAGCCCCGCCGACGCCCCAGATCCCGGGGCGCCCGCCGCGCCCGGCGCCCCGGCGGCGCCGCCCGCGGCCGCGGCGCCGGGGCCGCCGGCGCCGTTGCCCGCGATCGTCAGGTGGGCCATCGCCGCGCCGGCGAGGTCGGCGACGCCGCCGCCCCGCCCGCCGGGGCCGCCCGGGCCGCCCGCGCTGCCCTCGCCGCCCGTGCCCGCGCCGCCGCCCCCGCCGCCCGCCCGCCCGGTTGGCGGCGATCGTGGACGCCCCCAGCGACGCGGGGCCGCCCAGCACCGCCAGGCCCGCGCCGTCGCCGCCGGCCCCGCCCGCGCCGCCCGCGCCGTCGCCGCCCGGATCGCCGTGGGTGCCGAACGCGCCGGCGCCGGTGCCGCCCGCGCCGCCGGCCCCGGTCAGGTTGCGGGCCACGGCGGCGCGCTCCAGCGCCAGCCCCGCGGCGGCGCGCACGCCGCCCCCGCTGCCGCCGTCGCCGCCCCGGCCGCCGGCGCCGTCGCCCCCGGGCGCGGCGACCCCGCCGCCCGACGCCGTGCCGCCGGTGCCCGGCCCGCCGGCGCCGCCCGCGCCGGACACGTTGTCGATCACCGACGATCCGCGCAGGGTCAGCGGGCCCCCGGCGTCGACGCCGCCGGCCCCGCCGTCGCCGCCCCCGCCGCCGGCACCGTCGCCGCCCGCGATGCCCGGCGGCGGGGGGTCGCCGCCGCGGCCGGCCCCGCCGGCGCCGCCCGCGCCACCGCGGTTGCCGGCCACCGTGCTCTCGTCGATCGTCAGCGGCGCCGCGGCGGCCACGCCGCCGGCCCCGCCGCGGCCCCCGGGCCCGCCCACGCCGTCGCCGGCCTCGCCGCCCGCGCCGAGCGCCGCCCCGGTCGCCGCGCCGCCCGCGCCCCCGGCCCCGCCGGCGTTGTTCACCACCCGGCTGCGCAGGATGATGAGCGGGGCGCCGCTGCGCACGCCGCCGCCGGCCTCCCCGTCGCCCCCGTCGCCGCCGACGGCCGCCTCGCCCGCGCCGGGCGCACCCGCCGCGCCGCCCGGCGCGGCGCCGCCCGTGATCGTCAGGTCGCGCACCGTCACGGCCCCCGCCGTTGCGGCCACGTCGAGCACCCGGTCGAGGCCCGCGGCGTCGATCACGGTGGCGCCGGCGCCGGCCCCCGCGAGCGTGACGGGCGCGAGGGCGTCGAGGTCGCCGGTGCGGCCCGCGTCCTCGCGCGCGCCGGGGATCGCCAGGCGGTGGACGCCCGGGCCGAGCGCCACGAGGTCGGCGCCGGGGTCGCCCGGCGCGCACTCGCCGGGGCCCGCCGGCACCGCGTCGCCGTTCGCCGACAGCAGCGCCTCGCGCAGCGAGCAGGCGCCGTCGGCCGCGATCGCGTCGGCGGTCGTCGTGACGGCGATCGTCGCCCCCGCACCCGTCGCCGGCAGCCCCGCCGCCAGGGCGAGCGCGCCCACGAGGGCTCCTCTCATGCGGATCACCGCGCGATGATCGGGGGGGCCCCGGGGCCGGTCAACTGGCCGTCCGGGGGGTCGCGCCTCAGCGCGCGGGGCGCGGGCGCTCCACGGCGAGCACGACGACGTCGTCGCGCAGGCTCTGGTCCTCGTGGCGCCGGGCCGCCTCGATCATGCGCTCGACGCGCAGCTCGAGCGCCGACCGCCGCTCGGCCTCGAGCACGACGCAGGCCCGCTCCACGCCGAAGGTGTCCGCGCCCTGGCGGGCCTCGATGAGGCCGTCGGTGTAGAGCACGATCGTGCCGCCGTAGGGCAGCGCGGTGCGCGTCACCGGCCACTCGGCGGCGTCGAACACGCCGAGCAGCGGCCCCGACCTGGCCGGCTCGAGCGGCTGGCAGCTGCCGTCGGTCATCACGATCGGCGGCGGGTGACCGGCCGGGGCGAAGCTCACCGAGCCCCGCTCGTCGATGAGCATGTAGATGATCGAGGCGAACAGGCCCTCGGCGCGCTGCTCCGGCGAGCCCATCTGCGCGTTGAGCCCGGCCAGCACCTTCGCCGGGTCGGGGTCGACCGAGACCAGCGTACGCCAGCCGAAGCGCAGGCCCGCCGCCTGGGCGGCCGAGGAGGCGCCGTGGCCCGCCATGTCGCCCACCATCACCGCCAGGCGCCCGTCGGGGAGCACCATCGCGTCGTAGAAGTCGCCGCCCACCAGGAGGGCCCGCTCGGCGGGCCGGTACCGCGCGGCCAGGCGCAGCCCGCGCACGCCGGGCAGCCGGGCGGGCAGCAGGCCGTGCTGGACCGTCTCCCACAGCTCGCGCTCGGTCTTCTGGGCGGCCTCGCGCCGGGCGGCGGCCGCGACCGCGTCGCGCTCCTGGCGCACCTCACGCTGCATGAGGTTGAACCCCTCCATCAGCTCGGCGAGCTCGCGCACGGCCTCGCGGCGCGCCGGGATGGGGTCGGACAGCCGGCCCCGCGTGACGCGCGTGACGCCGGCGCTGAGCAGCGCCACCGGCCCGCCGACCCGCCGCCAGACCTGGCGCGAGACGACCGCCACCATGATCAGGGTCAGCAGGGCGGCGGCGGCGATGGCGTAGAAGGTGAGCCGGCGGCGCCGGTCGTTGTCGCGCAGCCCGTCGAGCCGCACCTGCTCGATCGCCTCCAGCAGCCGCGCGTGCTCGGCGCGGAACGCGTTGAAGCGGGCCTCGCTGAGGCCCTGGTCCACGCGGTCGACGGCCTCGTCGATGCGCCCCTGGCGGCGCAGCCGGATGAGCTCGACCGCCTCCTGGAACCAGAGGCTCGCCGTGCGGTCGACCGCCTCGGCCGACGCCTCGAGGGGCGCCTCGCCGGCGAGCACGGCGCGCAGGTCGTCCATCACGCCCGGGTAGCGCGAGCGCGCGGTCGTGTACGCGGCGAGGTCCTCGCCGCGGGCCAGGAGGATGTAGGCCCGGTTGGCGCTCTGGGCGCTCAGCAGGTCGATGAGCAGCCCGTTGGCGGCGCGCTGGCGCTCGAGCGCGGTCTGCGCGCCCTCCCGGTACTCGCGGGCCGTGGTGACCATGCCGGTCAGCGCGACCGTGATGAGGAGCGTGAGCACCACCGCGAGCGCCCCGACCAGTCCGGCGAGGACGCCGCGCAGCGAGCCCGGCCCGCGCAGCCGCCTCACAAGGGCGGCGCGCCCGTCGACGATCCCGCGCGGATCAGTCGGGCGGCCCCTCCGCCACGAGGCGCCGGATCTCCTCGAAGGTGGCCGGCCGCCCGATGACGACGAGCGTGTCGTCGGCGCGCAGCACCTCGTCCGGGTGCGGCGTGGCGAGCGACCCCGACTCGCGGAGGATCGCCACGATCGTGGCGCCGGTGGACGAGCGGATGCGACAGGTCGCGACGGTGAGGCCCACCAGCGGGCTGGTCGCCGGCAGCTCGATCCACTCCATCACGAGGTCCTTGAGGGCGACCTCGAGGTCCTTGACGAGCTGCGGCCGGTAGACGACGCCGCCGATGATGGCGCCGAGCTGCCGCGCCTCCTCGTCGTTGAGGGTGATGACGTGCGGCTCCTCGTCGCCCTCGGGGTAGTGGTAGATCTCGCGCAGGCCGTCCATGTGCACGACCGACGACACCTTGTCGCCGCGGCTGGTGCGCAGCGTGAACTTCGTGCCCACTCCCGGGAGACGGGTCTCGCGGACCTCGAGCATCGGGCTATCTCCTCGACTCTCTTCGGACGGCGCGCGGTGGGAAGGCGAGCCGTCCGATACGCCGCGACTCCCTCATCAATACCACCCCGGCGACAGCGGTTACCAGCACGAACAGGCCGGCGAACGGGGCCACGAGCCCCCTGAACTCGGCGTCGAGCGCCGCCCCTCCGGCCGCCAGGCCGGCGAGGATGATCGTGAACTCCCCCCGCGCGACCAGGGCCGCGCCCACGTTGACGCTCTGGCGCGGCGAGAAGCCGTTGGCCCGGCCGGCGACGAACCCGGCGACGAGCTTACCGATGACCGCAACCGGCACGGCGGCCGCCAGCCACAGCCCGGCGTCGTCGGCCTCGCTCAGGTCGACCTCGAGGCCGAAGGCGAAGAAGAAGATGGCCGCCGCGAAGTCGCGCAGGCCGAGGAGCTGCTGCTCGATCTGGTCGCGCACCTCCGATCCCGACAGCAGGATGCCGGCCAGCAGGGCGCCGACCGCCTCCGACAGCCCGGCCGCCTCGCCGAGCGCGCCGCCCCCGATCGCCACCGCCAGCGCGCCCAGCAGCAGCTGCTCGCGATCGAGGCGCGGCCCGATGCGGTCGAAGACGTGGTGCGCCCAGCGCCCCAGCAGCAGGCAGGCGATCACGAAGCCGAGCGCCAGGCCCGCGGTGCCCGCGATCTCGAGGCCGCCCACCGCCTCGCCGGTGGCGAGGGCCGCCGCGATGCCCAGGAAGAGCGCGATCGCGAGGTCCTCGAACACCAGCACGCCCAGCACCAGGTCGGTCTCGTCGTCGGCCAGGCGGCGCAGGTCGAAGAGCGCGCGGGTGACGATGCCGCTGCTGGAGATGTAGATCAGCCCCGCCAGCAGCACCGCCTCGGGCGATGGGCCGAGCAGCAGCACCCCCACCAGCAACCCGAGCCCGGCGTTGACCACGAGGTCGATCGCGCCGCCCACCACGACCATCCGGCGGGCGGCCGTCAGCCGGTCGAGCGAGAACTCGAGCCCCAGGAAGAACAGCAGCAGCACGATGCCGAGGCGGGCGAGCAGCTCCGTGCCCTCGGACGGCGAGACCACCTCCGGGAACCCGGGGGACGGGCCGAGCAGGATCCCCGCGACGATGAAGATCGGGATCGCCGACAGGCGCAGCCGTCCCGCGAGCGCGCTCGCGACGACGAGCGTCACGAGCACGACGGCGAGATCGCTGAGTTCGAGCAGGGAGGCCCTTGCGTGTCGGTGGACGGGGCCGGGAGGCCCCAGAGCCTACCGCCGGCCGCCCCCGCCGATCTCGGCCACGCGCGCCACGCCCTCGCGCGCCATCCGCGCCTCGAGGCCGGCGCAGATGGCCCGTGCGGTGCCCGGCCCCCCGTAGACGAAGCCGGTGTAGACCTGCACGAGCGCCGCCCCGGCGGCGAGCTTCTCCCAGGCGTCGTCGGCGTCGAAGACCCCGCCCACGCCGACGACGGCCAGCGCGCCGCCCGCGCGCGCCGCCACCCGGCGCACCATGGCCGTGGAGCGCTCGCGCAGCGGCGCGCCCGACAGGCCGCCCTCCAGGGCCGCGAGCGTCGGCGGCGAGGCGAGCCCCTCGCGGCGCAGCGTGGTGTTGGTGACGATCACCCCGGCGAGGCCCCGCTCGAGCGCGAGGTCGACCGCCGCGTCGGCCTGCCCGGGCTCGAGATCCGGCGCGAGCTTCACGAGCACCGACCGCGGCGGCCGGCCGTGCGCGCGGGCGAGCCGGCGGTTGACGGCGTCGAGGGCGGCGAGGATCTCGCCGAGCGGCCCCGCCGCCTGCAGGTCGCGCAGCCCCGGGGTGTTCGGCGAGGAGACGTTGACGGTCACGTAGTCGGCGAAGCCCCACAACGCCTCGAGCGAGCGGGCGTAGTCGGCGGGCGCCGCCTCCGGCGGCGTGACCTTCGACTTGCCCAGGTTGACGCCGAGCGGCGCGCGGCCCAGCAGCCCGCGCCGGCGCCAGCGGGCCAGCCGCCGGGCGGTCGCCTCGGCGCCCTCGTTGTTGAAGCCGAGCCGGTTGATGAGCGCCCGGTCGGCCGGCAGCCGGTGGATGCGCGGGCGCGGGTTGCCCGGCTGCGGCTCGGCCGTGACCGTGCCGATCTCCGCGAAGCCGAAGCCGAGCGCCGGCCACGCGGGGACCGCCGCGGCGCGCTTGTCGAGGCCCGCCGCCAGGCCGACCGGGTTGGGGAAGCGCAGCCCGAGCGCGTCGACGGCCAGCGCGGGCGACGTGGGCGGGCGGCGCAGCCGCCCGAGCACGGGCGACGCGGCCGCGAGGCCGCCGATCGCGAGCTCGTGGGCGCGCTCGGGGTCGAGCCGGAACAGCAGCGGGCGCACCAGGGAGGTGTAGAGGCCGGGGCTCACGGCCCCGCAGCCTACGACCTCGCCCCCGCCCCCGAGCCGACGCCCTGCATGTCGGCCGTCGCCTCGGCGCCCGCCGCGGCCGCCGGCTCGGCGAGCAGCCGGCGCCGGCGCTCGGGCGGCGGGCGCCGCTCCGGCGGGGCGATGGTGAGCGGGGTCGTCGAGCGCGGCCGCGAGGCGGCGCGCCACCTGCGGCGAGGTCGCGCCGGCGCGGCGGATCTCCTCGAACGCCAGGTCGACGTGGCCCGCCCAATCCATCGTGCGCGGCCAAGGCGCAGCCGCCGTCATCGTCGCGGACGCGCCCGTCGGGGAACGGGCGCCGCACGAGCCGGCGCAGGCGGTCGTGGAGCCGGTCGATCGCCTGCACCGCGGTGGTCGGGTCGAGGAACGGCTCGGAGAGACCGCGCTCGGCGATGTCGACCGAGCAGCCGCATGCCGTCGGCGAGGTCCCGGTCGAGCGTGCGCTCGGAGCCGAGCCCCACGAGGCGGGCGACGCGGTCGCGGTCGATCGCCGCGTCCGGCGGCTCGATGCGCACGAGGGCCGCTTGCGACCGGCACGTGGTCGCCCATCGCCGGCACCACCTCCAGGGTGCAGTCGGCCTCGCCCGCCGTGTCCACCAGGTCGCCGGTCGCGATGTGGACGACCACGCCCGACCGCGCGGCCGTGATCTCCCCCGGGCCGGGGCCCGGCGCGAGCGCCTCCTCGCCCGCCGGGTCGTCGACCAGCTCGCGCAGGCGGTCGCGCACCAGCTCGATGAGCGTGGAGACGTGCACGTGGTCGACGAGCAGCAGGAGGCTCGCGATCGTGGCGTGGGCGAACGTGCCCACGAACAGCCCGATCGCGAGCCGGCTCGTGGTGTCCTGCAGGATCGATCGCGCGATGCGCGGCGAGAACCGCCCCATCGCCAGCCGCACGACCACCATCGTCACCGTCAGGACGAGCCTGGCGAGCGTGACCATCGACGTGGCGACCGTGGCGAGGATGGCCATCGCCGCGTCGGGGTCCGGTCGGCCTCGGGCGGCACGACGTCCCGGCCCAGCCAGCGGTCGAGCGCGATCGTGCCCAGCGACAGCGGCACGCCCGCGACCACGCAGAGCGCCGGCACGAGCGACAGGCTCGCGCGGATCCGACGCATCGGCCGGAACGCCGTCACGCCGCGCCCGCTCCCCCGCCGGCGCGCGCCCCGGACGACGGTCGCCGAGAACCGCCGGCCGAGGCGGGGCTCGTCCCCCCCGACGGCCGGCGCGCCGCCTCGGCCCCCGGGGCCTGCGCGGACGCCCCGCGTCGTCGGCCGCGGCCGGCCGCGAGCCTTTGCTGAATGTTGGCTGAACGGGGGGCCGCGGCAAGTGGACCGCCCACTCCGCTTTCCCTAGCCTGGCGAACCGGACTCGCGCGTCCGCTTCTGCATGACCGTCCCCGAGGAGCAACCCTTGAGTTCCCCCGCCCCCGCGGAGGCCGGGCACGACCGCCGCTGGCTCGTGCTCGTCCTCGTCTGCATCGCGCAGTTCATGGTGGTGCTGGACGCCACCGTCGTGAACGTCGCGCTGCCGTCGATCCAGACCGACCTCGAGTTCTCACCCTCGTCGCTGCAGTGGGTCGTGAACGCCTACACGCTCGCCTTCGGCGGCTTCCTGCTGTTGGGCGGGCGCGCCGCCGACTTCGTCGGCCGCCGCCGCCTCTTCGTGGCCGGCGTGGTGCTGTTCACGACCGCGTCCCTGGTCTGCGGCCTGTCCGAGTCGTCGGGCGTGCTCGTCGCCGCCCGCGCGCTGCAGGGCCTCGGCGGCGCGATGGTGTCGCCCGCCGCGCTGTCGATCGTCACGACCACCTTCAAGGAGACCCGCGAGCGCACGAAGGCGCTCAGCATCTGGGCCGCGATCGCCGTGGGCGGCGCCGCGGTCGGGCTGCTGCTGGGCGGCGTGCTGACCGAGTACATGTCGTGGGAGTGGGCGTTCTTCGTGAACGTGCCCGTCGGCATCGCCTCGGTGCTGCTGTCGCTGCGCTTCGTGCCCGAGTCGACCGTGGCCGGCGCCCGCGGCATCGACGTCGGCGGCGCGATCAGCGTCACCGCCGGCCTGACCCTGCTGGTCTACGGCATCGTCAAGACCGAGGCGTACGGCTGGGCCTCGGCCGAGACCGCGCTGCTGCTCGGCGGCGCGGCCGTGCTGCTCGCCGCCTTCGTCGTCATCGAGCTGCGCCACCGCGCGCCGCTCGTGCGGCTCGGCGTCTTCCGCACCCGCTCGCTGGCGGGCGCGAACGTGTCGATGCTCGCCGTGACCGGCGGCATGTTCTCGGTCTTCTACTTCGCCTCGATCTACGTCCAGCAGACGCTGGGCTTCTCGCCGGTGCAGGCGGGCCTCGCCTTCCTGCCGCTGACGGCCGGGATCATCGTCTTCTCGGGCATCGCGCAGCAGCTGATCGGCCGCGTCGGGGTGCGCCCGGTGGGGCTGACCGGCATGGCCGTGGCGGCCGTCGGGCTGCTGCTGCTGTCGCGCGCCGGCGTCGACGGCACGTACGTCGCCGACCTCCTGCCCGGCCTGCTCGTGATGTCCGCGGGCCTCGGCCTGACCTTCGTGCCGCTGACGCTCATCGCCACGGCCGGGGTGGCCGACGCCGACGCGGGGCTCGCCTCGGGCGTCTTCAACTCGTCGCAGCAGATCGGCGGGGCGCTGGGCCTGGCGATCCTCACCACGATCGCCACCGGTCAGACCGAGGGCGCGCTCGAGGCGGCCGGCCCGTCGGCCGGGCCGGCCGAGCAGGCGTCGGCGATGGTCGAGGGCTTCCAGGCCGCGTTCGCGGGCGGGGCGGGGCTCATGCTCGCCGGCGTCGTGATCCTCGCGGTGTGGGTGCGACGGCGCGACGTGGCGGACATCCAGGCCTCCGAGGGGCCCGCGGTGCACGGGATCTGATCCGCTCGTGAGCCCCAACCTCCGCTCGGACGCGCGCCGCAACCGCGAGCGCATCGTCGCGGCCGCGTCCGAGCTGTTCGCCGAGCACGGCGCCGACCTCTGCGTCGACGAGATCGCGCGCCGTGCCGGCGTGGGGCACGCGACGGTGTTCCGCCGCTTCCCGACGAAGGACGACCTCGTCCTGGCCATGTTCGAGGAGCGGCTGGCCGACGCCGCGGCGGCCGTCGAGGAGGCCGCCCGAGCCGACGACCCCTGGGAGGCCCTCGTGGCCGCGATGGCGGTCATCGCCGAGCGCCAGGCCTGCGACCGCGGCATGAAGGACGCCGCCACCAGCCGGATGATCGGCTCGCCGCGCCTGCGCGAGGCGCGCCGGCGCATCACCGCCCCGTTCGGCGACCTGCTGCGCCGGGCCCAGGCGGCCGGCGTCGTGCGGGCCGACCTCGAGCCCGAGGACGTGATCTTCCTCGTCACCGCGGCCACCAGCGCGGCTCCGCGGCCGCTGCGCATGCCGGGCCTGTGGCGCCGCTACATGGCGGTGATCCTCGACGGCATGCGGCCGGCGGGCGCGTCCCCGCTGCCCGTGGCGGCGCCCTCGCCCGGCGAGCTGGAGGCCGCGCTGGAGGCCGCGGCCGAGGCCGACGCCGACCGGCGGGACTCGTCGGCCTGAACCGCCTTCAGCAGCGCCGCCACGCCCGCCACGAGGTCGGCGCGGTCGCCGGGGCCGAGGGCGGCCAGCAGCTCGCGGTAGCGGCGCTCGGTGACGGCGCTCGCCTCTTCCATGACCGCCCGGCCGGCCGCGGTGAGGCGCACGGGCCTGCGGCGCCGGTCGCCGTCGCCGGCCACCCGCTCGACCCAGCCCTCGCGCCCCAGGCCCTGCGCCATCCGCGTCGCCGTGCTGACCGCCACGCCGGTGCGGGCGGCGAGCTCGGAGATGGCGAGCGGGCCGCCGGCCAGGGCGAGCAGCGCCAGGTGCTGCGGCACGGTGAGCCGCTCGGCCGCCGTGGCGTCCGCCCGGCGGCGCTCGTGGCGGCGCAGCAGCAGCGGCGCCACGCGCGCCCGCAGCTCGGCGAGGGAGCGGGCGAGGGCGTCCAGGTCGCTGTCAGGGGCGGGGCCGGCCATCGCTTGTATTCTGCAACATTTCGGGCCGCACCGGTGGCCGACGACACGCGAGGTGATGGATGAGCGAGCGAGCGCGCAGCGTGCACCCCGGGATGACGCTCGGCCTGCTGGCCGTCGTGTGCGTCTCGTACGTGCTGCAGCAGACGCTCGTCGTGCCGGCCCTGCCCACGATCCAGCGCGACCTCGGCACCACCACCGCCTGGGCGACGTGGGTGTTCACGGGCTTCCTGCTCACCTCGGCGGTGGCGACCCCGCTGCTCGGCAAGCTCGGCGACACCTACGGCAAGAAGCGCCTGCTGATGGTCGCGATGGCGATCTTCGCGGTCGGCACCGTGGCCTCGGCGCTGGCCGGCTCCATCGCGATGCTGATCGCGGCGCGCGCCCTGCAGGGCGCGGCCGGGGCGATCTTCCCGCTGGCGTTCGGCATCGTGCGCGACGAGCTGCCGGCGCACCGGGTCGGCATGGGCCTGGGGCTGCTGTCGGCGACCTTCGGCGTGGGCGGCGGCGCCGGCCTGGTGCTGAGCGGCGTGATCCTCGAGCACCTGCACTGGAGCTGGCTCTTCTGGATCGGCGCCGCGCCGATCGTGGTCGCGCTGGTGCTGGTGTGGCGGATGCTGCCCGAGTCGCCCATCCGCACCCCCTCGCGCGTCGACTGGCAGGGGGCCCTCGCCCTGTCGGTGGGCCTCTGCGCGCTGCTCGTGGCCCTGAGCGAGGGCGAGTCGTGGGGCTGGCTGAGCGGCGCGACGCTCGGGCTCTTCGCCGCCGCGGCGCTGGCGCTGTGCGGCTGGGTGGCGGTCGAGCTGCGCGTCGACGAGCCGATGGTCGACATCGGGATGATGCGCGACCGCGCGGTGCTGTGGACCAACATCGTCGCCTTCATCGTGGGCTTCGCGATGTTCGGCGTGTTCCTGCTGGTGCCGACCTTCGTCCAGATGGGCGCCGGCCTGCCGCCCGAGGTGGCGGCGCTCGTGCCCTACGGCATGGCCGCGAGCGTGATCGTCGCGGGGCTCTACCTGCTGCCCTCCTCGGCGGTGATGCTCGTGGTCGGCCCCACCGCCGGCGTGCTGGAGGGCCGCGTGGGCGCCCGCGCGCTGACGCTGGCCGGCAGCGTCGTGCTGGGCGCCGGCGGGCTGCTGCTGGCGGTGGCCCACGACTCGGGCGCCCAGATCGTGGCGGGCAACGCGCTGGTCGGCATGGGCGTCGGCCTGGTCTACGCGATGCTGGCCAAGCTCATCGTCGACGCCGTGCCGCCGTCGGCCACCGGCGTGGCGATGGGCATGAACACCGTCATGCGGACGATCGGCGGCGTGGTCGGCGGCCAGGTGGGGGCGGCCCTGCTCAGCGCGTTCACCATCCCGGGGACGGGCGGCATCCCCCAGGAGCGCGCCTTCACCATGACGTTCCTCGTGGCGGGCGCCGCGGCGCTGCTGGCGGCGGCGGCGACCCTGCGCATCCCCCCGCGCGGCAGCGAGGCGGCCGCCGCCGGGCGGGTCGCGCTGACCGCCGAGCCCGGCCGGGGGTGATTGGCCCGTGTCCCGGGCGGGTAGGCCGGGTCGGGACACCAGGAGGCCGAGATGGACGTGAACCCGATCGACGTGCAGCGCTACCTGAAGGGCGCCGACTACCCGACCAGCGGCGAGCGGCTCGCCGAGCTGGCCGAGGGCAACGGCGCGCCGCAGGAGATCGTGGACCGGCTGCGCGGGCTCGGCGGCGGCGAGCTGTCGGGGCCGGACACCGTGATGGAACGGCTCGGGTAGGCGGGCCGTGGCCGACGAGCAGGTCCACGACGTCATCGAGCGCCTGGTGGCCGAGGAGCACCGCCTGATGGAGCTCGAGGACTCGGGCGAGGCGACCGCCGACGACCGCACCCGGCTCGGCGAGGTGCGGGTGCAGCTCGACCGCTTCTGGGACCTGCTGCGCCAGCGGCGGGCCGAGCGGGCGGCCGGCCGCGACCCGGAGGACGCGTCGCTGCGCGACGCCGGGACGGTCGAGGAGTACGAGCAGTAGCCGCGCGGCGCCCCGCGCCGGCCGAGGGCCCGCTCGAGCGGGCCCTCGCGCGCTTCGGGCACGAGGCCTTCCGGCCCGGCCAGCGCGAGGCGTTGGAGGCGCTGATGTCCGGGCGCGACGTGCTGACCGTGCTGCCCACGGGGGCCGGCAAGTCGCTCATCTTCCAGCTCGCGGCGGAGCTGCTGGAGGGGCCGGTCGTGGTGGTGTCGCCGCTCATCGCGCTGATGCGCGACCAGATCGACTCGCTCGAGGAGGTCGGCGTCGAGGCCGCGCGCATCGACAGCAGCCGCGGCGACCGGGTGCGGCGGCGGGAGGCCGCGCGCCTGGCCTCGGGCGAGGTGCGCATCGCCTACTGCACGCCGGAGCAGCTCGAGGACGACGCGATGGCCGAGGCCCTGGCGGGCGCCCGCCCCGCGCTGCTGGCCGTCGACGAGGCCCACGCCCTGTCGCACTGGGGGCGCAGCTTCCGCCCCGCGTTCCTCGGCGTCGGCGCGGCCGCCGAGCGGCTCGGCCGCCCGCCGATCCTCGCCCTGACCGCCACCGCCGGGCCGTGGGTGCGCGAGGACATCGTGGACACGCTGCGCATGCGCGACCCCGCGACGATCGTGCGCGGCATCGACCGCCCGGAGCTGCGCCTGGAGGTGACCCGCGTCGAGCGGGTGGTCGACGAGCTCCGCGCGATCGGGCGGCTGCTCGTGGGCGACCCCGGCGACCCCGGCGCGCCGGCGCCGCTCGAGGGCAAGGGCATCGTCTACACCCGCACGACCCGCGCCGCGCGCGAGACCGCCCGCTGGCTGCGCGACCGCGGCGTGGCCGCCGACTACTACCACGGCCGTCGCTCCGCCCGGGACCGCGAGCGCGTGCAGGAGGCGTTCGACCGCGGCGAGGTGCGGGTGGTGGTGGCGACGAACGCCTTCGGCCTGGGCGTCGACGTGCCGGACGTGCGCTTCGTGATCCACCGCCACGCGCCGGGCGACCTGGAGGCCTACTGGCAGGAGGCCGGGCGGGCCGGGCGCGACGGCGCGCCCGCGCGCTGCGTCCTCGTCTACCGGCCGGCCGCGCTGGGGCAGGCCGCGTTCATGGGCGGCACGCCCGTCGTGACGCGCGAGGACGTCGCGGCGCTGGCGGAGGCGCTCGCCGGGGACGGCGGTGGCCGGTCGCAGCGCGCGCTGGCCGAGGCCGCCGGCATGTCGGCCGGGCGGGTCGCGCGGGCGGTCGAGCTGCTCGAGGACACGGGCCTGGTGGCGCGCCGGCGCGGGCGGGTGCGGGCGGCCGGCCCCATCGACCCCGCCGCCGTGCCGCTCGTCGACGAGGCGCGCCGCGAGGCCTACGAGGAGAGCCGCATCGACGTGATGCGCGCGTACTGCGAGACCGACGGCTGCCGCCGCGAGTTCGTCCTGAACTTCTTCGGCGAGGAGCTCGCGGAGCGCTGCGGCAACTGCGACAACGACGACCGCCCGCCCGACCCGGCCGAGGCCACCGAGGCCCCGCCCGGGATCGTCGTGGGGGCGGCGGTGCGCCACCCGGCGTTCGGCCGCGGCACCGTGCAGCACGTCGGCGACGGCGCGATCACGGTGATGTTCGACGACGAGGGCTACCGCAGCCTGTCGGCCGAGCTGGTGGCCGAGGAGGGCCTGCTCCGGCCGGAGTAGCGGCCGGCCCGCGGCGGACCGGGGGCCCGCCGCGGTTGCCGCCGGGGCCGCGCGGGCAGATGGTCGACGCCCGGCTCATCGACCAGGAGCGTTCCACGTGACCAGCCTCGGAGCCCCCGACCCCTCGACGTCGGCGGCGCCGCCCGGCCTGCTCGACGCCCTGTCGTACCCCTTCTTCCAGTGCGTCGTCGACCGCAAGTCGCGGCGCGTGGGCCTCGGCATGACCGTCGAGTCGGAGATCCTCGACTACGCGAGCCCGTACGAGCCCGTGCCCCTGGGCGAGCTCGAGGAGGCCCTGCTGTGCACCGCCGGCACCGGCCTCACCGGGCTCAACCTGGGCGACCTCGACCCCGCCCGCGGCATGAGCACCCTCGTGCAGTGGACGACGCGCACCTGGCCCAGCTCGTGCTCCAACCACGGCACGGAGCTGTTCTTCACCAACGACGACGGCCTCTACATGCTCGACATGCACCGGCTGGTGCCCGAGCCGGGCGAGGTCTCGACGCTGTCGGGCCGCTCCCACGACGAGCAGGTCGAGCGGATGCTGGCGCTCTACCGCAGCGCCCGGGTGACGCTGAGCGAGGGACGGGCGCCCCTGCCGCGCA
The DNA here is from genome assembly GCF_018141525.1 of Miltoncostaea marina. GTDB lineage: Bacteria > Actinomycetota > Thermoleophilia > Miltoncostaeales > Miltoncostaeaceae > Miltoncostaea > Miltoncostaea marina. Next base: position 2,823,956 of record NZ_CP064655.1, read on the forward strand.
CGCTGCCCGGCCTGTTCGACTTCAACCAGTGGAACGCCAACCAGCCGGGCACGACCCTGTTCATCCCGGTCACGAACACCACCCTCGAGTACATCAACCTGCTGTTCATCTACCTGGCGCGCTCGTACCGCTTCACGCTCGTCGACGAGCAGCACGGCGGCCGGCCGGCGGGGCTGCAGGCGGCGGTCGACTCCGGCCGCCTCGACCCGGCACGGCGCATGGGCATCGTCGAGCTGGAGCAGCGGGTGCTGTCGATGCTGGTCGTGGAGCAGGCGTTCATCTGCCAGAACATCAACCTCGCCCTGCAGGCGCTCGGGCTGGGCGGCTGGACCTTCACCGGCTACCTGGCGCGCTTCGTGATGGGCGGCGGCGACGTCCCCGGCCTCGGCTTCCGCTTCGCCACCGCGGCCGATGGCTCGACCTTCCCCGTGGGCCGCGACGGCCACTTCGAGGCCTTCACCCCGCCCTACCACGCCGACATGCGCGCCGCCGTCGACGCGTTCATGGAGGTCAAGTGGGCCGCGTTCGAGGAGGACGTGCCGAAGCCGTACCTGGAGCCCGACAAGGTCGTGTCGGCGGTGCCCCGGCCGCACCCGGACACGGTGGAGCTGGTGAAGGACTACTGCCAGTACTGCTGGGACACGTACGGGCGCTTCCCGGTCTACGCCGACCCGATGTACCAGCGGCTGACCGTGCAGGCCCAGCACGCCGACCCCGACTTCTACGAGCGCTACTACCCGCCGGGGGCGCTGACCGGCCAGCACCTCGCCCACTTCGAGCGCTGGCACCCGGAGACCGGCGGCGAGCCGCCGCGGCGCGGGACCGGGGGCGACGGCCCCGGCGAGCGCTGACCCCCGTCCGCCGGGGACCCCGGCGGACCCACGCCCCGGAGAGGAGGAGCCGGTGACCGACCGCGACCAGGCCCCGTCGCCGACGCGGGTGATCCCCTACGCCGACGGACGCGACCCGACCGCGTCGCGGGCCTTCTACACCGACGTGCTGGGCTTCGAGGTGGCCATGGAGGAGCCGGTGCTCGGGCTCACCTCGCCCGCGGAGCGGGCCGCCCAGGTGCTGATCCCGCCGGCCGGGTTCGAGGACCCGCAGCCGCGGTTCGGCGTCGACCTGGGCTCGCCCGAGGCCGTCGACGCGGCGCACGACGCCGCGCTGCGGCGCGGCCTGCGCGTCGTCTACCCCCTGCGGGACGAGCCGTGGGGGGTGCGCCGGTTCTTCGTGGAGGACCCCGGCGGCACGGTCGTGAACGTGCTCGCGCACACGGCGCCGCGGGATCAGCGCGAGGAGGAGCGCCCCAGGTAGAGGTCGGTGATCGTGCCCTCGGCCGCCTGGGCGGCGAAGCCGAGCGTCTCCGACAGCGTCGGGTGGGGGTGGATCGTCAGCGCCAGGTCCTCGGCGTCGGCGCCCATCTCCAGCGCGTGCACGGCCTCGGCGATCAGCTCGCCGGCGTTGACCCCCACCATGCCGGCGCCGAGCACGCGCCGCGTGCCGGGCTCCACCACGAGCTTCGTGCGGCCCTCGCCGCGGCCGAGGGTGAGCGCCCGACCCGACGCCGCCCACGGGAAGGCGGCCACCTCGTGCTCGACGCCCTGCGCCTGCGCCTCGGTCTCGGTGAGGCCCGTCCATGCGACCTCGGGGTCGGTGTAGGCGACGGCCGGTACGCTGCGCGCGTCGAACGCGCTCGCGCGGCCGGCGATCACCTCGGCCGCCACCGCCCCCTGGTGGCTCGCCTTGTGGGCGAGCATCGGCTCCCCCACGATGTCGCCGATCGCGAACACGTGGGGCACGTTGGTGCGCATCTGCCGGTCGACCGCGATGATCCCGCGCTCGCCCACGGCGACGCCGGCCGCGTCGGCGTTGATGCGGTCGCCGTTCGCGCGCCGGCCGACCGCGACCAGGATGCGGTCGTAGGTCGCCTCCTCGGGCGCGCCCTCGCCCTCGAAGGCGACGCGCAGGCCGTCGTCGCCCGCCTCCACCCCGGCCACCTTCACGCCCAGGTGGATGCCCTCGTAGCGCTCGCGGATGCGGCGGTGGAGGGGGCGCACGAGGTCGGGGTCGCAGCCCGGGATGAGCCGGTCGAGCATCTCCACCACGGTCACGCGCGAGCCGAGCGCGTCGTAGACCGTCGCCATCTCGAGGCCGATGACGCCGCCGCCGATCACCAGCAGCCGCTCCGGCACCTCCTCGAGCGCCAGCGCGCCCGTCGAGTCCATCACGCGCGGGTCGTCGGGCAGGCCGGGTAGCCGCGCCGGCTCGGAGCCCGCGGCGATGATGCAGTGCCCGAACGGCACGGCCTCGGTGCCCCCCTCCTCCAGCTCGACCTCGAGCGCCTCGGGCGAGGTGAAGCGGCCGGTGCCGCGCACCACCCGCACGCCGCGCTTCCGGGCGAGGCCGGCGAGCCCGGAGGTGAGCTGCCCCACGACCGCCTCGGTCGCCTCGCGCAGCTTCGCGACGTCCACGCTCGGCTCGCCGAACGTGATGCCCATCGCGCGCGCCTCCTCGGCCTCGGTCAGCACGCGGGCCGCGTGCAGCAGGGCCTTCGACGGGATGCAGCCCACGTTGAGGCAGACGCCCCCGAGACGGCTGTGCCGCTCCACGAGCGTGGTGCGCAGCCCGAGGTCGGCGGCCCGGAAGGCGGCCGTGTAGCCGCCGGGGCCGCCGCCGAGCACCACGACGTCGGCGCGGTCCCCCTCGGCGGCGCTCACAGCAGCATCCGCCGCGGGTCGGCGAGCAGCCCGGCCAGGTGGGTGGTGAAGCGCGCGGCCGCCGCGCCGTCGATGACGCGGTGGTCGTAGGAGAGCGACAGCGGCAGGATCAGCCGCGGCCGGAACTCGCCGTCGATCCAGACGGGCTTCATCGCGTGGCGGGAGGCCCCCAGGATCGCCACCTCGGGCGCGTTGATGATGGGCGTGAAGAAGGTGCCGCCGATGCCGCCCAGGCTCGAGATCGAGAACGTGCCGCCCTCGATTATCTCGCGCGAGACCTTGCCCTCGCGCGCCGCCGCCGACAGCGTGGCGAGCTCGCGGGCGATCTCGAGCAGGCCCTTGCGGTCGACGTCGCGGATGACCGGCACCATCAGGCCGCTGGGCGTGTCGACGGCGAAGCCGAGGTGGTGGTAGCGCTTCAGGATCAGCGTGTCGCCGTCGAGCGAGGCGTTGAACTCGGGGAAGGCGCGCAGCGCCGCGGCGCAGGCCTTCAGCAGCAGCGACACCATCGTCACCTTGACGCCCTCGTCGGCGTGGGCGGCGTTGACCTCCTTGCGGAAGGCCTCCAGCTCGGTGATGTCGGCCTCGTCGTGCTGGGTGACGTGGGGGATCATCGCCCAGTTGCGGGCGAGGTTCGGGCCGGCGATGCGCTTGATGCGCGACAGGTCGACCCGCTCGGTGGGGCCGAAGCGCTCGAAGTCGAGCGAGGGCCACGGCGGCAGGCCGGCCGGGACCGCGGGCGCCTGGTCGGTGGCGCCGCGCCCGGCGGCGGGCTGCGCCGCGGGGGCGGGGCCCGCCTCGGCGGCCGCCTGGACGTCCTCCTTGGTGATGCGCCCCTTGCGCCCGCTGCCGTCGACCGCGGCCAGGTCGACGCCCAGCTCGCGGGCCAGGCGCCGGGCGCCCGGGCCGGCGTAGATGCCGTCGTCGCCCTCGGGCGTGCGGTCGATGCCCTCCTCGTCGTCCTCCTCCGCGCCGCCGGCCTCGCGCGCGGCGGCGGGCCGCGTGTCGGCCCCGGTCGGCGCGACGTCCTCCTCGCCGGCCTCGCGGCCGGCCCGGACCGGGTCGGGCTCGATGCCGGAGTCGGGCTCGGCGCCCGCCTCACCGCCCACGCCGCCCTCGGCGGCGCGGCGCTCGTCGGGGCGCTCCGGCGCCTCCTCGCCGCCGTCCGCCGGCTCCAGCGTGAGGATGAGGTCGCCCTCTGAGACGGTGTCGCCCACGCTCAGCGAGATCTCGCCGACCGTGCCGGCCGCCGGCGAGGGCACCTCCATGCTGGCCTTGTCCGACTCCAGCACGATGAGCGGGTCCTCGACCGCGACCGTGTCGCCCGCGGCGACGAGCACCTCGATGACCGGCACGTCGGTGAAGTCGCCGATGTCCGGGACGCGGACCTCCGTCATCGCTGCCACGGCGGCGCCACCTCCGGGTCGATGTCGTAACGGGTGATCGCCTGGGCGGCGACCGCGGCGTCGATGGCGCCCTCGGCCGCCAGCGCGCCGAGGGCGGTGACGGCCACGTGGTGGCGGTCGACCTCGAAGAAGCGCCGCAGCCGCACGCGGTAGTCGCTGCGGCCGAAGCCGTCCGTGCCGAGCACGTGGAACGGCGCCGGCACGAACGGGCGGACGCCGTCGGCGAAGGCGCGCATGTAGTCGGTGGAGGCGACCACCGGCCCCTCGCGGCCCGCCAGCCGCTCGGTGACCCACGCCCGGCGCGGCTCCTCGGTGGGGTGCAGGCGGCTCCAGCGCTCCGCCGCCATGCCCTCGCGGCGCAGCTCGGTGAAGCTGGTCACGCTCCAGACGTCGGCGCCCACGCCGTAGTCCTCCTCCAGCAGCTCGGCGGCCGCCAGCGACTCGCGCAGGATCGCGCCCGAGCCCATCAGCTGCACCCGCGCGCCGTCGCCGCGCCCCTCGCGCACGAGGTGCATGCCGCGCAGGATGCCCTCCTCGGCGCCCTCGGGCATGGCGGGCATCGGGTAGTTCTCGTTGAGCGTGGTGAGGTAGTAGAAGACGTCCTCGCGCTCGGCGAGCATGCGGCGCAGGCCGTCCTGCACGATCACGGCGACCTCGTAGCCGTAGGTCGGGTCGTAGGCCACGCAGTTGGGGATGGTGGCCGCCAGCAGGTGGCTGTGGCCGTCCTCGTGCTGCAGGCCCTCCCCGTTCAGCGTGGTGCGGCCCGACGTGCCGCCGATCAGGAAGCCGCGGGCGCGGCTGTCGCCGGCCGCCCACGCGAGGTCGCCGACCCGCTGGAAGCCGAACATCGAGTAGAAGATGTAGAACGGCATCATGGCCACGCCGTGGTTGGCGTAGGAGGTGGCCGCGGCGATCCACGACGAGAACGCGCCGGCCTCGTTGATGCCCTCCTGGAGGATCTGGCCCTTCTTGTCCTCCCGGTAGAACATGAGCTGGTCGGCGTCCTCGGGCCGGTAGAGCTGGCCCACCTGGCTGAAGATGCCGAGCTGGCGGAACATGCCCTCCATGCCGAAGGTGCGCGACTCGTCGGGGACGATCGGCACGACGCGGTCGCCCAGCCGCTTGTCGCGCACGAGCGTGCTGAGCGCGCGCACGAACGCCATCGTGGTGGAGATGCTGCGCTCCCCCGAGCCCTTCAGCAGCGCGTCGAACGCCGACAGCGGCGGCACCTCCATCGCGGGCGCGCGCTGCTCGCGGCGGGGGATCGCGCCGCCGAGCGCCTCGCGGCGCTCGCGCAGCAGCCGCATCTCCGGCGAGTCCTCGGGCGGCTTGTAGAAGGCCGCGTCGCGCGCCTGCTCGTCGGTGAGCGGCACCCCGAAGCGGTCGCGGAAGGCGATCAGGGCCTGCTCGTTCATCTTCTTCTGCTGATGGGTGATGTTCTGGCCCTCGCCGGCCGTGCCCATCCCGTAGCCCTTGATCGTCTTGGCGAGGATCACCGTGGGCTGGCCCTCGTGCTCCATGGCCGCGTGGTACGCCGCGTAGACCTTGCGCGGGCTGTGGCCGCCGCGGTTGAGCCTCCAGATCTCCTCGTCGCTCATGTCCTTCACGCGCTCGGCCAGCTCGGGGTAGGCGCCGAAGAAGTGCTCGCGCACGTAGGCGCCGTCGCGCGACTTGAACGTCTGGTACTCGCCGTCGACGCACTCGGTCATGCGGCGCTTCAGCAGCCCGTCGTGGTCGGCGGCCAGCAGGGGGTCCCAGTTCTCCCCCCAGATCACCTTGATCACGTTCCAGCCGGCGCCGCGGAAGTTGGTCTCGAGCTCCTGGATGATCTTGCCGTTGCCGCGCACCGGCCCGTCCAGCCGCTGCAGGTTGCAGTTGACCACGAACACCAGGTTGTCGAGGCGCTCCCGGCCGGCCAGGGAGATCGAGCCCATCGACTCGGGCTCGTCCATCTCGCCGTCGCCCATGAAGGCCCACACCTTGCGGCCGTCGGTGTCGGCGATCCCCCGGCCCTGCAGGTACTTCATGAAGCGGGCCTGGTAGATCGCCATCATCGGCCCGAGCCCCATCGAGACGGTCGGGAACTGCCAGAAGTCGGGCATCAGCCACGGGTGCGGGTACGACGAGAGGCCGTTGCCGGCGACCTCCTCGCGGAAGTTGCGCATCTGCTCGTCGTCGAAGCGCCCCTCGAGGTAGGCGCGCGCGTAGAACCCCGGCGACGAGTGCCCCTGCAGGTAGACCAGGTCGCCGTCGCGCTCGTCGGTGGCGCCGCGCCAGAAGTGGTTGAAGCCGACCTCGTAGAGGGTCGCGGCCGACTGGTAGCTGGCGATGTGGCCGCCGAGCTCGGACGACTCCTTGTTGGCCTGCAGCACGAGCGCCGCGGCGTTCCAGCGGATCGCCGAGCGCAGACGCCGCTCGACGTCCTGGTCGCCCGGGATCGGCGCCTCGTCCTCGACGTGGATCGTGTTGACGTAGGGCGTGCTGTTGCTGACCGGGACGTTGACGCCGGCCAGCCGCGCCTCCTCGACCACCCGGCTGAGCAGTCGCCCGGCGCGCTCGGGGCCGTCGGCCCGGACCACGTCCTCGACGGCCTCCAGCCACTCCTGGGTCTCGCGTGGGTCGAGATCGGGGATCGCGCGCCTCCTCGTGGGCGGGCCTCTCACAGTAGCGGGCGCCGCGCCGCCCGAGCCGGCGGCGCCCCACGCGATATGTACCCCCGACCGGGCCCGGTTCAGGCCCGGGCGGCGCTCAGGTGGGCCGGGGCGCCACGGCGGCCTCGGCGGCGACCGGCGCGGGCTCGCGGTAGGGCACCACCTCGCGGAACAGGCGGCGGCCCACCAGCAGCACGAAGCAGGCGAGGACGAGGGCCACGCCGGAGAAGATCGCCAGCGACCGCGTCAGGCCGATCGCGTCGCCCAGGTAGCCGAGCGCGATGGTCGGGATCGTGCCGGCGTACGCGCACATGTAGAGCAGCGACATCAGCTTGCCGCGCTCCTCGATGGGCACGATCGTCCCGCAGATCACCGTGCCGCCGTAGAGGATGAAGCCGTTCGTGAAGCCGATCGCGGCCGCGGCCAGCACCACCAGCACCACGGTGTCGAGCCCCGACGAGGTCACGATCAGCAGCGACAGCAGCGACGAGAGCGCCACGCCGGTCATCACCGCGCGGCGCGGGTCGAGGCCGCGCGCCACGAAGGGCGCCACCCCGCCCACCGCCAGCACCAGGAAGCCGATGGCGCCGACGACCGCCAGGTTCTGCACGCCGAGCGTGTCGACCACGAAGATCGGCACCACCGACAGCACCGTGCCCTCGATGAAGCTCATCAGGAAGGTCGCCGGGGCGACGTAGGTCAGGAAGCCGAGCGCCTGCCCGCTCGGCACGCCGATGCGGATGCGGAACGGCCCGGGGTCGGGCCGCCGCATGAGGGTCTCGGCCGCGGTCGACACGGCGACGATGCCGACCACCATGAGGGCGATGTGGCCCCAGAAGGGGGTGTGCCGCGGGCTGGCCGCGTACTCGGCCGCGATGCCCGCGAGGCCCGGCCCGAGGCCGAAGCCGAGGCGGAAGAAGACGCCCGCCAGGGCCGCCGCGAGCGCCTTGCGGTCGGCGTTGGCGTGGTCGACCACGAACGCCGCGCCCACGCCGAGGAAGCCGCCGATGGCGAGGCCCTGCAGCACGCGGCCGGCGAACAGCATCGGCACCGACTCGGCCAGCGCGAAGACCAGCGAGGCCAGGGTCATCAGCACCAGGGCGGGCAGCAGCAGGCGCTTGCGCCCGAGCCGGTCCGAGAGGTTGCCGGCGATCAGCATCGTCGGGCAGACGGTGATCGTGTACGTCACGAACAGCAGGGTCGCCGTGCCCGTGGAGATGCCGAAATCCTGCTTGTAGAGCGGCAGGAGCGGCGTGATCGTGCTCGTCCCCATGGTGAGGACGAGCATCCCGACGAGGGCCTTCCAGGATCCCGAGGTCATGGCGGCGCAACATACCAGACGACTGGGTTCACTAAGAGTGCGGCCGCTGGTACCCTCGCCCCGTGGCCGCCGCCCGCCGCACCGAGGAGCAGCCGCGCCGCACGGGACGCCCGCGCGACCCGGCGCTCGACGCGGCGATCCTCGACGCCGCGCTGCACCTGCTCGCCGCCGACGGCTACGCGCGCATGCGGATGGACGCCGTGGCGGCGCGGGCCGGCGTCAGCAAGGCAACCATCTACCTGCGCTACGCGGGCAAGGCCGACCTCGCCACCGCCGCGCTCGAGCGCCTGCGGGTGACCGGCCTGCCCACCCCGACCGGGGACCTGCGCACCGACCTCGTCGCCCAGCTGCGCCAGGCGCGCCGCAACGCCGAGCGGGTGGCGGTGATGGCGCTCATCGGCACCTGCCTCACCGAGGAGGTGCACACGCCGGAGCTCATGCGCCTGTTCCGCGAGCGCATCCTGCTGCCGCGGCGGGCGATCTACGCGACGCTGATCGACGACGCGGTCCGCGACGGGCGCCTCCCGGCCGGCGCCGACCGCGCGGCCGCCGTCGACCTGCTGGCCGGCGCCTACCAGGCGCGCCACCTGTCGGGCGAGCCGTTCCCGCCCGACTGGGAGGAGCGCACCGTCGACGCGGCGATGCGCGTCCTCGGCGCCGGCGGGGGCGGGCCGGCCGCCGCCGGCTGACTCCACCTAACCGGGCGGCGCGCCGACCCCGGGCAGGTCGTCGTCGCCCGCGCCGGAGGTCCACCCCCCGATCGGCTCGCCGGCGTCCCCGGCGCGGCGGCCCTCCGGCTCCCCCGCCGCCGCGCCCGCCCGGGCGTCCCCGGTCACCTGCGCCTCGTCGTCGCGGCCCTCCTCCGGCTCCGCGGCGCCGGGCACGGGTGGGCCCGCGTCCACCACGTCGCCGACCGCCGGCCCGAGCGGCATCGTCCCCGCCGGGCCGCCGCGCTCGAGCGCGGCCGGCGTCTCCGCCTCCTCGCGGGCCGGCGAGCCGCTGTGCGCGCCCGGCTGGTCGTCGCGCGTCGTCTGCCCGGCCCGGTCCTCCGCGCCCCGGTCGGCCGGGGGGTCGAGGCTCCCGCGCCCCGTGATCCCGCCCGTCGGGGGGCCCGTCCCGCCACCGCTGTCCCGGTCGCCCATCGTCGTCCCTCCCGTTCGCGGACCAGGTGGCGCACGTACCCGCCGGCCGCGCCCCGGACACGTTGACAGCGGCGCGCGGCGGTCGGATCGTGGACCCCACACCTCGTGCGCACACGTGCCGTCCGGCGGAGCGGAGGAGCCATGGGCATCAGCGCGGCGTCGTCCCCGATGGATGCGATGGAGGAGGTGGGCGCGGTCGTCCGCGAGCACGCGCCCGACGCCGAGGCGGGCCGGCGCCTCGCGCCGGCGGCGCTCGACGCGATGCGCCGCGCGGGGCTGTTCCGCATGCTGCGGCCCCGCTCGCTCGGCGGCCTCGAGGTCGAGCCGATGACCTTCGCGAGCACCGTGGAGGCCGTGGCGCGCCACGACCCGGCCGCCGCCTGGGCGCTCCAGACGAACATCGGCGGCTTCCTGGGCGCGCGCCTCCCCGAGGAGGGCGTCGAGGAGGTCTACGGCGGCGACCCGGACGCCGTGATGGCGGCGGCGTTCCACCCGCCGCTGCAGGGCCGTCCCGACGGCGACGGCTTCCGGCTGAGCGGCCGGCGGCCGCTCGCGAGCGGCATCCACGACGCCGACTGGCTGTTCGTGACCGGCCTCGTCGACGACGGGCCGCCGATCGCGGCGGTCGTGCCGGTGTCCGAGGTGACGGTGGAGGACACCTGGGACTCGCTCGGCATGCGCGGCACCGACAGCAACGACGTGGTGCTCGACGACGTGCTCGTGCCCGCCCGGCGCACCTTCCGCCTCGTGCCGCCGTTCACCCCCGGCCCGCACCACGGCGGCCCGCTCTACCGGCTCTCGGTGATGCTCGTGCAGGGCTCCGCCCTGGCGCCGATCGCCCTCGCCATCGCGCGCGAGGCGATCGACGAGCTGCGGGGCATCGCGCCGACGCGGATGGCGCTCGGCCACGCCCGCCCGCTCAGCGAGCGGCCCTCCGCGCACGCGCGCCTCGGCCGCGCCGAGGGGCTCGTGCGCGGAGGGCGGGCGCTGCTCCACGCGACGATCGAGGGGTCGTGGGAGCGGGCCCTCGCGGGTCGCGCGGCGACGCTCGAGGAGCGCGCCGGCGACCTCCTCGCCTGCGCGCACGCGGTCGCCGCGGCCGTCGAGGCGGTGGACGTCTGCTACGGCATGGCGGGCTCGACGGCGATCTACGAGCGCAGCCCGATCGAGCGCCACTTCCGGGACGTCCAGACGATCCGCCACCACGGCTTCGTCAGCGAGAACCGCTTCGAGACCGTCGGCCAGGTGATGCTGGGGGTGGAGCCCGAGTTCGCGCTCGTGGCCTTCTGACGTCCGCCGGCGCGCGGCCCTACCAGGAGCGGGTGAGCCCCCCGTCCACCAGCAGCGACTGCCCGGTCACGTACGAGGCCCGCGCGGAGAGCAGGAACACCGCCGCCGCGGCGACCTCCCCGGGCGTGCCGAGGCGGCCGGCGGGGACGGAGCCGCGCGCCGACGCCTCGGCGGCCTCGATCGAGCCGTAGTTGCCCACCAGCCGGTCGGTCGCGATGCGCCCCGGCAGGACCGCGTTGAGCGTCACCCCGTCCGCGGCGACCTCCCGCGCGAGGTGCTTCATCGCGGCCAGCATCCCCGGCCGGTTGGCGTTGGAGAGCTGCAGCCCGCCGATCGGCTCGCGGGCGGCGCTCGACGAGATCACGAGCACCCGCCCGAAGCCCCGCGCGCGCATGCCCGGCAGCAGCCGCCGCAGGACGAGCATGGGCGACACCACCAGCGACCGGTGCGCCGCCTCCCACTGCTCGGCGGAGAAGCCGAGCGGGTCCGGCCCCGGCGGCGGCCCACCGGTGTTCGCCACGTAGAGGTCCACCGGGCCGAGGTCCGCCTCGACCGCGTCCAGCAGCGGGTCGACGGCGTCGAGGTCGCCGCTGTCGAAGCGGTAGCCGCGCCCGCCGAGCGCCGCGGCGGCCTCGCGCACCGCCTCGGCCGAGCGGGAGGCCACCGCCACCCGCGCGCCCTCGGCCGCGAGGCCCTCCGCGATCGCCCGCCCGATGCCGCGCGAGCCGCCGGTCACCAGCGCGACCCGCCCCTCCAGGCCCATGTCCATGCGCCCAGGCTACCGCGAGCCCGCCGGGTAAGGATCCGGCCGCCCGCGTCGCTGACAGTGACAGGAGGGCGACGACGACCGTCGCCCGCGACGAGGAGGTCGGGGATGCGCGCGACACGGATCCTGGTGGCGATCGCGGTCACGGCGGTGCTCGCCGGCGGCGCCGTGGCCTGCGGGGACGACGACGGCGGCGACGGCGCGGCGGCGGACACGGCGGCCCCGGCGACCGAGCGCGTCGTGGTCGAGCTCGCCCCGCAGAACGGCTCGGGCCTGTCCGGCACGGCGCAGCTCGCCGAGGCCGGCGCCGACCGCACCCGGGTCACGATCGCGATCGACGGCGACGCGGGGCCCGCCCACCCGTCGCACGTCCACCGGGGCACCTGCGCCGACCTCGACCCCGCGCCGGCCTACGGCCTCCGCGACGTCGCGGACGGCGCGTCGGAGACGGTCATCGACGCCCCGCTCGCCACGCTGCGGGACGGCACGTTCGCGATCAACCTGCACCGCTCGGCCGGCGACCTCGAGACCTACGTGGCCTGCGGCGACATCGGCTGAGCCGGTGCCAGAATGGGGTGGGCCGTTAGCTCAGCTGGCAGAGCAGGGGACTTTTAATCCCAAGGTCGTCGGTTCGATCCCGACACGGCCCATCGACGAGATCCCGCTCAGCGGCGGCAAACATGGCATCCTCCCCCTTCTCTCGATCGCTCCGGCGATTGCCGGGTGACAACGAAAGTGACAACATCGGCCCACCGTGGCCGCCCCGCTGGTACGAACCTCCACCCCCGGCATCTACCGGCGCGGGGGCCGCTATGTGGTCGTCTTCCGCGACCACACGGGCCGCCAGCGGCGTCGCTCGGCTGCCACCCTCGCCGAGGCCCGGCTGCTCCGCAGTTCGCTGCTGGCCGACGTCGCTCGCGGCGAGTTCCGCGAGACGTCGCGGGCCCGCCTCGACGAGTACGCACGGGACTGGGTCCAAACCTACGAGGGCCGCACGAGCCGAGGGATTCGTCCGGAGACCGTTCGCGAGTACGAACGCGATCTGGAGCTCCACGTCCTGCCGGTCATCGGCCGGCGTCGCCTGTCGGACATCGAGCAGCGCGACCTGAAATCCCTCGCCCGCCATCTCGGGGACAAGGGGCTCTCGGCCGCGACGGTCCGTATCGTGATGGCACCGGTGCGCGCGCTCTTCGCCACGGCGGTCGAGGAAGGGCTCCTGCGAACGAACCCAGCGGCCGGTCTGCGACTCGGCGGCGGCGCCCGCCTCGACCCCGCCGAGAAGCGCCGGGCCCTCGATGAGCACGAGCTCGCGTCGCTGATCGAGCAGACGCCGGAGCGTTGGCGACTGCTGGTTCGCTTCCTCGCCCAGACCGGCCTGCGGGTCGGCGAGCTGATCGCGCTGCGTTGGGAGGACGTCGATCTGGAGACGCGTCGGGTCAACGTGCGCCGGCGCCTCTACCGCGGCCGCCTCGACGTACCAAAAAGTGCCTACGGGGTCCGCCAGGTCCCGATCTCCACCCGCCTCGTCCAGGACCTCATGCGCCACCGCGGTGGCGCGGCGGGTGAGGACTCCGTTTTCTTCGGCCCCAAGGGACGGCCGCTGCGCTCGGAGTTCGTGCTGCGGTCGATCGTCAAGCCGGCGGCCGCCCGCGCTGGAGTGCCGTGGGCCGGCGTTCACACCCTCCGCCACACCTGCGCGTCGATCCTCTTCCGGTCCGGATGGAACGCCAAGCAGGTGCAGGTCGTCCTCGGCCATCACTCGCCGGCCTTCACGCTGGCGACGTACGTGCATCTCATGCCCGACGACCTGCCCGAGCCGCGCTTCCTCCACGACGAGCCTGCCGCCGACCGCCTTCACGCCGCCGAGCCCCAGCGCACGATCGACGGATCGTCGCTGTCGCGGCGCAGGTAGGCCTCGAGCTCGGCGCGGGAGATCAGCGTGCGGGAGCCGTCCTTGACGCGGGACAGGCGCCGCTGCGAGAGGAGGTCATCGACGCGCTGACGTCGGCACCGCAGATAGGCCGCCGCCTCGTCGATCGTGAGATAGGGGGACTCCCGGCCACCGGACCGGTGCTCGGCCCGCAACAGCGCTGCGGTCCGATCAGCGATGCGTGCCACATCCTCATCGCTGAGCTCGATCGCGATGCGGACAATGCCCTCGCTGCCCTCGCGGTCGTGCAGGGAGAACGCCATGCCGAAATCACCCCACTCCACCGACCGAAACGGGATCGCGCCGCATCACGCCCAGGTGCAGGTGCTCGACGCCGTTCGCGGAACCGGAGAAGCCGATCAACTGACCGAGCGCGACCCGCTCGCCGTCGCCGACGACGACTCCGGACAGATGCGCGTAGTAGTAGGCGTCGTCGGCCGAGACCACGGTCAGCCGCGCGCCGCCGAAGCGCCCGGCGAAGTCGGTCGGATTTCCCCCAACGCGAACGACCACACCACCGTCGATCGCGTAGAGCGGCGAGCCGAAAGGAAGGCCGATGTCGACGGCGCGGTCGGACTGCCAGTTGTGCGGTGGTGAGCCGTAGGAGTGGGTCCCCTCGCCCGGGCCGCCGCCGAGCGAGCCGACCCCTCCCGTCGGCGTCGCGAGGCCGGACGCGCCGACCGTCGGCCCGCCAGCGAGAGCGCCCCCCTGCGCGGCGAGGGTGATCGGCAGCTCCGGGTCGCCGCCGAGGTCCGCGTAGTACCGGCTCACCGCCTCGGTCCAGGCCGAGTTGAGATCGCTCGGATCGTTGGCGGCGCCGACCGGGGCCCATACCGGCTGGATCTCCACCAGCGTCGCGCGCCCCCTGGCGACGTAGCCGTAGGCCAGCCCGCGCGCGACCGTCGCTATGTTGTCCTGCCACGACTGGAAGGCGATCGCGGGACCCCAGCCGAACGCGTTGTGGATGCCGGCGCCCGAGCCCGCCGTCCCGAGCACCGACTCGTGGCGGGCGATCGCGACAAGGGCACGCGGATCGAGGCCGTTTCTCACCCCCTCGGCGACGAACACGTGCCCCATGCCGACGAGGGGCGACCCCGGAACCTCGTCCGCCATCCACTCGTCGAGCGCGGCGCCGTCGACCGGCGAGGCGGCGGCGCGCGCCGAATCGGTCCATCCGCCGGCCAGGACGACCAACGCCAGGAGGGGCAGCAAGACGATCAGCGCCACCACGCCGGCGAGCACCGCCAGTCCCCAGCGGGCGAGGGGAAGCAGTCGGGGCGCGGCGGCAACGCTCACAGTTCGCCTCTCGTCGAACCGCGCTTGGCGCGCGGTGCGCGGCGTCGCGGCGCCGGTGCATCGGCATCCTCGGCGGCCGGTGGAGGCGGCGGCTCGACCGCGCCGAGAATCTCGACCTCGAGCGTCCGGGCCGGCATGGCCGCGAGGCCGCGCGCCCCGAGGGCAGCCGATGCCCGCTCGGCTTCGTCGACCACCGCCTGCGCGATCTCGTCGAGGCGTGCGTCGGGCAGGCTGGCCTTGGCGCCGCCGACGCCGACGGCGGCGATCACCGCACCGGTGTGATCGCGGACGGGGGCGCCGATCGAGCGGCGGGGTCGATCGAGCTCGCCGTCCTCGACGGCGTAGCCGCGCTCGGCGACGACTGCCAGCTCTGAGCGAAGCGTGTCCAGATCGGTGATCGTCCGCGGCGTCCAGGCGTCGAGCACGAGCTCGGAGAGTACGATCTCCTGCGCAGACTCCGGCAGGAAGGCGAGGATCGCCTTGCCGAGCGCGGTCGCGTGAGCGGGGAAGGCCCGGCCGAGCGCGCGGGCCGGTCCGCGGAACTGCTCGACGTAGATTGCCCGGCCGCCGGACAGCACCGCGATCAATCCGGGCATCCCGGTGGCGGCCTTCAGGGCCGGCACCGCCTGGCGCAAATCCTCCCAGGGGTTGAGCCCGGCCAGCGCGCGCGCGGACAGCTCGGCAAGGCGCGCCGGAGCGAGCCGGTAGCGCTTGGTCAGGGGGCTGGCCTCGACGAGTCCTGCCTCGACCAGATGAAGGACGAGCTTATGGGCGTTCGGGGCCTGGGTGCCGATCCTCTGCCCGAGCTCGGGAAGGGTGAGCTCGGGCTCTGACTCCAGCGCGGCGAGAATCTGCAGCGCCTGCTCGAGCGCCCTGACCCGGTACATGTCGGGGAGAGGCTCTTTGTCGGGCCCGCTCACCGGCCGCCCCCGGCGCTCAGGAGCCGGCCCGGGAGGCCCGCTCCTTGACATAGCGGGTGTCGGCGTCGGGATCCTGGCGCAGGTAGTCCCGCAGCGCGCCCTCGTCGGTGCGCCACTCGTTGCCTTCCTTCCAGGCGGGCAACCGGTCGGCCATGGCCTCGTGGTAGAAGGTGTGAAGCTCGATCCGCAGGAAGTCGGCCGCCTCCTGCGCCGAGAGGGCGATCGGGGCGACCGGCACCGCGGGCTGGCCTTCCGTTCCGGGCGACGGTTTTCCGCGAAGGCGCCGGCCGGGCGTCCAGCGAGCCGCGACCGCCTCGCGGAGGAAACGCCATTCCTTCCCCACGCGTCGGGCGGGAAGCCGACCCGAGCGCGCCGCCCGATGGACGCTGTTGGGATGGAGGCCCAGCCAGTCGGCCACCTCGGGAAGGTTCAGCACCTCGTGCGGCGGCGGCTCGCTCATCGGCCACAGCTTGGCCGAAATCGGCGCTCGCTGCTGGCGGTACGGCGTCATTTCGCATGTCGATGCTGACCATGGCCTTTACGAATATCGCCTCAGACACACTTGACGTCAAGGCGTGACCGCGGAGAAGATGGGCGCGACGTCCACGCCACGCAAGGTGCAGGCGGTGAGCGAGAGCCCTTCGGATCCCATTCCTCCAGGCGGCATCGGCGATGAGCCGGGCCTCGACTGGCTATCGGATGGCGCGGCCGCGGAGGACGGTCTCGATCCCGCGCCCTGGCCGACCGAGCCGGTCGAGATGGATCCCCTTCCGGGCTTCACGCTCGACGACGACAGCGTCCTGGTCCCGATCCCCTCGCCAGCAATGGAGGGGGAGGCCGGCGCAGGTGGTGGCGTCGGCCAGCCAACCGGCCCGAGGCGAGGCCGGCGCCTGCGCCTCTCACTCGGCAAGGCGATCGCCGGTGCGAGTGCCCTCGGCGCCGCCGCGCTGACCGCGGCGGTCGTCTACGGCGGCGTCGGCGTGCCGCCGCCCGGCGGCTCCGACGCAGCGCATCAACCGCCGCCGGAACTCGCCACGACCTCCCCGCCGATCGTCCCGGTCGACACGTCCTGGACCGAGCGGGTCGACCGCCTCATGACGGCCACCCGCGAGCGTGAGCGCCGTCAGACGGTGGCGCGACGGAGGGCGCAGGTGCGCCTGGCGAACCGGCAGGCGCCCTCGACGCCATCGCCGCCCACGCCCTCATCGGCACCCGCCGAGGTCGCGGTTACGAGCGCACCGGCGACCAGTGCTGAGATCGCGACGGACCCCTGGGCATCGGTTCCACCTGCGGTCCGCGAGTTCGAACCCGGTCCTTGGAACCAGGGAGGCTCGTCGTGAGAGGGAGGACCGCCGCCTTCGCGGTGGCCGCCATGGGAGCTCCGCTCGCTCTCGCGCCGGTGGCCGGCGCCACCGAGGGCAGCCTGTACCCGGTCGGTGTCGCGGCCCTGGTCAACCACCGTGCGCCCGATGACCAGTGCAACTCCCGCCAGGATGGCGCCGTCTTCGGCGTCTTCTGTCCACCGGCCGCGCCGTCGCTTGAGGGCACGAAGTGGCAGATCGACCTGCGGGCGCCCTGGATGGGGACGGCGATCGAGTCGATCTCCTGGCGCGCGGTTCGCTACCACGAGACGCCCACCTCGATCGCCCTCGAGGTGCTCGGCGACGGCAACCCGGTCTGGGGCGTCGCCGAGCGCGACATCCCCCGCAGTCCGGCCACGCCCAAGGCCTATCTGGTCGGCCTCGGCGCCCAGACCGCCTCCCTTCGACTGCGCCAGAGCGAGACGCGCCAGCAGCCCAACCGGGTCTGGTCGGTCATCGAGCCGACGATCAACGTCCGTGACCTCGAGGCCCCGACCATCGCCCTGCGTGGAGTGCCGGCGGACTGGGTGACCGCCGGACAGGTCCGGGTCGACTGGAGCGCCGCCGACAACCTGGGCTCGGACGGGATCGGGCAGCAGCGGATCTTCATCGGGTCCCGGCTCAAGTGGACCGGCGCCCCCGGCCAGGGCGCCCACGGGGTGGTCGTCGGCCTCGGCGACGTGCCCGACGGAGTCCATCAGGTGCGCCTCGAAGCCGACGGCGACGGCACCGGCCCCGCGGCGACCCAAACGGGGGTGCTGCAGATCGACCGCGCGCCGCCCGCGGCGCGCGTTGACATCGCCCCGGCCGGCCCGGACCTGGTGCGCCTGACGGTCTCGGTGGCCGACGCGACGAGCGGCGTGCGCGCCTGGACCGTCCACGCCGGTGGCCCGGGCGGGCCGGTCGTCGCCTCCGGCACGACGACCGGGTTGGCCGTCGAGGTCAACCTCGGCGACTACGTCGCGCCGGGTCGCTCCCTCGCCTTCCACCTGTCGGCGCAGGACAACGCCGGCCACTCGACCAGTTTCGTCTCCGACCTGGTGACCCGGGCGGCGCCTGGAGCGCCGAGCGCCCTTCCGTCGGTCCGCGTGGGCTCCGACGCCGAGCTCGGCGAGCCTGGGCGGATCGAGGCGAGCGGGGCACCCCTGCCCGACTTCTCGCGCGTCCAGACCCGCGGTGTCGTGTCGGCCCACGCCCGCGGCGGCACGCGCGCCGGCAGACGCAGCGTGCCGGTGATCGTCGCGACCTACGCTCGGGCAGTCGGTATCCGTGGCCGCTTCCTTCATCCGAACCGGCGCGGCCTTCGCGGCGCGACCGTCTACCTGCTCGACCCCACCGGTCGCACGCAGGGCACCACGCTCACCGACCGGCGCGGACGCTTCCGGTTCACCGCTCGCCCGCGGCGTCCGGGCGTCTGGCGGGTCGTGGCCCTCGGCCGCCCACTCGTGGTGACCCAGGCGTACCTGGTCGTGCGTCCGCTCGTCCGGATCCGGATCGGGGACAGGAGCCTGCGCCCCGGGCAGACCGTGCGCGTCTCGGGTGTGATCCGGCCTCGAACCCAGGCACGGCGCAAGTCCGTTCAACTCCAGTGGCGGCGCGGTGACGAGTGGAGACCACTGGTCGTCACCCGGGCGGACCGGAGGGGGCGATTCGTCCTCCGCTACCGCTTCAGCTCCGCCGGAGGCGGCTATTCGGTCCGCCTGCGAATCCTCGTGCCACGGGAGAAGGGCTGGAGGTTCGCGCCGATCGCCACCAGACGACTCCGCGTCGAAATCCAGTGACAGCGTCCCCGGATCACGACTCCGGCGAGCTCCCCGTCCGGTCCGAGCTCAATCCGTCACTCCTCGGCGCGATCTCCACCGGCGCATCGGCAGGCGAAGGGCTAACCGCGGCGGGTGGGCCTGCGCCGCCTTCGCCGATGGTCGCTCAGTTCGCTCCGGGCCGAACTCAGGAAATCGCCGTTCTTGAGGGCCGCTCTCATTCGCTTGAAGGCCTCGTGGGAATATCGCTTGAACGTGGCGCTACCGATCGTCCGCGTGTCGAAGCACCCCTTGTCCGCCTTGAGATCCAGGACATGGATGAGAGCTTCGGCGTCGAAGCGATTGACGCCGAGCTTCCGCGCAAGGTCGCCGAGGCCGTACGGATACCGCTTCGTCCAGTCGACCTCCTTTACGACCACCGCTTCGTCGGCATCGGGATCATCCGCGCCCACGATTCTTGCCGGCACCGCATCGCCCCGCCTCACGATCTTGAACCCGTAGGTCTGCTCGGCCGGACGATCGACTTCGAGCCGCGCGAGCGCGGGAAATAGCTGGCGCCAGTCCTCGCCTCTCGCCACGCGGCGAGCCAGCCCTTCAAGTTCCTTCGCACCGAGGCTCTCGTCACCGTCGGCGGCGGCGACATCAGCGACCGCCAGGGGCCGCAGTCGCGTGATCGCCTCCGCGCGTCGCCGATTTCCCGGCCTGAGGAGCCGACGGATCTCGTCCATCTCGGACGAGATCAAGACGTGGTACTCGCGAGGCGGCTGCGAGGCCAATGGAAGCGGCCGCGCGGCGAATGGCTCCTCATCGGCCAGCCGCGTCCCGAAAGCGCCGCTGATCAGTTTGTCAGCGAGGAAGAGCGCCGCCATCCCATCGTAGGCAAGCGCCTCATGAGACACAGACGACCCCGCGTGCTGTACGGCATCACGCCTCGCGCCCAGGATGCGCAGGGTCCGAGCGTCGTCCTCGTCGAGCAGCCCCATCCCCTGCACGATCCCGATCGACTCGTCGAAGCTGTACGAGCGGTCGGACCCCTTCTTCCCGATCTCCCTGCGTTGCTGCCAGATGATCGCCTTCAGGAGCATCTCCAACCCGTGATGGAGAGGGAGCAGCACTCCTTGCGCCCGCGCCTCTTGGTGCGGCCTGTTGCAGACCTCGATAGCGAGGGAGAGAGATTCGATCGCGCTCTGCTTCAGGAGCCGCGTCCGTCGGCGCATTGAGTTCGTCCCCCTTCCGTCCACGAGCAGTCTCGCGAATCGCTCGGCCGTTCCCCTAACAGCCGTATGAGCGTTCGCCTGGCCCAGCGCCCGTTAGCGAGAGCAGCTGATCCAGCCCCGCCCTCGGCGCGCACTCCTGCCTCCGGCGACGTCGGCCTCGATTCGAGTCGACCCGTGCATCCGCGATGGGGTGAGAGGAGCCTCCGAATCGAGGGTCGCCTTATCGATACGGAACCCGGCGCACTTGACTGCACAGCTCCCTCGAATCATAGTGCTACGCATTCGCTTTCAATTGACGCTACGGAGTGAAGACTCGTGCTCGTGACGCTGCAGGTATCCGCCACACCGGATCCGGGCGGACTCCCGGGACAGGACAAGCTGCAAGGGCTCGTCAACGGCGTCTACAGCTGGTCGCTGATCCTCGTGCTCGCGGCGCTCGTTGTCGCCGCGGTCGCATGGGCTTGGGGGAGCCACTCCAATCACCACAGCGCGGCGTCGGCGGGCCGCCGGGGCGTGCTTCTCGGCCTCGGGGCGGCACTCCTGGTCGGTATGGCGCCTCAGCTCGTCAACTTCTTCTACGCGCTCGGCCGCAGCTAGCGCCATGCCCCTCAGGCGCTACGACACGGATTCGCCGTCCGGCAGCGGCGCTGGGCGTCGGTTGTTCGTCGTCGCAGCGACTGCGGCGCTCCTTCTCGTCATCGGCGTAGCGATCGGTCGTTGGAGCGGCGCGAACGACCCGACCCCCAACTCCGCAGCCCCGATCATCGTCACGACTACCTCCCCCGCGTCCGTAAGCCCGCCCCAGGCGGACACGGGGCGGCGCACCCGCTCCGGCGCGATCGCAGCGGCGGCGGAGGCGATGACCGCGCTCGCGCGGCCGGAGCTCCTGATCGACTCGGCGCGCCGTCGGGAAGTCGTCACGGAGGTGGCCACCCCGTCGTACGCGGTCGAGCTCACCGGGCTCTTCGAGCAGGGCTACGATCACATGGCCCGCCGGCTCGGCACCGCGGACCCCGATCGGGTGCTGATGCGTCTGGTCCCGCTGGCCCACCGCGTGGAGGCCTTCTCGCCCTCGCGTGCCCGGGTCGCGGTGTGGCAGGTGCTGCTGCTCGGCGCACCTGGGGGTCGGGTTGTCGCCTCATGGTCCACCAGCCGTGCCGAACTTGTCTGGCAGGGCGACCGCTGGCGAGTGGCGCGCTTCCTGCAGGACGAGCCCGGCCCCGGCCCCGGTTTGAACAGCACGGCGACCGCCACCCCGCCCGAGATCTTCCTCGCCCGCCTCTCCGGCCTCGAGCCCTTCCGCCGATGAGACGGCTCGTCGCCGGAGCGCTGTTGCCGATCCTGGCGCTGCTGGCACTGCTCGGGACGCCACCACAGAGCGCCGAGGCGGCTCCCACCCCGTGCGATGTCCCGCTGATCGATCAGGGTTGCAGCGCCGTGGGGGATGTCGTGGGTGCGGTGGCAGGCGCCGGGGCAGACGCGGCCGGCCAGGCGATCCTCGGGACCCTCACCGGCTGGGTCGGCGACGGAGCGGCATGGATCCTGGAGCAGGTCGCCACGGCGATCGATGACACCACCCGGGTCGACCTGGGGGCACCCTGGTTCGCAGAGCACTACGGCTTCATGTTCGGGGTGGGGGCGATTCTGCTGCTGCCGCTCCTCTTACTCAGTGTGCTCCAGGCCCTCCTTCGCCAGGATCCGGGGCTCCTGGCGCGCGCCGCATTCCTGCACCTGCCGGCGGCGATGCTCCTCACCGGCCTGGCGGTCGCGGTCACCCAGACGGCGCTCGCCGTCACGGACGCCCTGTCGGCCGAGCTCACGGCCGGCATCGCGAAGGACACCGGCTCTCTCGCCGAGGGACTCTCGGCGGTGAGCCTGCCGGGAACGGGCATCCCGCTGTTCGCCTCGTTCGTCCTCGCCCTCTTCATGGCGATCGCCGCGGTGTTCGTCTGGATCGAGCTCGTGCTCCGGGCGGCGGCGATCTACATCGCCGTGATGTTCCTGCCGCTGTTTCTGGCCGCGATGATCTGGCCGTCGACCTCGGGCTGGATCCGCCGGCTCGTGCAGCTGCTCGTGGCGGCGGTGCTCTCGAAGCTCGTGATCGTCGCGACCCTGTCGCTCGGGCTGTCGGCGTTCTCATCAGGCGACTCGCCGAGCGCGGTCCTGGCCGGAGCGGGCATGTTCATGCTCGCCGCGTTCTCGCCTTTCGTGCTCTTCTCGCTGCTGCCGCTCGTCTCCGAGGCCGCCCAGCCGCAGCGCGAGTCGCGACACGCGCTCGCGGGCGCGACCGGCGCGGCGCTCGCGTGGAACGTCGCCCGCACGCGGATGGCCTTCGGTGCCGGCGGCGGCGCCAGTAGGAGTCTCGGCCGGGGCGGCCCGGGGCCTGTCGGCCCGCGCAGAGGGCCCGGTCCGGGTGGCGGGAGTATGGCGCTCGCGGGCACGGGTCCTCGGGGACCGGCCGGCGGAGCCGGCGGCACACGCGCGCCAGGCGGGGCGGGGGTTTCACCGATGGGGGCAGGCGCTGTGGCCGCCGGGACGCCGGCCGGCCCGCGGGCGGCGGAGCGGCGAGCCGGCTCGGCGGCCTCCGACGCCCACCCCGAGCAGGGCGCGACCAGCCGGCGCCGTCCGCGCACCCCGCCGCCGGTCCTCCCTCCGCGACCGGCGCGGGGCGGCCATGGAGCGTGAGCCCGCGCGATACCGCTTCGGTCCGTTGGAGCCGGGGGGCGCGCTCGGAGGACTCACCTGGGCGCAGGTCGCCTGCATCGCCGGCGGCCTGCTCGGCCTGGTCCTCTCCCTGAACGCCGCCCCCGGGCCCGCGGGCGCGCTCATCGGCCTCGCCATGGCGGCGGCGGGCGCGGCGGCCGCGCTCGGCTCCCTCGGCGGGCGGGCGCCAATCGCCTGGGGCACGACCGCGGGAGGCTTCGCGGCTCGACGCGTGACGGGGCGTCTTCGCTACCGCTCCGCCAGCCCTGGCCGCGGGCACCCGCTCGGCGGCACGCCCCTTCCGGAGACCCTCAGCGACGTGCGGATCCTCTCGGCCCCGACGGCGGGGGGCGAGGTCGGGGTCGTGCGCGACGGGCCGACGTGGACGGCCGTGATCGCGGTCGAGCCGGGCGCATTCGCGCTGCTCGATCTCGCCGACAAGGAGCGGCGCGTCGCACGCTGGGGATCGGTGCTGGCCGGCTTCGCCACTCCGGCGAGCCCCGTCTCGCGGCTGCAGTGGATCGAGCGCACGGCCGCTGAACCCCCGGACGCGCTCGGCCGCCACCTGCGCGAGGGCCTCGGCCTCGATCCGGCGGACCCGGCCGTCCACTCCTACCTCGAGCTGATCGCCGACGCGGGCGCCCCGGCACGCCGTCATGAGACCTTTCTCTGCCTACAGGTCGACGGACGCCGTGCGGCGCGCGCGGTGCGACGCGCGGGCGGCGGGGACGCCGGCGGCTGCGCCGTGCTGCTCCGCGAACTCGCCGGGCTGGCCGAGCGGCTGCGCGGCGCGGAGGTGCCGGTGCGCGGACTGCTCTCACCCGGGCAGGTCGCCCGCGCCATCCGCCTCGGCTTCGATCCCGACGCCCGCTCGGCGCTCGACGCCCACCCGGCGGACGGCGCCGGGCGGGAGGGCGTCTCGCCGTCCGCGGCCGGACCGATGGCCGCGGACGAGGCGTGGCGCTCCTACCGCACCGACGGCGCGATCCACGCGACCTACTGGATCGCCGAGTGGCCGCGGGTCGACGTCGGGGCGGACTTCCTGATGCCGCTGATCCTCACGACCACCGCCTGGCGCACGGTCGCCGTCACGATCGAGGCGCTCGATCCCGCCCGAGCCATCCGCCAGGCCGAGAACGCCCGCACCGGGGCGACGTCCGACGAGGAGCTGCGCGCGCGCCTCGGCTTCTCGGCCACGGCGCGTCGCCGGCGCCGTCAGGAGGCCCTGCTCGACGAGGAGGACGAGACGGCCTCCGGGCACGCGGGATGCCGCTTCTCCGGGTACGTCACCGTCTCGGCCCGCTCGGCCGAGGAGCTCGAGGGGGCGCTCGCCGACGTCGAGCACCAGGCCCAGGGCTCGCGCCTGGAGCTGCGGCCCATGTGGGGCGAGCAGGCGATCGCGTTCACGTACACGCTCCCCCTCTGCCGAGGTCTCAGGTGAGGACCCGCGCGCGGCGGCGCGCCCACCGCGCCACCAGCGCCCACCTGCAGGCGGCCTACCCGTTCATGGGCGAGGGCGGCCTCGGCGGACGCGGGGTCTACATCGGCCGCGAGGTCTACTCGGGGGCCGCCTTCTGCTTCGACCCCTTCGTGCTCTACGAGCAGGGGGTGATTACCAACCCCTCGGCGCTCGTCGCCGGGCAGGTGGGCCTCGGCAAGTCGGCGCTGGTGAAGACCTACCTGGCCCGCCAGGCGGTCTTCGGGCGCCGCTCGGTGGTGATCGATCCAAAGGGCGAGTACGGGCCCCTCGCCGAGTGGTTCGGCGCCCGCCCGATCCGCCTCGCGCCCGGCGGGCGTGTGCGCCTCAACCCGCTCGACGCCGCCGGCGGCCGCGATGAGCGGGTCGCCCTCCTGGCCGCGCTCGTCTCGGCGTCGCTGCGGCGCGACCTCGGCCCGCAGGAGCACGCGGCCCTCGACGTCGCCTACCGCGCCGCGGCGGCGGCCGGAGAGGCGACGCTTCCGGAGGTCCAGCGGCGTCTCCTTCATCCCGACCCGGAGGCCGCGGCGGCGATCGGCACCGACGAGAGCGGGCTCGCCGCCGAGGGCCGGGCCTGCGCCCTCGAGCTACGCCGTCTTTGCGAGGGCGACCTCGCCGGGATGTTCGACGGCCCCACCTCGGCCGACGTCGACCTCGACACGCCCGTGGTGGTCTTCGACCTGTCGGCGCTCCACGGATCGCCCGCGTTGGGGATCCTGATGGTCTGCGTCGGCGCCTGGCTGTCGGGACGTCTCGCCCGCGACGACGGGATCCGGCGGCTGGTGTGCTCGACGAGGGCTGGGCGGTGCTCGCCGACCCGGCGACCTCCGCCTTCCTGCAGCGCCTCTCGAAGCTCGCCCGCGCCTACGGCGCCGCCTTCCTGCTCGTCATCCACCGCCTCTCGGACCTGGGCGCCGCCGGTGCGGAGGGATCGCGCGTGGCCCGCATCGCCGAGGGCCTGTTGTCGGACTCGGAGACGCGGGTGATCCTGCGCCAGAGCCCGGCGGACCTCGGCGCCACGCGCGAGCTGGTCGGCCTGTCGGCGACCGAGGCCGAGCACGTGGCCGGGCTGTGGCGGGGCGCCGCGCTCTGGAAGGTCGGCGGGCGCTCGTTCCTCGTCGACCACCGACTCTCGCGCGCCGAGTGGGCGCTGGTCGACACCGACGCCCGCATGCGCGCCCACGCGGCCCCGCCGATCCACGCCCGAGGAGTCCCGGCATGAGCGACGACACCGCTCGCGGCGCATCCGCTCCCGCCCAACCGCGACCCGCCCCGATCGGCGACCCCCTCCTTCCCCGCGCCGAGGAGGCGGAGCTTCCCCGCCGGGCCCGGGCCGCGGCGGAGCTGGTCGCGGGATTCCAGGGGTCCGCGCGGCTCGACAACCGCTTCTGCCTGGCCGTCCGCGATCTCTCCCGCGCCATCGTCGGACTCGAGGGCATGCGGGCGGTGGGCTTCTCCACAGAGATCGCCGCCGACGCCCTACCGCGCCTCTCCGAGGTCCTCGGCCAGGTGGAGCGGGCGCTCGAGCGCGCCCGGCCCGAGCTCGAGGCCGAGCGGCGCCAGCGGGCCCAGGAGCGCCGGCCCGCGGCCCGGTCGGGCGCCCGGCGCGCGCCGGGCAGCGCCGGGGCGAGCCGGTGACACCCCCGCCCTCCCGGCCCGTGCCCGAGGATCCCTGGGTGACCCTCGGCCTCGCCGCCGTGGGGGCCGTCATCGTCGCCGGCGGCCTCGTGTGGGGCGTCGGCTGTCTCGCCGGGGCGACCTTCGGTTCCGGGGTCCCCGAGGCGGGGCTCTCGGAGATGCCTGGCGTGCTCGCGCGCCTCCCCGAGCGCCTCGCTGACCCCGGCTCGGCCTGGCCCGCGCCCGACCGGGCGCGACTGCCGGGCCCGGTCGGCTTCTACGGCGCGCTCGCCCTCGCGGCTGCAGCGGCGTCGATCTTGTCCATGGCGGGTGTGTCCCTCGCCCGTCGAGCCGGTCTGGAGCCCGTGCCTCGCCGACAGGCCCAGGGTGCGCGCTGGGCGCGGACGTGCGACCTCCGCGGTCTCATCGTGAGCCGCCCCCAGCCGGGCCGGCTCACGCTGGGGCGGATAGGGGCTGCGCTGGTGGCGACTGAGGCACGAGCGAGCACGCTCGTTGTTGGCCCGAGCCAGTCGGGCAAGACCGCCGGACTGGCGATCCCCGCGATCCTCGAGGCCGCCGGATCGGTCGTGGCCGTGTCCGTGAAGCGGGACCTGCTCGACCACACCCTGGCGGCGCGGCGCGCCCGCGGCGAGGTGCTGATCTACGACCCGACCGGCGCGGCGCGACTCGACGACGAGGGGCTCGTCGGATGGGATCCGGTCGCCTCGTGCGCGGAATGGCCCGAGGCCCGCCGGATCGCCCACAACCTGACGAGCGCCCAGGGGGCGGCCGGCGGACGCGACGCGGAGTTCTGGCTGCAGCTGGCGGCCAAGCTGATCGCACCGCTACTCCTCGCCGCCGCCGGCCGCGACGGCGGCTCGATGCGGGACGTGGTCGGCTGGCTCGACTCGGGCGAGCAGACGGCAGTCAGCCGCATCCTCGTGGAGCTCGGCGAGCCGGACGCGCACGCCGCCTTTGTCGCGACCTGCCGCCGGGAGGAGCGGACGCTCTCGTCGGTCTACGCGACCGCCGAGGCCGTGCTCGCCCCCTTCTCCGATCCCGCCGTCCTGCGGAGCACCACCCTGCCGCAGATCGACCCGCATGCGGTCCTCGACGGAGCGAGCACGCTCTATGTGGTCGCCCCCGCCAAGGACCAGGAGCGCCTCGCCCCGCTCTTCGCCGGGCTCATCGAGCACATCGTCGACGCCGCCTACGCCCGGGCTGCCGCGGGGCGCCCGTGCGAGCCCTCGCTGCTCCTCGTGCTCGACGAGGCGGCCAACACGGCCCCGATCCGCAACCTGCCTCAGATCGCCGCGACGGCCGCCGGGCAGGGCATCCAGGTGGTGAGCGTCTTCCAGGACCTCGCCCAGGCCCGGGGACGCTACGGCGAGGCCGCCGACACGATCCTCGCCAACCACCGGGCCAAGCTCTTCCTGTCGGGCATCAGCGACGCACGCACCCTCGACTACCTCGGCCGGGCGCTCGGCGAGGAGGAGGTCGGCTACGAGAGCCACACCCGGGGCGAGCACGGATCCGCAAGCCGCACCCGGGGGACGCGCCAGACGCGGCTGGCACCCGCCAACGCCGTGCGGGGGATTCCGCCGGGCGAGGCGATCCTCGTCTACGGGCACCTGCCGCCGGCGCGCCTGGCGCTACGGCCCTGGTACCGCGACCGGGCCCTGCGCCGGGCGGCGAGAACCGCTGAGACGACAGGTTGACCGAGCCACCCCCCGAGGCCGGCCGTCGCCGGGCCGAGGCGCGCCGCGAGGAGGCCCGCGCCCGCTTCGAGGCGGCCTGCGAGGAGCTCCGAAGCTCAGAGGGCTGGCAGCGCTTCGCGAAGGCGCGGGCGCTTCTTCGTGGCTAGTCGCTCACGAACACGCTCCTGATCCTCTCCCAGCGACCCGACGCAACCACCGTCGCCAGCTACCGCCGCTGGATCGCGCTCGGGCGCCAGGTGCGCCGGGGAGAGCAGGCCCTGCGCATCTAGAGGTGTTGATGCCGGCCGCCCAATACTGCACCGGAATCGTGCAGCGAAAAGTGCACCACCCGCCGCGTAGGTGATCGCGCCCTGGCCCCCGAAGCCGGGCTCGTCAACCGCGACGAGCGAGGGGGTGCGGAGGTGCGTCAGGCGATGGAGTGGGCGAAGGTCAGGGAGCTGGCGGCCGACGGCGTCTCCCAACGCCAGATCGCCGAGCGGCCTTCGATGAACCGGCGCACGGTCGCGCGGCTCGCGGCAAGCGGCGAGCCGCCGCGCTGCCGCAGAGAACCCGCCGGCTCGGCCGTCGATGCTCATGAGCCCCTGATGCGCGAGGTGCTCGCCGAATGGCCCCGGATCGGCGCGCCGCGCATGACGCAGATCCTGCGAGCCCACGGCTACGAGGGCTCGGAGCAGGTCGTGCGCCGGCGCCTTGCCGAGCTGCGCCCGCCGCCCGTGCGACCGGCTCAGCGCACCGGCTACGCCACGGCACGATCGTGGTCACCCGACCCGAGGACACATCTCCCGACCGCGAGTTCGTCGTCTACTTCGCGCACCACGGCGGCCTCGACACGATCACTGGGCGGGCATTCATCGGCAACACCCCGACGTCCCCGGCCCGGGTCGGAGAGCTCATCCAGTGGAACGTGCTCACGATCGGCGACCTCTTCCACACCTTCCACATCCACGGCCACCGCTGGCTGCGTCACGGCGTTCCTGTCGATTCGGAGGGCTCGGTCCCTCGAGCACGCTCCGGGTGCGGTTTCGCGAAGCCGAGCCAGGGACCTGGTACTACCGCTGCCACGTCGAATGGCTCATGCGCAACTGGATGATCGGGCTGTACCGGGTAAGCCGCTGATCTTCGAGCGGCCCGCCGGCAGCGCCCGGCTTTCCGGAGTCGCCAGCGCGGCTCGGGCCACGCGGGCGTCGAGGCGGTCAGCGACTGGCGCAGTTCACGAGCCCTCCATGACCGACCAGGCGCCTATCCCGCGCGCTACCAAGCCGTCGACCCTCGCATGCACTATTCGGATGGCTCGCTCGAGCACTGCTCGAGTGGCTCCAGCGCAATCGGCTCACCGCCGGTGTGGTCAATCTGCAGTGTGGTGTGCTCGATCCCGAACTCGTCCCGCAGCACTCGCTCGAGCTCTCGGCGCCGCCGGTGACAGTCCTCCTGGCGGCCGACGAGGACATGGGCCGACAGCGCCGGGAAACCGGAGGTGATCGTCCAGACGTGCAGGTCATGCACTTCCCGCACACCGTCCACCCGCGCCATCCGCCGGCCTAGCGTCTCGAGATCCATGCCTCGCGGCGTGCCCTCCAGGAGGATGTGCACCGAATCGCGCAGGATCGTCCACGAGCTGGCGAGCACGAGCACCCCGATCACGACGCTGATAAGCGGGTCGATCGGCCGCCAACCGGTGAGGAGAATGACGACCGCGGCGGCGATGACGCCCACGGAGCCGAGCAGGTCGGCCAGGACATGGCGCACGGCGGCGGAGACGTTGAGGCTCTCCTCCGCGCTTCCGTGGAGGATTCGGAGGGCGACCACATTGATCAGCAGGCCGAGGACCGCCACGACCAGCATCCAACCCCCGAGAATCTCCGGGGGGTCGTCGAAGCGTTGGTAAGCCTCGAAGAAGATCCAGAGAGCGACGGCGACCAACGTGAGCCCGTTGACGAGCGCAGCGAGGATCTCCGCGCGCTTGTAGCCGAACGTCCGCGTGGGCGTCGGAGGGCGCCGTGCCAGCCAAATGGCCCCGAGCGCCAGCCCGAGCGATGCCGCGTCGCTGAACATGTGCGCAGCGTCGGCAAGCAAGGCGAGACTGTTGGTGAGAAGTCCGCCTACGATCTCGGCCAACATGAACGTCGCGATGAGCGCCAGCGCGATCGCGAGAGCGCGCCTGCTCCCGACGCGAGCGTCCGCATGAGCCTGTCCGTGGTCGTGTCCCACGTGAGCTTCCTTCCCTGATTCCTGGGGCACTCCCCCTACGAGCGCCCGCCGGAACTCACCGTGTCTGATCGCTCCCATGGCGGCCGCCCATGCCGGTGGCGCGGCTTCCCCCGCCGCCCGCTATCGGGTTGGGCTCACCTCGATCGAACCATCTGCGCACGTCACCGCCGGGGACGCAGGGGACGGTACGACGTCATCTCCAAACCGCTCTAATCGATGCCGGGGCGCGTGCGCACCGGGATGCCGTGGGCCCGCGCAAGCGCTCCGCCGCTACCCGCGCGAATCGCCTCGGCGACTCGGGCGGGGTCGAGCCCCGCCTCGATGAGGCGCTGACGCAGCTCGCCCTCGCGCGCTTGGCGGAAGAATAGGTACGTGATGGCGCCGAACGCGAGCAGGCAGTGCAGTACCATCATCACGGTGCCCGCGTTGGCCTGGTCTTCGAGCGGGTCGAATCCCCAGGCCAACGCGGCGGCGGCGTGCGACTCGTAGAACGCCGTGCCGGAGAACCAGTAGACGTTCGCGATGAACAGCCCGAGCGTCCAGACGCCGTTCATGTAGCCGCCCTTCCAGCCGGTGGTGAACCAGGCCGGGGCGGGGATGGACTCGACGACCGGCGCCCAGAGCAGCAGGCCGAAGAGCACGAAGCTGAACTGCTGGACGATCCAGAGCGCACCGCTCTGCAGAACCGCATGGTGCACTGGCGGCAGGAGCCACACGACCGTGCTGAGCGCCCACACGGTGTACGCCACCGCCGGATGCTGGAGGCGCTGCAGGCGGCGCAGGCCCGTCGGGCCCACGAGGCCGGTCGCGAAGTCGCGCGGAAGCCCGAGCAACAGGAGCAGCGGCGCCACCGCGCCGATCAGCGTGTGCTGCAGCATGTGCGCGGCGAGCAGCCCCTGTTGGGCCATGCCGCCGAGCGGCGAGACGACCGAGGCGAGGATGATCGCCAGGCCGGCGTAGAAGCTCGCCCGGCGACGCCCCGTCACTCCGCCGACCCGATGGACCCGCAGAGCGTAGAGCGCTCCGACGATCAGAACGGCGGAGATTTCCACCGGCGGAACGGCCCACAACTCCGAGATGTCGGTCATCGAGTCCGCCGAGGGCCCCGTGTGCCCGGTGTGATAGGCTTTTCGGCCCGCGAGCGCGGTCAGCGCGATTGCCAGCGCGAGAAAGCCCGCCGCGGCCATCAGCAGCAGTGGACGCTTCGTGTTCACGGCTCGCGCATGCCCCGAACGTCGTCGAACCGCTCAGCGCCTCGTCCATCGGCGGAACCTATGGGCGCCGGGGGCGACGACCAAGCACGGACGCACCGCGGTGTCATCAGTTCGTCACATCCGCGGGCTGCCGGCGCGCGCGGCGCCTCGCCATCCTCGTGTCGGTTCGCGGGCGTGCGTGCTACCTCATTCCGCGCACGAGCCGGCGCGCGAGCGCGTCTTGAGGCGTCACTCGTCCGCCCGAGACGACGAATCCGGCGGTTCCACCCTGCTCCGAGGGCAGGAGGCGCACGCGGGCGGTCACCATGTGGGCGCGTCCGCTCGGGTCCGGGACGGCGCTCCAGTCGACATCGAGCTCCTGCCCCCGGCGGGCAGCGCCCCGCTGGAGGTCGCCGAGTCCGGGCGCTGCGGCGCGCCGAGCCTGCTCCACGGCGGCGGAACCGCCTTGGCTAGCAGTCACGATCAGCGAGCTCATCGCCCACGCCGCCATGACGAGCGCCGCGAACGTTGCGAGGCCGACGACCCAGGGGCGACGTCGCCGCGCAGGCACTCCGGCGCCGGCCGCAGAGGCACCCGCGGGCGGCGTCCGTTCAGCCTCCTCCGCCCCGGCCACTACGCCCGATCGCGGTCGACGGCGACAAGGTGTCGGTAGGGGCTCATGGACGTCCAGTTCTGCCGGATCTCGAAGTGCACGTGCGTGGCGCCGTAGCGCGCATCGCCGCTGTTGCCAACGGTACCGATGACCTGCCCGGCACTCACCCGTGAGCCGAGCTCGAGGCCTGCGGCAATCCGCTGCATGTGGGCATAGTAGTACTGGATGCCGTCCGCGCGGCGCAGCCAGAGGTAGATGCCGCCGAGCCCCGTCTCGACGCGCGACAGCTTCGAGACGACGGCGTCGTCGGCCGCGACCAGCGGCGTATGCCGGTCGGCCCCGATGTCGGTCCCCTCGTGGCTGCCCTGGCTGCGCGGTGCGCCCCAGGTGTCCGAGTACGAGTACTCGCCCCGGACCGGGAAGACCTCGAGCCGGCTGGTGGTCCGCCCGGCTCGCATCACGGCGCGCGGCGCCGCGGCGGCGGCGCGCACGCGAAGGCCCAGGCGGCGCATCACCCGGGCGTCGGCCACGCCGCTCGCGCGCAGGCCCAGGCGTCGCTGGAGAGACCGGACCGCGCGTCGCGTGCGCGGGCCGAAGGCGCCGTCGACCGCCACCCGGATGCCGCGGCGCCGGAGCTCGCGCTGCAGCTCGCGCACCGCCGGACCGCGCGCGCCGAGCCGAAGCGACGGCCCGAGCCGGGGCGCGGGCCTGGCGGCGCGCCGGGTCGTCATGTGCATCGATACGGCGGCCACCCGGGCCTCGGTCGGCGCGGGGGCGGCGACGGGGGCGGGACGCGGCGGCGGTGGTGGCGGCAGCTCGGGCGCGCGCTCGGCGGCGCTCGCGCCGGCCGGGACGGCGGCCATGACGGCCAGCGCGCCGATCCAGCGACGGGCGACGCGGCCGGAGGTCGTTACGGCGCTCGCTCGCTCCACGATGGGCACTCCTCTCCGGCCCGGGGCACGCGGCCACGGGCTCCTCGCTTGCCGGGTGGGCAGACCCCGGCTACGCTGGCCAGGCTAGAGGCGTCCCGCCGCCGCGCCAACGACGAGCGGTCCGCAACTTCATCGCTTCGTCACACGGTCCGGCGAGGAGGCCCGCGTGCGCCGAGATGTACCGCCGGCGGCCGGGGGCAGCGGAGCACGAAGCAAACCCCCGGAGCGCTCGAGCTCGAGCGAGCCCCTTGGGCTTTGGCGAGCCCTGCACGCCCGCGAGAACGTGGTGCTGCTGGGGCCTCCGGGCACCGGCAAGACGCACCTGCCGATCGCGATCGCCATCCGGACCTGCCTGGCCGGCCAGCGCGCCCTGTTCGCGACCGCCACCGAGTGGGTGGCGCGCCTGGGCGACGCCCAGCGCCAGGGCCACCTGGGCGAGGAGATCGCCCGCCTGCAGCGCCATACGCTGCTCGTCGTCGACGAGGTCGGCTACATCCCCTTCGACCCGGCCGCAGCCAACCTGATCTTCCAGCTGGTGTCGGCCCGCTACGAGCGGGCCTCGATGATCGTGACCTCCAACAAGCCCTTCTCGGCCTGGGGCGAAATCTTCGGCGACGAGGTAGTGGCCGCCGCGATGATCGACCGGCTCGTGCACCACGCCGAGATCCTCGCCCTGAAGGGCGACAGCTACCGCCTTCGCGACAAGCAGATCGCGACCCGGCCGCGGCCGGCGATCGTGGACGAGGGCTGACCCGGGCCTGTCGGCCCGGCCGCCGGGCCACGCCTGCTCTGCTCGGGGAGCGTCGCGGCCCGGCGGGCCTGGGGGGTCAGTTTTCGACCGTGACTAGGGGGTCCGTTTTCGGCCGTAGGCGACCAGCCATGTCGGTATGGGTCCCGAGCGAGGTCCAAATCTCGCCGAGTGGGCCAGCCGGCCCAGTGGCAACATCCGTCGCCCGGCCGGTACGGCCAGGCGACCGCCTCAACGGCGGGTGGCCGCCGCTGTCAGCTCCTCCGCCGCGGCCCGCAGCGCGACGGCGACGCGCCGTACGGCCTGCAGGACGTTCGGACGTGCAACCGCGAAGGAAGCGGCGCCCTCAAGCAGGTGGGCGTCAGCGGACCGCACCGTCCAGCGGACGCTGAGACGCCCCCCGCGCCCGGCCGCGTCGATCGGGATGCGGACCCGTGCGGCGTCCGTCCGCACCAGGCGCGGCGGCCCGCCCGTGACGTCCTGGCCGTCGAGCCTCGCGCTGGCATCGACCACCTCCGCGAGCGGAGCGGAGTAGCGCACGACG
Source organism: Miltoncostaea marina (assembly GCF_018141525.1). Lineage (GTDB taxonomy): Bacteria > Actinomycetota > Thermoleophilia > Miltoncostaeales > Miltoncostaeaceae > Miltoncostaea > Miltoncostaea marina. Next base: position 2,857,486 of record NZ_CP064655.1, read on the forward strand.
ATGACCGACGGCGCCTGAGCAAGCCGCGCCCCGTCGGGCGGCGACGAGCCCGCGACCTCCGTATGCGCGCTGGCCAAGGCGGGGAGCGCGAGGAGCGCGACGGTTGCGGCTGCGGCCACAGCGCTCCGCGCGCGGCCGCCCCGTGCAGCGGCGAGGCGCGGCTTCGATGCCGGCCGGTCCGATCGGCGGGCCGGGTCCGCGACCCGGATCGACCGTGAATGATCGGCTGATTCCGCAGACGCCACCGCCGTCAGGCTGCGGGATCCCAACATGGCGCCGGGGCGAGCGGACGACGGTGACTCCGCCGCAACGCCTCGTAGGGCGACCGGCGAACCGGCGCGATCACCCCGCTCATCCGACGAGCGCACGGATCTCCTGTTCGAGGTCGGCGGGGGTGTACGGCACACCCGCCGAGTAGCGCGCCACCTGACGACCCGCACCATCGACGAAGACGATCGGCGCCGAGTGCACCGACTCGCGCGCGTGGTCCGCGCTGCCGTGGTCATCGGTCTGGGCCGCCACGCCCCACGCCTTCCAAATCGGCTCCAACTGGGTCCGTGTGCCGACCATGTACTGCATGCGGCCCTGCAGGTCGTAGCGCGTCAGGAAGCGCCGGACGGCGGCAGGGCTGTCGCCTTCTGGATCGACGCTAACCGCGATGACGTCGATCTCCTCTGCCGCCGGGCCGGCCCGGTCGAGCGCCGCGGCGATCTGGCCGGCGATCAGCATGCACACGTCAGGGCACTCGGTGAACAGGAAGGTCACCATCGCCGGCCGGCCGGCGGGCGATGGCAGGCGGATGGATGATCCGTCGGCCGCTCGGCCCGTCGTCTTCGGGACCACGGCCGCGGCCTCCTGGACGTCGGCCTGCGATCCGGCCTCGGTCCCGGTCACGCGGGTGAGCCCGATGATCGCGACGAGCCCCGTCGTCACGGCGAGCGCGATCAACGGGATCAGGAGCCGCATGGGCGGGCGTCCTGCCCTCACGCGGCGGTCTCGTCGCGGTGTTCGCATCCGGGGCATCTCGTCGTCAACCATAGCCACGTCAATGCGGCGGCTGGGCGCCAAGCCGAGAGCCGGGGTCATCCGTCCCGGCGCGATGATGCGGCCACCCGCCATCGCGCTCGGCCGGCTCGCGCGGCGACGACCTAGCGGGACGCTCCCGCATGGTCGGGATCGACTCCCGTCAGCTCAGGGTACGGGTTGAACGGCGTCCAATCGCGCCGCACCTCGAAGTGCAGGTGCGTGGCCCCGTAGCGGGCGTCGCCGCTGTTGCCGACCGAGCCGACCACCTGACCGGCGGTCACGTTGCTCCCGAGCTGCAGGCCCGGAACGATCGACTGCATGTGGGCATAGTAGAACTGGATACCGTCGGGGCGGCGGATCCAGAGGTAGATGCCGCCGAGGCCCGTCTCGGTGCGAGAGATCTTCGACACGACACCGCCGTCCGCGGCCACGACCGGGGTGTGGCGGTCGGCCATGATGTCGGTCCCCTCGTGGCCGCCCTGCGCCCGCGGGGCACCCCAGTCGTTGGCGTACGAATGGTCGCCCGCCACCGGGAAGACCTTGACGTACGAGCCCGCGCGCGGCGCCACTCGACCGACCCCCGCTCCGGCAGCGCGGCGCATACGCAGGCCCAGCCGTCGCAGCAGCTTCCCGTCGACGACGCCCGTCGCGCGGAGTCCGAGCCGCCGCTGGAAGCGTTGCACGGCCCGCTTCGTCGCAGGGCCGAAGACGCCGTCCACGGCAATCCGCTGGCCGCGCCGGCGCAGCTCGCGCTGGAGGTCGCGAACGAGCCGGCCGCGCGCGCCGACGCGCAGGCGGGCCTGGGCGGGCGTGGCCGTCGAGGGGCGGGCGCGTGTGGCGGCTGCGGGGGGCGCTGGAGCCGGTGCGGCCGGCGTCGACCTCGCAGACGGCGGCGGGGGCATCTCCACCGCGTCGGCGGCCGTTGCGCCGGCGAGACCGGCGATGCCCATCAAGACGGCGAGCGCGTGGGCCCGACCAGCACCAGAGCAGGCGCTAATGCGACTCATCGGCTCCTTTCATCCCAGCCGCGGCCGGGTCGGGAGGTTCCGGACGCGGGCACGAGCCGGAATCCCCTCGGAGTCGTTCGGGAACGGGCGGGACTCTAGGCGCGCAGCCGTAATCAGGTCAAGCGAGTCTCGCCGCAGCCCGGACAGCCGTACCCGCCGCGGCGCCCGCGACACGTCAGCGGGGCCGTGGGGCGGGAGTGGCCGTAGAATCCGCTGGCGATGACGGCCGAGACAAGAGGTGGCGAGCCCGAGCCGCGGCCCAATGGCCGCTCGACGCGCCGGTACGTCGTGGGCGCCATCGCGCTGCTCGCCGTCGGGGCGTTCGTGGCGCTTCTCGTCCTCGGATTGACCGCGCGGAGCGTCGACCGCAGCATCGACAGCGCGATCGCCCGTGGAGAGCTCGAGCAGGCGCCCGAGTTCACCCTCCCGGTGCTCGCGAACGGCGAAGCCCTCGGGAAGCGCGAGGGCGACGAGCTCTCCCTCTCCGAGCTGCGCGGCCGTCCGGTGATCCTGAACTTCTGGGCCTCGTGGTGCGACCCGTGCCGGCGGGAGGCGCCGATCCTCGAGGACGCCTGGCGCGCGGGCCGGGCGCGGGGAGCCGTCGTTCTCGGGGTCGACGTGCAGGACCTCACCGGCAACGCCCGTGACTTCATCGCGAAGTTCAAGCAGACGTACCCCCACGTGCGCGACAAGGGCGAGGGCACGTACCGCCGCTATGGCCTCACCGGCCTACCCGAGACGTACTTCCTGGACCGCGCGGGGCGGGTCCGCGCCCACTGGGTCGGTGAGATCGACGCCGACCAGATGGCCGACGGACTCGAGTTAATCCTCTCGCCGCCGAGCCGGTGACCGAGCTCGGGGTCACCGCGTTCGCGGTGGCGATGGCCGGCGGCGTGCTGTCCTTCCTGTCACCGTGCGTACTCGCCCTGGTGCCCGGCTACCTGGCGTTCGTGTCGGGCGTGTCGGTCGACCGGATCGCGGGCGAGCGTCGCGTCGTCGTGATCCCCACCCTCGCGTTCATCCTCGGCTTCGCCGCGGTCTTCACCCTGCTCGGGGCGGGCGTCGGGGGGGCGAGCGCGGTGCTCAAGGAGGAGCGGCGCACGCTCGAAGTCGCGGGAGGCGTCCTCCTCGTGGCGCTCGGGCTACTGATCCTGCTCGGGCCACGGCTCGGGCTGGCCCAGCGAGAGTGGCGGCCGCTCGCCTGGATGCGCGGCCGCGGCGGCCGCGCGAGCGGCGGGGCGCTCACGGGGATCGTCTTTGCGATCGGCTGGACGCCGTGCATCGGCCCGATCCTGGGCGCGATCCTGACCTTCGCCGGTACCGGGCAGAGCCCGGCGGGCGGCGCCGCCCTGCTGCTCGCATACTCGGCGGGCCTCGGCGTCCCCTTCCTGGCGACGAGCCTCGCGTTCGACCGGTCGGTCGGCGTCTTCCGCCGGGTCCGCCGGGCCGGTGCCGTCATGTCGACGGCCTCGGGCGCAGGCGTCGCGGCCATGGGGGTGCTCGTGGCGAGCGGACAGCTCGCCGTGATCACCCGCGAGCTCGCGCGCTTCAACCAGTTCGGCTAGCGCCGGGCCGCTGCGATCGCCGTCGCGACGCCGGCGACCGCACCGGGGGGGCGGCTACCCGCCCTCCGAGGCTCGCGCGTCGGTCTCCGACGGCGCGACGGCCGAGAGGAGTAACGCGCCGCCCGCGATGACGAGCATGTCCGCGACGTTGAACGGCGGCCACCGGAGCGGGTCGAGATAGTCGGTGACGCTCGAGCGCACGAGCCGCTCGCTGACGTTTCCGAGCGCGCCCGCGGCGAGCATGATGGCGCCATACGCGGCGGCGGGCCGGGCGGTGATCCGCCGCCACGCGAGGAGGGCCAGGGCCGGGAGAATCACGGCGCCGGCCACGCCGACGATGCGGCCGCTGCCGGACAGCAAGCCGAGGGCCGCCCCGTCGTTGGTCGCGCTCGTGATCGACAGCCCCGGGGCGATCGCGTGGCGGTCGCCCGCCGGCATGGCGCTCCTGACTGCCCACCTGGCCATCTGATCGGCGATCGCCAGCGCAGAGCCGGCGATCAGGACGCCGACGAGCCGGGAGCGCGCACGCGCTCGTCGCCTCCGCAGCGACGCTTCGGTGACGGCCTCGGCCAACGACGAGGCGGGCGCGCCGCGCGATCGTCGGCCCTCGGACGGCCCTCGCTCAGTGATCGCCATGCCTTTCCGATACGCCGCCGATCCCTCACGATAGCCGCCCGCCGGCCGACCCGGGCACGCCCTCGACAGACGCGCCGCCAGGGTCGCTCGTCATCGGAAAACTGACGACGCGCCGTGGCATGATCGAGTCCTATGCCCCGTCGCCGAGCGATCCCCCGCCATGCGACCGCAGCCGATCGGCCGACCCGCCGAGTCCGCCGCGCCGTCGCGGGCCTCGTCACCCTCCTCGCCCTCATCGCTGTCGCGGTGCAGCCGGCCGCCGGGCACGTCGGCGTCCTGCCGACGGAGGTGAAAGCTGGCGAGGCGCAGCGGTTCACCGTCCGCGTCCCCTCCGAGCGCGACGTGGACACCGTGGCGGTGGAGGTGACCTTCCCGGATGAGGTCACCGTCTACTCCGTGAAGCCGGAGCCGGGCTGGGACATCCGCATGCTCTACCGGCCCGACAGGCGCACGAAGGGCGTCGTCTTCAGCGGCGGGCGCATCGGCCCGGGGCAGTTCCAGGAGTTCGACCTGCTCGGCACGCCCTCAGCGGAGGGGACCGCCGTCTGGCGCTCTCGCCAGACCTACGCGGACGGCGTCGTCAAGCCCTGGACCGGCCCGCCGGAGGAGCCCGGGGCCGCCGCCCCTGAGAGCGGCCCCTCCGAACCGGGCCCCGCCTCGGCGATGACGATCAGCCTGGGCGGCGCGACGCCTGCGGCCGCCGCGACCGGGGGCGGCGGCGATGACGACGCGTCGGCCGCGGTCTGGTTGGGACTCATCGCGATCGCGGTCGCAGCCGCGTCGGCGGTCGGTGTTGGTTTCCTGTGGACGACGCGGCCGGCGCCCCTGCCCGACGACGAATGACCCGGAGGCGACGGCGCACGGCGGTGTCGGCCCTCGTCGGCCTGCTGGTCGTCGCCCTACTGCTGCCCGCCACCGCGTTTGGGCACGCGGTCCTGAAGAGCTCGAGCCCGGCGGCGGACTCGAAGCTGGCCGCCAGCCCCGCAGCGGTGACGTTGACCTTCACCGAGCCGGTCCAGCTCCTCGAGGAGCGCGACGCCGACGTGGTCGACTCGGATGGCACGGTCGTCAGCACATCGGCGCGGAAGCTGCCTGGCGATGCGCGCGTCCTCGAGGTCGCGTTGAGGGCCGGGCTCCCGGAGGGGACGTACACCGTCCGCTACAAGATCATCGGCGCCGACTCGCACGTGATCCGGGGGCTCTTCGTGTTCGGGGTGGGCACCGGCGAGCTGGAGGAGCCGTTCATCGGCGGCCTCGGGCCGGGCGGCCCGTCCGAGACGAGCCCCTGGGCGGTCAGCGCGCGCTTCCTCGAGCTCGTCGGGCTGGGTGGGCTGCTCGGCCTGGTGGCCTTCCGGTGGTTGATCTGGGCGCCCGCCCTGCGGCGTGCGCCCGCGCTGGCGGCCGGCGAGCGTGAGGCCGTCGCTGCCTGGGGACGCGACGCGTATTGGATCGCCTTCGGCGTCCTCGCGTTGGGTGCGATGCTCGCCGAGGGGTACCTGCTCGTCGTCCAGAGCGCGGGGGTGCTCGGCGTGAGCGTCCTCGCCGCAGCGCAGGACGCGACCGGCCTCAGCCAGGTGCTCGGGAACACGAGCATCGGATCGCTCGTACAGATCAGGGGCGCGCTGCTCTTCGGCGTCTTCGCCCTCGGCGCGGTCCTGTTCATGCGCGAGTACGGCGGCTCCGTCGCGCCGCGGCCGGCTCAGGCGTCGTACGGGCTGGTCGGGACGGTGGTGATCGCAGCCCTCCTGATCTCGGTGATGGGAGGTGTCGCCGCCCAGGGCCACCCGCAGGTGGCGCGCTTCCCGGCGGTGCAGATCGGGGCGCAGCTCGTGCATCTCGCCACCGTCGCGGTCTGGATCACGGGCCTCGCGTTGGTTGCGGTGTCCCTGCTGCGGGTGCCCCGCATCGCGCCCGACGGTGGCCCGGTCGTCTCAGCGCACCTGCTCGCCCGCTTCTCGCGCCTCGCGCTCGTCGTCGTCGGACTCGCGATCCTCACCGGGGTCATCCGCTCGCTCGCGGAGCTGAGCGAGCCGCAGGAGCTCTGGGAGACGGCCTACGGGCGCAGCATCGTCTTCAAGCTGCTTCTACTCTGCCCGATCGGCTTCCTCGCGATGTACAACCGGCGGATCGTGACCGCGTTGCGTCGAGTGGAGCGGCCCAACCGAGCGACCCTCCGCCGGGTGCGGCGCATGGCGAGCGCCGAGTTCGCCCTGTCGATCAGCATCGTCGTCATCGCGTCGCTGCTGGTCGCCCAGGTCCCGGGCGGCTCGTAGCCCCCTGATCTCCGGGGCCTCAGCCGGGCGCGGAGACATGTCGTCGCGCCGCGACGGTTCAACCGACGAGCAGCCCCGTCAGGTACATGACCGCCAGGCCGGCGAGGAAGCCGCCCACCACCCAGCCCGACCCGAGCCCGCCGGGCGCGCGCCGGGCCACGTGGCGGCCGACCTCGACCACGACCTGCGCGGCGGCCCCGACGGCGATCGCGAAGAACACGACCGCGAGCACCTCGTCCGTGACGAAGCCGCCGATCCAGGCGCCGAGGATCGCCGGCGCGCCGGCCACGAGCGCCAGGACGGCGAGGCGCCCCAGCCCGACCGGTCGCCCCTCCGCCACCGGGGCGACGATGCCGAGGCCCTCGGTGACGTTGTGGACCATGAAACCCACGATCAGGAAGCTCCCGAGCGCCAGCTCGCCGAGGGCGAACGACGAGCCGATCGCCAGGCCCTCGCCGAGGTTGTGCAGCCCGATGCCCACGGCGACCATCGTCGCCAGGGCGAGCCCGGTCAGCGGTGACCCGGCCGTCGCCTCCGGCTCCCGACGCGCCAGCCGTTGGGAGACCCAGGTCAGGCCGAGGTAGCTGACCGCGACCCCGACAAGCACGAGGCCGGGCCCGCCGAGCGCCCCCGGAAGCGACGCCTGCAGTTCGAGCGCCTCGGCCAGTGCGTCGACCGCCAGGAAGGTCAGCAGCCCGCCGGTGAGGGCCATGAAGGCCACCAGCCAGCGCGGGTCGGCGCGACGCAGCGAGGGCAGCCACAGCATCCCGAGCGCGACCGGCACGACACCGACCAGGAAGCCGATCAACGCGTAGCCGCCGATGCTCGAGCCGTCGACGCCGGGGATCGGGACCGCCGCCGGGACCTCGAACGTCGTCTGGATCCCCGTGGAGCTCGTGACGCCGATGGCGTACGGATCGTCCTCCACCCAGGCGTAGGGAATCTCGAGCATCGTGGAGCGAAGGCGGCCGAGGGTCTCCGGGCCGTCGGCGGTGAACGGCACGATCGCGTCGTCCACGGTCACGACGGCGATCGTCACGTCCTCCGGCTGCGGGTTCCGCACCGACACCCTGATCTCTCCCGGATGGAACTCGACGCGCCGGATATCGACCTCATCGGCCGGGGGCGGGTTGGCGCCGATGAGGCCCGTGATCGACCCCCCCGAGGAGACGAAGCTGCCGACGACCGCGACCAGCAGCAGGAGCGGCACGACCGCGAGCAGCCGGCCGGACCACCAGCGCCGGCGGGCCGTCGCGGCGGTCGACATCAGGCGTCGACCACGTCGAAGAAGCCCATCCAGCCGAGTTCGGTGAACTCGGACTGGTGGGCGTGGAACATGAACCGGCCGGCGTTGTGCCAGTCGATCTCGATGATCCCGCGCTCGCCCTGGCACTGCATGACCGTGTCGGTGTAGTCGAACTGGTCGGTGCTGCCGGTGCGGTAGTAGCGGAAGAACTCGCCGTGGAGGTGGAACGAGTTGATGAGGTCGAACTCGGTCAGGTTGGCGAGGTAGATGCGCAGCGTCTCCGAGCGGCGCACCCGGATCGGGTAGCGCGCGTAGTAGAAGGCCCGCCCGTTGACCGAGTAGAAGTTGTTTTCGCCGTCGCCGTCGGTGTCGTAGCCGTTCATCACGAGGACGATCTCTCGCGCGGGCCGGCGCGGCTTGGGCGGGTCGATGATGAAGGCGCCGTAGAGCCCCTTGTGGATGTGCTTCTTCAGCGGCGCCGCGTGGCAGTGATAGAGCTGCATCCCGTACGGCCGGGCGGGGAACCGGTACGTGAAGGCCCCGCCCGGCTCGACGATCTCGAACACGCCGTCCATGTCGGCGGGGTGGATGCCGTGGAAGTGGATCGTGTGCGGGTGCGACCCGCCGTTCGCGAAGACGACCTCGAGCACGTCGTCCTCGGTCGCGCGCAGCACCGGCCCGGGGACGGTGCCGTTGTAGGTCCACGCCGGGAAGGTCACGCCCTTCGCGACCTCGATCTCGCGGTCGAGCGCCGTCAGGCTGTACCGCCGGACGCGGCCCGGCCGGTGAGGCAGCGCGGGGGGCGGCCTCAGCAGCGCGTCGAGGTCGTCCGGGCCGCCCGGTGCCGGCACCGCCTCGCCGATCATCGCCGCATGCCCGAGCGCCGCATGGGCATCGCGCGAGGCCAACCCCGGCGGCGGCGTGCCCGGCCCCGTGACGGCCGGCGCGGCGGCCAGGCCGGCCATCGGCAGCGCTGCGAGCACCGGTGCCGCGCCGATCAGGGCCTGCCTACGGGTGAAGCGTCTGCTAGCCACGGCTCCTTATACCGCTAGCCAAGGCTAATGCGCAAACAGTGGTGCGACTTCGTCCTGGCCGGCGGGCCACGCTGGGCGCCCGTCGAGCGGGCGGGCTAATCCAACCCCCGCAGGTCCATTAGGATGTCGCCATGACCTCCGACGACACCTGCGAACTGCTCTGCCTCGACGCGGTCAAGGCCGACTCGTTGCGCCGTCGCCAGCCTGATCCGGAAAACCTCGAGCGCGCGGCCGAGGGCGCGAAGGCGCTCGCCGACCCGACGCGCCTGGGGCTTGCGGTGGCGCTCCGCGACGCCGCAGACGAGTGCTGCGTGTGCGACCTGGCCTTCGTGATCGGCCGCCAGGACAAGCTGGTCTCGCATCATCTCCGTCTGCTCCGCGGCGCCGGCCTGGCCGCGTCCCGCAAAGACGGACGGATGGTCCTCTATCGGCTGACCGAGCGCGGCGAGGAAATGCTCGAGAGCGTGCTGCCGCGCGCGGGCGCCGGCCTGCTCGCTCGATGAGCGCCGCGTCGGTGGCCGCCGCGACGGCCTCCGCGAGCGCAGGCGGCCAGCGCTTCCGGGTGGCAGGGATGGACTGTGCATCGTGCGCGCGTACCGTCGAGAGGGTCGTCGAGGGACTCGAGGGCGTCCGCGAGGCGACGGTGTCCTTCGGCAACGCGACCCTGGTGGTCGATGGCGACGTCGAGTCCGCCGCCGTGCAGGCGGCTGTGCGCCGCGCGGGCTACTCGGCGGAGCCCGCCGGGCGGCGCCCCGACGCCACCGCGCCGTTCTGGCGGCGCAGCGCGCGCACCGCCTCGACGACCGCCTCGGCGCTGCTGCTGCTCGCCGCGCTCGCCGCCTCGCTCTCGCACGCCCCTCCGGTCGTCAGCGAGCCGCTGTATCTGCTCTCGATCGGGGTCGGCGGCTGGCCTATCGCCCATGCGGCTGTGGCGGCGCTGCGGCGGCGCGCGCTCGATATGAACGTGCTGATGACGATGGCGGCGGTCGGCGCGGTCGGCATCAGCGAGTACGCGGAGGCCGCCTGGGTGGTGGTGCTCTTCTCCGTGGGCACGACGCTTGAGCGCCTCGCCCTCGAGCGCAGCCGCCGGTCGGTCGAGGCGCTGATGGACCTGGCCCCCGCGGAGGCGCTGCTCGTCGCAGACGGGATCGAGCGCGCCGTCCCCGTGGAGGCCGTTCCGCTCGGCGCGATCGTCTTGATCCGGCCGGGCGAGCGCCTTCCGCTGGACGGCGTCGTGGAGCAGGGCGCCTCGAGCGTCGACGAGTCCGCGCTGACCGGCGAGTCGGTGCCGGTCGACAAGGAGCCGGGCGACCATGTCTTCGCGGGCACGCTGAACGCGTACGGCGCGCTCCGGGTGCGGGTGACGTCGTCGGCGGCGGACTCGACGCTGGCCCGGCTCACGCAGCTGGTCACCGAGGCGCAGGGGAGCCGGGCGCCGTCGGAGCGGTTCGTCGATCGCTTCGCACGCGTGTACACGCCGCTGGTGTTCGCAGCCGCGCTCCTGGTCGCAATAGTGCCTCCGCTGCTGGGCGGCGAGCTCGACACCTGGCTCTATCGAGCGCTCGCACTTCTGATCGTGGCCTGCCCGTGCGCCCTGGTCATCTCCGTGCCGGTCAGCGTCGTCTCTGCCATCGGCGGGGCGGCGCGACGTGGCGTCCTGATCAAGGGCGGCCAGGCGCTGGAGGACCTCGGTGGCGTTCGCGCGGTCGCGCTGGACAAGACGGGGACGCTGACCGAGGGCCGCCCGGAGCTCGTCGACATCACCACGGTCAGCGGCATCACCGAGCTGGAGGCGCTCACGCTCATGGCGGCGGTCGAGCGCAGCTCGGAGCACCCACTGGCCGTCGCGATCGCGCGGACCGCGCGCGAGCAGGCGCTGGCGCTCCCGGACGCCACCTCGTTCCAGGCGCTGCCGGGCCGGGGCGCGGTCGCGACGATCGCCGGCCGCCGGCTGTGGGCGGGTGGGCCGCGACTGGCCGTCGAGCAGGGCGCGAGCCTGCCAGACGCGCTCGAAGCGGTGGAGGCGCACGGGCAGACGGCCGTGCTGCTCGGGGAGGGCACCCGGGTCCTCGCGGTCTTCGGGCTCGCCGATCGGCCGCGTCCGCACGCGCAGTCGGCTGTCCGCGCGCTCGGCGAACGCGCCGGCGTGGAGCACGTCGTCATGCTGACCGGCGACAGCGAGCGGGTCGCGCGCACCGTCGCCTCGCTCACCGGCGTGACCGAGTGGCGGGCGGGCCTGCTGCCCGAGGACAAGCTGGCCGCCGTTCGGGACCTGGCCGAGCGTCACGGCCCCACGGCGATGGTCGGCGACGGCGTCAACGATGCCCCGGCGCTCGCAGGGGCGACGGTCGGCGTGGCGATGGGGGCGGCCGGCAGCGACGTGGCGCTGGAGTCCGCGGATGTCGCGCTCATGGGCGACGAGCTGGAGCGCCTGCCGGACGCGATCCGCCACAGCCGCCGGGCGCTCGCGATCATGCGCCAGAACGTCGTCGTCTCGCTGGCGACGAAAGCCGTCTTCGTGGCGCTGGCACCGGCCGGCTACGTCACCCTCATCGTCGCCGTCGCGGCGGACATGGGCGTGTCCCTCCTGGTCACGCTCAACGGGCTCCGCCTTCTGCGCGGCGTGGGCGCGCCGAGCAACAGGGAACCGCGGAGCGGTGCCACCCCGGCGGAGGCGTCAACCGCCGTCCCCTCATGCTGCGCGACCTCCCCATTCGCGCGCACCGCCAACGACGGGTCGTCGCAGCATTGCGACGGCGCCCTCATCGTCCCGGTGGGCGACGCCGGGCCGTCGGACTGCGGTTGCGGCCCTGCCGCCGAGCCGGCGAGGGCGCCCGGGACGTCCGTGTGCGGATGCGATGGCGACTGCTGCTCCTCCGTCGCCACCGAGGCTGGAGGGGCGTCGGCGTGAGCGCGCGGAGTCATCTCCCGCGTGGGCCGGCGAGCGTGCGGTGAGTCGCGTCAGCCGGGGGCGGCGGGGGCCGCCGTCGGCGGCCAGAGCTGTTGCGAGAGCAGCGCGGCGGCGGCGCAGACCAGCGAGGCGGCCAGCGCCGTGGCCTGGATGCCGAGGCTGAAGGCCAGCGTCACGTCCGTGCCGAGGCCGTACGTCGCGACGAGTGCCGGCACGATCGCGGCCTCGCGGATGCCGACGCCGCCCGGAGTGATCGCGAGCACGCCCGACAGGACCATGAGGGCGAAGACCAGCAGCGCCGCGCCGGCCGGCAGGCCGAACGCGTGGAGCAGGGCCGCGAGGCTGAGCACCCGGGCGCCGACCGCGACGAGCTGGAAGCCCACCGCCGCGAGGGCGTGGCGCCGGCTGGCGAAGATCGCGCCGCCGTGGGCGAGCCCCTGGACGAGCGGCTGGAGGCGGGCCGGCACGCGGGCGAGCAGCCGCTCGCCGTCCGAGCGCCATGCGACGACGAATGCCATGAGCAGGCCGGCCAGGACGGCGCCCATGACCCAGCGCAGGCCCTCCACCGCCGACGGCAGGGGGATCACCAGCGCGGCGACCGCGACCACGATGAAGGTGGCGACTCCATCGAGCGCCTTGTGGGCGCCCACGCTGCCCGCGACTCTCAGCCCGCAGCCCTCAGCGGCGACCGGGTGGCGGCGGATGGCGGCGTAGCGGACGACCTGCCCCAGCTGCGCGGGGAGCAGCTCGCCGGCGCCGTGACCGATCATGTGGGCGTTCACGACGTGCCGGCGGCTCAGCGCGCCGAAGCCGCAGGCGGTCAGCCCGCAGCGCCACACGAACGCCGACGCCAGCTGGCTCACCGCGTACAGCAGGGCCGAGGCGAGCACCCAGCTCCAGTCGGCCGATGCGAAGGCGCGCGCAAACGCATCGGGCTGGACCCCGTGCATGGCGCCCCAGGCGGCGAGCGCCAGCATCGCCACCGTGCCGCCCGCAATCAAGCCGCGGCGGACCCGCGGTCGGCGGAGCGCCGCGCGAAGGCGCGGGCCGCGGGCGTGGGTGAGGGAGGCGGCGTGCGTCAATGCAGATGGGCGGGGCGCTGGCGCCGCATGGTTCCCTATCGGCGGATGGCCGCCGCCCTGGAGTACCGGCGCGCGAGCGACCGACGTCAGCGAGGGTACTCCACCCGCGCCACGGAGCGGACCACCGGCCGAGGGCCGGATGTCCCGGACGTGCGGTGACGCCGCTCGAGGTTGCGCCTGCGACCTGGGCGCCGGAACGAGATGACGAATGCGGGTCCCGTGGACAGGAACCTCGCGCACAAACTGCGCACCCGGAGAGCCGGGACGTTCGTCGCATGGCAGCGGACGGACTACGGCGCATCACGGGATGCCCATCACCGCCGTCGCCCGCCGTCAGTTACAGCCGTCACACGGCTGTCGCCAGCGAGACGTCGTGGACGAGGTTGTCGACGCTGAGATCGGCGCCAGCGTGCTGGGTTGACAACCAACGGCCCGTGCGACCATAAATCCGCACCGGTGCCGAATGCGTGTCCGCGTCTTCTGAGGTCGTCGCGCTTGCGGTCAGCGCCGACCTGCAGGAGGGCACGACCACGAGCGTCCGGACATTCCTTAGGCGGTCAGGACGACGACCCGCCCGCGCTGGTCGCCCATTCGCACGAGCCCGCCGGCGGCGGCGAATGCCACCACCCCCACCAGCGCGATGAGCATGGCCGCCATCGACCAGGCTCGCCATCTCCGCAGGGTCCGTCGCATCTACTACATAGGTTATAGGAGTCACCGCCTGTCCGGCGCGGTCGCCCGGCGCCCGCACCGCCGGCAGCGTGATCTGCGCCGGCGGGCCCGCCGCCAGGCGGCCCGCGAAGCCCGGGTGGTTCTAGGACGAAGTGACGAGTACGCGCTCCACCGGCACCGGATTCTCAGTGAGGTCGAGCACGGGGCAGTGATCGTCGACCGCCTCTGCCAGCGCCTCGTAGCGTTCGCGCGGCTCCGGCCCCTCGAGCATCACGCGCAGCCGGATGGCGCCGAACCCCGGCCTCACCTCGTCGTCCAGACCGAAGAAGCGCCGCAGGTCGATATCGCCCTCGGCCTCCACGCGAACGCTGTCCAGAGGGATTCCCAGCTGAGCGGCCCACACCCGGTACGTGATCGCCTGGCATGTGCCCAGCGCGGCGAGCGCCAGCTCCACGGGGCTGGGACCCTCGTCGGTGCCCCCGAGCGCGGTCGGTTCGTCCACGACGACGGAGTGCCGGCGGACGGGCGCTTCGCAACGGACACCCTCCACGAGATCGCTCGCGACCCGCAGCGAGAGCGCGGCGCGATGGGGCTCGGCTCGGAACGCCTCGACCACGCTGGTGAGGGGGATGGCGCTCGTCGTGCTCATCTGTCTCCTTCGAGTCGCTGGCCGCTATGTCGTAAATTCCGGTTAACACCGTTGAGAATACAGAGTTTGGCGGTCTTGCCAGACTCGGCGCCGCCCCGCCCGTCAGAGGCGGCCTTGGCAGCGGGGTCGGCGGCCGACGACTCATGTACGCGGCGGCGCCTGAGCGCGATGCGCCGACCAGCCAAGGAGCGCGGCGATCGCCGAGGGCGAGCCCGAGCCGGCCACCACCGTCCCGTGGTTTGATCCGCGCTCGGCGCGCCCCGCGAGACCGAAGGCCGAGCGCGATCACCGTCCCCACCGCCGCATGCCTGCAGCGAAAGTCGTGCTCGGCGCCGACGTCATACACGGCGCCTCGACGCGCGCCGTGGTCGTGAGCGAGAACCGGTGCGCCGTCGATCCCGGGCTCGGGCTCTCGGGTTCAGACGACCCCGCGCATGGCCGGGCGTCGCGCGCGGGCGATCATGGCGCGCAGCGCCATTAAGAACGCCAGGAGAACGGCCGCGCGCGCGAGGCAGGCCACCGGCATGGCCAGCATGCTCTCCCGGCTCATGGGTACCGCCTCCAGCGGGTCGCCGCCGGCGGGCGGGGCGACCAACACGGCGGCGGCCACCGCCACCGGCAGGACGGCCCCGGCGAACGAGTGCGCGAGGAGCCTTCCGGGCAGCCGCAGCGCCGGTGGGGGCGCCCCGTGCAGAGCGTCGACGCGCGATGCCAGCTGGCTCGCCGCCCCCGGCACCGCGGCCGCAGACATCGGAGGCGCCGCGTCATGGACAGCGAGCAGGGCCTTGGCCAGCGCTCGCCTCCCCGTCTGCCGGGCGGCCTCGCGGTCGGCGTTGAGTTCCCGGCGCAGGCGCCCGTGAGCCGCCAGGGCGGCCGCGGCCGGCACCATCCAAAGGGCCGCCGCACCGGCTGCCGCGAGCACCTGGCGCAGCGGGTCGCGCCGGCGGGCATGGGTGGCCTCGTGGGCCAAGAGTGCCTCGAGGGCGTCCGGCCCCAGGGAGCCGACCAGGCCAGTGCTGACGACCACGCGCGGCCACAGCAGCCCGGCGCAGAAAGCCAAGCGTTCGGAAGTGGCGCAGACGACCAGCCGGCGAACGCCGAGGGCTTCTGCGCGGGCCGCGAGCCCGGCGTCCCCGCCGACCGCGCACGCGTGCGCGCAGCGAAGAGCGCGCCGGCCGATCCGGACCTGTCGAGCGAACTGCACGAGGCCCGCCGCGACGGCCGAGGCCGCCAGAACAAGGATCGTGAGGCCCAGCAGCGCCCCGCCGAGCGCCCTGAGGCGCACGCAGGCGTCAAGGAGCGCGCCGAGCGCCTCGACGCGGCCGGTCAACAGTGCGGCGACCATGGCCAGCGGCAGGGCGAGCGCCGCCGTCACGACCGCGGCGCGCGCCAGCGGTCCGACCTTCACTCTTCCGGTTCTTCCAGCAACGCGCGCAGCCGCGCGAGCTGCTCGGGATGACCCTCGCGCATCCGGGCGGCGAAGGCCGCGAGCGCGACCTCGCCGTGCGCGCTCAGCAGGCGGTCGATCGCCTCGCGCGAGAGCGCCGCCTCGACACCCGAGCGGTCGACCGCGGCCCGATAGAGATCGGCGCGGCCGACGCGACGGCGCGTCAGGAGACCGCGGGCAGCGAGGCGGCTCATGAGCGTCAGCACCGTCGTGTAGGCGAGGTCGGCCCCGCCGGCGCGGAGGTGCTCGGTCACCTCGCGCACCGTGACCTCCCCCATCTCCCAGAGCGCCTCGAGCACGGATGTCTGCCGCGCACCGAGGGTGCGGGCCTGCGGGCTGGGGGATGGGTCGGCCGAGGATGGGCTCACGACCGCCAGGCTAGCGCAGGCGACGCGCATATGCCTACACTGAAAGTAGTAGGTAACGGCGACAAAGGATGCAGGATGGACACGCTGCTATTGCCCTTGATCGCTTTGGCCTGTCCGCTCGGGATGGTCCTGATGATGCTCTTCATGGGCAAGGGGACGATGGGCGGACACCAAACCGACGCCGAGCCGGCGGGCCCCGAGCCCAGCGCGGACGAGAGCCTGGAGACGCTGCGCGAGCGCCGTCGGCGCATCGACCGACGGATCGCCCAGTTCGATCGCGAGCGCTCGGGGAGGTAGGCGCGGATGGAGACAGCGATCGTGCTCATCGCCGTGCTGGCCGCCGCTGGGGCCTGCCCGCTGACCGCCTTGATGCAGCGCCGACGAGGCCGAGCCGCGAGCTGCTGTAGTGGACCGCGCGAGCGCAACGGCCAACTGGCGCCTCCGCCGGCCGACCCCGAACGGGTCGGGGCTCGCGTCGCCGCGCTCGAGCGGGGCGAGGAGGGGGACCGGTGAGCCCGGCTCGGAGACGCCCTCGCCGTACCGGGCGCCTGTCGATCGCCGGCCTGCTGGTGGCGGCCATCCTGGCCGCCCTCGCCGGCTGCTCGTCGAGCTCCTCCGACGATGCGCCCGCCTCGGGCTCGCTGGCGCAGGTGATGGGCAACATGCACGCCCATAGCTTGGCGGTCGATCCGGGCGATTCCGACGGGCTTCTGCTCGGTCTGCATGGCGGCCTCTACCGCTCCGACGACGGCGGGCGACAGTGGCGCCAGGTCGGCCTCTCCGGCGACGACTCGATGAACGTGGTCGGCGGCCGCGGCGGCGCGCCCCTGTGGGTTGCCGGCCATGAGGTGCTCGAGCGCTCCACGGACGGCGGGCGCACCTTCGAGGCGGTGCGCCCGACAGGCCTACCCGGGCTCGACCTGCACGGCTTTGCGGTGCGGGAGGAGCGTCCCGAGGAGATCTACGCCGCCGTGTCCGGCGAGGGTCTGTATCGCTCGACCAACGGCGGGCGCTCCTTCGGCCTGGTGACTACGGAGGTCGGGGCCAGCGTCTTCGGGATGGCGGTGGCGGGCGACGGCACCCTGTTCGCCGCCGACCCCAGCGAGGGGCTTCTGATCAGCGACGATGGCGGACGGACTTACCGTCGGCCTCTTAGCGGCGAGGGCCTGGTGAGCGTAGCCCTGGAGGCGCGACAGCCCGGCCTGGTGCTTGCCGGCGGGCCCGGCCTCTTCGTCTCGCGCAACGGCGGACGCACCTTCGAGGAGGGCTTCACCAACGCGCAGCTGGCGGCGGTTGCAATCGCGCCGGGCGACCCGCAGCGTGCGTATGCCATCCGCGTCGACGGGGTCGTACTCGTCTCGTCCGACGGCGCTCGCACGTGGTCGGAGGCGGGCGCGTGAACGTGACGGCCCGGCAGCCAGCGTTGGGCGGCCGGTCGGGACGTGCTGAAGCGTCTTCCCTCGGGGCGCGGACGGGCCGGCCCGGGCCGCGCGTCAGGGGCGGCGCGCCGCGCAGCAAGGGGGCATGCCGCGCGGCGCGCCGCTCCGGCCACGAGCCCCCGGGCCCGGCGACCGGCGCTCTCTATGAAGGAGGTTCATCCGTCAAGGCGTCACTGATCGACCATCTGCCTCCGCGGGGCCGGGGTTTCGAGCGACGCTCGACGCTCTATCGCCTCCTCGCGGAAGGACCAGGTTCCATGGGAGTCGCTCCGGTGGCGCATCTCAGAGAGGGCCGTCAAGCGGCCAGAGCGCGCGCGGCGCCTACCGGAGCAAAGGGCTCGTTGCGGGTGAGCATGTGCCAGATCGCCTCGGCCAGGCGCCGGCGATGTCGACCTGGGCGACCTTCGGCCCGCGCTGACGTCCCAGGCGCGCCTTGGTGCGCTGGTAGCGCGCGCGGTAGACCGGGTGCCGGCACGCGTGGGTGGCCGCCTCCATGAGGGCCCAGCGCAGACAGCGGGGCCCGGCGTGGGTGAGCGGGCCGCGCCGGTCGGTGGAGCCGGACTGGTAGACCCGCGGGCACAGGCCGGTGTAGCCGCACAGCGTGGCCGGGCAGGAGAAGCGGGCGATGTCGCCGATCTCGGCGCCGATCGTGTAGCCGAGCACCCAGGCGATCCCCGGGGCGCTCATCAGTAGCGGGACGTAGCGGTGATCGGCGCCCAGGGCGCGCAGCTCGCGGTCGATGCCGGCGATCTGACGATCGAGGTCGGCGATCATCTGCAGCGCGGCCTCGACCCCGCCGCGCCATGGCTCGGGGAGATCGAGCCGGCCCAGCAGCTCGCGCCCGGCCCGTCCGAACAGATCCGACACCGGGCAGGCGTGGCCGAAGGCGAGCAGCTGAGCGTGGATGCGGTGCTTGAGCGAGGAGCGCTTTCGCACCAGGTAGAGGCGCCAGCGGGCCCGCTCACGTTCGGCGCGCTGGGCGAAGGCGGGCAGCCAGATCGCCGGGACCAAATCGCGACGGCTGAGCTCGGCCAGCACCCAGAAGGTGAAGGGGCTGGCGCCCCTGGCCGACCCGTCGCGCCAGACCGGCGAGCCCGCTTCGTCCCCGATGCGCTGGAGCGCTGCGGGCCCCGTTCATCGACTCGATCGCCGCCCAGGCGTCGATGCGATCGGTCTTACAGGCGAGCTCCACGGCCCCGTGACCATCCGGGGCGTCGGCGACCTCGACCTCCCACCCGCCGTCGGCATCCGGCAGGGCGGCGCCGGTCTCCCAGGCGCTCGCCCCGCTCATCAAGCAGGCAGTAGTCCAACCGCCTGCGGCTGAGATCCAATCCGGCATGCAGCATCATGAGCGTGGGCCTCCTCCCGCTCGCTCCTTCGGTTCCACGCCGGAGCGTGGCACCGAGGAGGCCCTCCTTCATGACATTCAGACGCGGTTGACCTCGCCGGTGATCGGCGTCGCATTCTTGGCGTTATCGAACATCGGAGACGTCCGCTCGGCCGCCTGGCGGATCTCCTCAAGCTGCGCAGGCGAGGCGTCGGAGTCGACCTGGACCGTATAGCGGAGGCTCGTGAACCCGGGCCGGACGTCGTCGTCCAGCGCCAGATACCCGCGCAGGTCGTAATCCCCGGTTACGTCAATGCGCAGGTCTCGGAAGTCAATGCCACGCTTCGCCGCCTGCGTGACCCACCCGATCGTGAGGCACGTTCCCACGGAGGCAAGCAGCAGCTCCATCGGGTCGACCGCCTCGTCCGTTCCGCCGAGAGGCGCCGGCTCATCGGTCTCGATCGAGAACGAGCGGGCGACCGTTCGCGCGCGGGCCCCGTCCTCCCAGGACGTCACGGTGCTGAAGGTTCCTCGCCCGACCGTCGGATCCTCGGCCACGGCCGAGCGCGTCGTATCGAACGCGGACAGGTCAAGAGTAGTGCAGCTTCGTGCCATGCCGTCCTCCTAAATCCTGGAACACCGTAGAGATTCTCAGGATAGCTCGTGTAAGCCGCCGCCGTGCCACGGGGGTCAGAGCGGGACCGCCGGCGGCAGGAGTCGCTCGTAGGTCGAGGGCGTATCCGAGGGTGCGGCGGTCCACTTCAGGCTCCCTGTGGGGCCCGGGAGTGTCGGTGCAGGGAGTCCGCCGACCAGACGGCTCGCTGGTCGGAGCTGGAGGCCGCGCACCAGGCCGCAGCTCCCGCCGGCGCACAAAGGCGCCAGCCAGCGTCATGAGCAGGAACTGGCCTGGCGCGCCAGGGCGGGCGTCTGCGAGTAGCTCATGGCCGACTGGGAGACGGCGGGCGGGTTGGAGGCGCGACTAAGAGACGCGCATGTTGCTGACCGCTCGAAGCGGTACGCGTACTCCGCAGGCCCGTAAGGCCCGGAACGTGGCCCCCGGCTCGCTGGTCGCCCACCCAAGCCGGTCCGCTCACGGCACGCCCGGGATCGACACGGGCGCCCCGACTCCTTCGCTGCAACGGGCCACCGTGTGGGCCTCGTCAACCGGTCGCTGGGACCGGCCTGCGGCCGCTTCGCGGCGCGGACGCCGTTGGCGACCGCCAGGAGTTCCGAGACCTCGTGGACTGCGACGGCGGCGACGACGGCGAGCGCCCCGATCACCGCGCTGGGGATGAGCACCGCGAGCAGGACGACGCTGAAGACCAGGTTCTGCCGCGAGATCCTGGTGGCCCGGCGACCCAGCCGGAGTGCCTCGGCGATCGTCGTGAGGTCGTCGGCCATCAGGGCGACGTCGGCGGCCTCGATCGCGGCGTCCGTGCCGCCGGTGCCCATCGCGATCCCGAGATCGGCGGTCGCCAGGGCGGGCGCGTCGTTGATGCCGTCACCGACCATCGCGATCGATCCGAACCGCTCCCGCAGGCGCGTCACCTGCGCCACCTTCTCCTCGGGCTTCAGCTCCGCGAAGACCTCATCCAGCCCGAGCTCGGCCGCGATGGCCCGCGCCGTGCGCTCGTTGTCGCCGGTCAGCATCGAGAGGTGCCGGATCCCCAGGCGGCGAAGCGCGGCGACAGCTCCAGCCGCCTCCGGGCGCGGCTCGTCGCGAAGGGCGAGGAGCGCGAGGAGCTGATCGCCGGCGCCGACGAAGACGACGGTCTTCCCCTCGTCCTGCAGCCGCCCGACCTCGGCCGGCAGTCCGTCCTCGCCGACGCGCTCGGCCACCAGCCGCGGGCTCCCGACCCACGCCTCGCGACCGTCCACGCGGGCGCTCGCGCCGCTGCCGACGAGCGCGGTGAAGTCCTCGACGGCGCCGGGCTCCACGCCGCGCCCCCGGGCATGGTCGACGATCGCCTGGGCCAGGGGGTGTTCAGAGCGGGCTTCGACCGACGCTGCAAGCGCAAGCGCTTCACGCTCGTCGGCTGCGCCAAGGGCGACGACCTCGGTGACCTCGGGGCGCCCCTTGGTCAGCGTGCCGGTCTTGTCGAAGGCGACCGCCTGGACGCGGCCGAGCGCTTCGAGCTGGAGGCCGCCCTTCACGAGGATGCCCTCGCGGCCAGCGCGGCTGATGGCGGCCGCCGCAGCGACCGGCACCGACATCACGAGCGCGCAGGGCGCTCCGGCGACGAGGACGGTGACGCCCCGCAGCGCCCACTCGGTCCAGTCACCGGCGACCAGGCCGCCGAGCAGCGCGACGAGCGCCGCGGCGACCACGACCGCGGGGCTGTAGCGGGTCGCGAAGCGGTCCACGAACCGCTGGGCGCGCGACTTGTGGCCCTGAGCCTCCTCGACCAGGTGCACGATCCGCTGGAGCGTGTTGTCGGCGTAGGCGCGCGTCGCCTCCACATCGACGCCGGCCGCGCCGTTGAGGGTGCCGGCGAAGACCTCGTCACCCGGGCCCTTCTCGATTGGGACCGACTCGCCGGTGACGGCCGCCTCATCAAACGACGAGCGGCCCGCGCGGATGATGCCGTCCGTCGGCAGCGCCTCGCCGGGACGGACGCGGAAGAGGTCGCCGACGTGAAGCTCGTCGGCCGGTACGTCCTCCTCGGCGTCGTCGACCACCCGGCGGGCACGCTTGGGCGCCAGGTCGAGCAGCCCGCGGATCGCGGAGCGGGTGCGCGCGAAGGTCAGCTCCTCGATCGACTCGGCGAGCGCGTAGAGGAAGACGAGTGCGGCCGCCTCCTCCCACAGGCCGAACACGATGCAGCCGATGGCGGCGATCAGCATGAGCGCCTCGATGCCGATCTCGCGCTCCTCGACGAACTCCTGCCAGCCCTCGCGCGCGAAGAACCAGGCGCCGATGAGAATGGCCGCCACGAACAGCGCGATGGCGAGCCCCTCGGGCGCGTCGAGCAGGGTGAGCGCGACGCCGAGCCCGAGCAGGACCCCGGAGATCAAGGCGTTGCGAAGCGGCGCGAACCGGACGGCCGCCTCGCGCCAGCTGAGCGCCGGGGTGGCCCCCGCGGCGACACCGCCGGCGTGCTCGTCGCTCACGCGGCGCCCCGGCGCCGGCCGCGGCCGTAGTTCGGGCAGGAGGCGATCCGCTCGCCGGCCCGCGCGAGCAGGGCGTCGGTCACGCCGAGGAGCTCCTCGACGCCCTCTGCGAGCCAGTAATGCACCTCGCGCCGGCGGCGCTCCCGCTCAGCCAGCCCGCACTCCCAGAGGCAGGCGAGATGCGTCGACGCGTTCGGCTGCGAGATCCCGGTCGCCGCTACGACGTCGGTCACGCGCGCAGGCGCCCTCCGCAACAGCTCGATGATCCGTCCGCGGTTGGGATCCGACAAGCCGTGAAAGAGAACGGTGCGCACCTCCAGGTCATTCATATCCATTGACGGTAGCAAATATGATTGACGCCGAGGGATGAGATCGTGGGCGCGCTGGGCTCGTCCGTCAGCGCTCCGATCGTCCCCGCCGGGCGGGCCGACAGCCCCGGATGTACGAGGAGTGCGGCTTTCCCCGCTCGCGATGTGGACTTCCCCGCTTACCGGGACCGACGGCGCGACTAGGACGTCTTAACGACACCGTTCAACGCGCGAAGGAGGCGACATGCCCAACGGGTTCACACGACGCCAGGTGATCGGCGGCCTCGCCGTCGGCGGTCCGCTGGCCGCCCTCGGCCTGACGGCGTGCGGGGGCGGGGACGACGGAGGAGCAGCCGTCGCAGCCGGTACCGCGCTGCCCACGGACCACGCGATGCCGCAGGAGGCGGACTTCGACCCCGGCCCGCCGGTGAAGCCTCGGGAGCCGCACACAATCTTCCCGGCCGAGGCGCCACCGCGCTCCACCACCCGGCGCCACGAGATCGTCTTCGAGGTCGACGAGCACCTGCGCGAGGTCGCGCCCGGCCGCACGATGATGGCGTGGACGTTCAACATCCCGGGCCAGCCGGGGCGCGTCCCCGGCCCGGTCCTCCGGGTGACCGAGGGCGACCGCATCGACTTCACGTTGCGCAACACCGGGTCGCTGCAGCACTCGATGGACTTCCACGCGGCCAAGATCTCCTGGTCGCGGCACTACCAGGCGGTCGACGTGGGCGAGGAGACGAGCTTCTCCTTCATCGCGAAGGTGCCCGGCGTCTTCATGTGGCACTGCGGCGTGCCGCCGGTGCTGCTGCACGTCGGCCAGGGGCAGCACGGGATGATCATCGTCGACCCGAAGGACGAGTCGCTGCTGCCGCCGGCGCGCGAGTTCGCGCTCTGCCAGACCGACCTCTACGCCGGCAAGAACGGGGAGATCTCGGACTACGCCAAGCTGCAGGCCGGATCGCCGGAGTTCGTCGTTTTCAACGGCTACGCCAACCAGTACACCGGCGGGGACGCCCTACGGATCAAGAAGGGCGAGCGCGTGCGCGTCTTCGTCCAGAACGCCGGCCCCAGCCGCTGGTCGGCATTCCACGTGATCGGCGCGCTCTTCGACCGCGTCTTCGCCGAGGGCATCCACAAGGAGAACCTCACCCGGGGCTCGCAGACGGTGAACCTGGCGCCGAGCCAGGGCGCAGTAGTCGAGTTCACGGTCGAGGAGGAGGGCTCCTACCCTTCGTGACGCACGACTTCCACGACCACGCGAAGGGGGCCTTCGGGCTCTTCACCACGAACGGCGAGAAGACCGGCGGGGCGGGGTGACGTGGGCCACCGCCCCCCGCTGGAGTCGCACAGTCTCCGGCGCGTCGACGCGTGATGCTTGCCGCTCCGACCGTCGACGCAAGCGGCCGGACCGAGCCGATTGCCATGCAGGGCGTTGCGGGACCCCGCCGGGCGCAGCAGGACGCCGACCAGCCAGGGCGCCGTCCGGGCCCACGTGTCACTGGGACCCCGGCTCGTGGCGAGCGACCGTCACGACGGGCCGACCGCAGCGACGGCCTCCGCGACCTCAGTGACGCCGACGACGCCCTGAAGCATCCTCTCGCCACCGGGCCCGCGGACGATGAACGTCGGAGTACCCTCGACGCCGTCGGCCTCCGCGGCCGCGGCCCGCTCAGCCGCGCGCCGCTCGATCTGCGAGGAGCGGTAGTCCGTCCTCCACGCCTCGACGTCCAGACCGAGCTCGCCGACCGCCTGCTCGAGCAGCTCGTCCGAGAGCCAGTCGGCTCGCTCGTCGCCCTGGTTGCGGTAGAGCAGCGTGACGAGCGACCACATGGCGTCCTGCTCCGCGGCGGCCTCGGCACCCAGCGCTCCGCGCTCGGAGCTCGGGCTGATGAACGCGATCGGACGGAAGACGAGCCGGGCTTCGCCCGTCCTCACCAGCTGGGAGATCACGTCGGGGATCATCGATTCCGCGGCCTCCTTGCAGTGAGGGCAAGCGAGGTCGCCGTACTCGACGATCTCCACCGGCGCATCCGGGTCGCCGAGCTCGTTCCCGCTCTGCCTGAGCCCAGACAGCTCGGACTCGACGGACTGGGCTCCGAGGATGGCGGCGGCTGCCTCGTCGCCTCCTTCGTCCTCTCCACCGCCGGAGAGGCTCGTTCCGACCAGCACGGCGACTATGACGGCCGCCACGGCGACGGCGATCCACGTGTAGCGCGTCCTCATCATGTCTCCGGATTCGTTGGCGAAGAGCCCGGGCGCCGATCACTTCACGAGCCTGGACTGCGGCAGTGTGTCAGGAGCCCGAGCGCCGGTCGACGGCTCGGCAGGCGGCGCTCCCGACTCATTGCAGCCAGGTGAGGCGCGCAGCCGTTCGATGCACGGGCACGCGCCTCGGCGAACCGGGCCGGCTTGGCAGAAGCAACTGGACGATGGGGCCGGTGATGGAGCCGTCGACTCGACCGAGGCGCCCGCTCGATCATGGCGGCCCCGTCACCAGTTGCTGCCCCCGCCTTCGCGCCCGGTGGCGGCCACTCTCGCCAGGCGACCCGCCGAAGTCCGCATGCGGTCGCCGCGCTCGACACGACAACCAAGCAGCGCCGGGCGATGCGCGGGAGCGGCGCTCCGGAGAAAAGAGTGAGGGAAGCCGCGCGGACGGGCCCTCGAGGGCTTCGTGACCGGGTAAGCGCCAGAGGGCCATCCCGCATGGTTGAACGGAAAGACCCGTGTCGCCCCGTCCCAGCTGGCCGCCGCGCGCGACCAGGCCGCCGATCAGGCGGCGGCGGCGAACCGGGCGGCCAGCTGGCGTGGCGGCCTTGTCGAGCGACCGGCGCGCGCGGTTGTACCGCATGGTCGTGCGCGGGTCGGCGTGGCCGGCGTCGTCCTGGACGATGTGCAGAGGGATGCCCGCGGCGAGCGCCTGCGTGACGAAGGTGTGCCGCATGGAGTGGGGCGACAGCGGCTTTGTTGATGCCCGCCTGCTTGGCGAGCCGGCACACGACGCGCCAGGCGACGAAGCGGTCGAGCGGCTGGCCGTCGCGCCCGAGGAAGATCGGCCCGGTGGTGCGCGAGCCGATGGTCTGGGTGAGGGCGTGGAAGGTGGCCGGCGCCAGCGGGATGTTGATCTTGGAGCCGCCCTTGCGGGCGACGCGCAGGACGCGGTGGCCGAGCTCCTCGCCAAGATCCACTCAGCGCCGCAGATCTCCGATAAACGCAGCCCATTGAGGACGCCGAGGCAGGCGATCGCGGAGTTGCGCGGACCGGCCTCGTGGGCCGCCTCGAGGAAGCGCCGGACCTCACCCTCGTACATGCCGAGCCGCGGGGAGTCCTTGCCGAGCTTGGGGCGCTTCACGCGCTCGGCGGGCGAGCGGTCGATGAGGCCCTCGTCCACGGCGTAGTCGTAGAAGCCGGCGAGCGCCGACAGCCGCTGGGCGACCGTGGCCGGCGCGAGCTTGCGCACCTCCAGGAGCTCGAGGCGGTAGGCGTCCACGACCGCCCGCGAGGCGGCGAAGTGCGGGATCCCGTGCTGGTGCAGGAACCGGCCGAAGTCGTCCAGGCAGCGCTCGTAGGCGGCGCGGGTGTGCCCGGAGTGCGAAGCCAGTAAGGCGGCCTTCACCTCGCTGGGCGTCTCGGGGTGGAACGTGGGAGCGCCGGTGGCGACTGATGTCGGCACGAGCGCGTCGCCGGCGGCGGGAGCCGAGGGCTCAGGAAGCGGAGCAGGCAGGTGGTCGGGACATCAGCCCCCCGGAAGGATTCTGGCCATGAGCGCGGCGATGCCGTGCTGGAACCGCCACAGCAGCAGCGCCGTGACGGCGGCCGCGGCGATGCCGACGCCCAGGCCGAGCAGAGTGCCTGCCCACCACGAGCCGCCGTAGAGCGATGCGGCGCCGAAGCCTGCGGCCGCTGCGATGCTGATCAGCACGCCGAACAGCGTCAGGCGGTAGGCGTTCAGAGCGCGGGTGACCCGGACGTCGGTGATGGACACGGTCGCGCTGGACGACGCCCGCAGATGCACCTCGTGGACCTTGCCCTTGGGCGGGTCGGGGTCGGCGGAGGGGTCGGCCATGCGGCCACCGTGCCACACATAAGAGTGCTTGTGTGCGGTCCTACGGCCGCTGGCTCGGGCCGACGCGGGCGCCGAGCAGGCCAGGTTGTCGACTTGGACGCGCAGAACCGGGACACGGCGCTGCGAGGTGTCGACCCAGGTGGGCGCGTGGACCCCTAGCTAGAGGCCCAACGGTGTAGCGCGGGCGGCCGAGACGCGAAGGCGGAGCCGGTGATGGCCTCCGGCCCGTAGCAAGATCGAGCGCTCGGCCCGATCGCGCGCTCGTCACCCGATGGAGGTCAGCGTGCGGAGGCGAGCCGAGCGAGCACTCGCCCCGCATGCCGTCCTACTTCGCGTCCGCCTCCAAGTCCAGACTCAGCTGGCCGGGGATCGACGGGCGATGCGGTGTCGCCGGCGAGGCGCAGGGCGCTCGCGCGGCGGCTGGTGGTGTTCCTCTGGAATAGCGGCACCTCCTGGAGCCGGCCCTTCATGGTTGAGTGGCCCCGGTGAGGTGGTGGACTCCTGGGTGCTGAAGTGAGGGCTGCCCGTCTCCTCACCGGGGACGGGCAAATCCTCTCACGCGCATGGGACGAAGCCCTGCCGTTCCTGCGCGTTTCCAGGGAGATCAATTCCCTGGTGTACGGCCTGCCCGCCCATAAAGCGTCTCGCATGGGCGGCGGCCGCATAGCCCTCCCGCGGGGGATCTCGCAAATGCCCCGGCAGAGCGGGCCGCCGATCAGGAGGTCGAGGCGTCGAGCCGCGCATGCCGACCGGACCCGCCGTCACCATCGGCCTGGGGTGTCGATGCAGGCGCCCGGTGAAGCGACCGGAGGGGACGTCATGAGCGACAAGATCATCGGCCGGAAGGTGACCCGCACCTTCCGTGGCGAGGAAGCGACCGGCCAGGTGGTCGGGCTGGGCGCGGACGGCGGACAGATCCTGCTGCTCGTCGAGTATCACGGCGAGCTCCAGACATGGCCCGTCCCCGCAGCCGGCGTGAACTACGGGAGCGGAGACGCTGCCGGAGCGACGGTCGAGCTCCTGCCGAGGGAGCCCGGCCGCCTCACGACGCTGAGCGGCTAGGAAGCCCCGCCTGCGGGCGCGTCCGGGCGAGTCGCGGACCTCGACCACAGAGGGGACCACCAGGACCCGAGCGGCGGACGCCCGCCCGGCCAGCGCGCTCACGACGACGCCCTCGGGCGCGCTCGCTGTGCCTCCGATCGGGGGCTGCCGGGGCAGCTAGCGCGCGAGCACCTGCCGCAACTGCTCCACGCTCGGCGCCCCCTGGAGGCCGTCCGGCGTCGCGTAGATGCGGCACATGAGGCCGACCGGTGCGGCCTCATCGAGGAACAAGTCCTCGCCGTCGACGAGCACCGTCGGCGAGCCACGGAATGCAACGGCCTCCGCCTGCTCGGACGTCTCAACGCGCTCAAGCTCGACCTCGACCGCAGACGAGCCCAGCTCGCGGAGCACCTCGCGCAGCCGGGTCTCGGCCACGCGCCAGTTCGGGCAACCGTCGAAGTAGCGAACGCTCACGCGCATGCCTCGATGGTAGCCCGTGGACGCTCGGCTTGTGTCCCGGCGGATCGAGTGGAAGCCGACGCCGACACTCGCGGTCCGGCGCGTGCTCCTCAGGCGCTGGCTCAGCGGTTCCGGCACGTCAAAGTTCCAGCGAGCGGCCTGCGGCGCGCGGCGCGCTGGAGGGAAGCACCCTCTGCGCGACCGGCCGGACCTCCATCGCCCTGGAGGCAGTGCCGATAGAAGACCTGCGGTACAGCGGGTCGACGGACTCCGTCGCACGTCCGAGACGCTCTCCCAGGTCGATCGCAAGGCCGGCGGCCTGCGTCCGTGACCACGTCCGCTCCAGCGCCTGTGCGAGTCGCTCCGGTTCGTGGTGGACCGCGAACACCTCGAGGTCCAAGCGGTGGCGCGAGCCAGCCACGTATGCCCACTCCCGCCCGCCGCGCTCCGAGGTGGCGAGCAGGTAGGTCCTATCGACGGTCGCCCCCTGGCTGACGTGCCCGGTCATCGCGTACCCGTGCATCGCGTGGCGAAGGTAGTCGGCGGGGAGCCACACCTCTCTCCCATCGTCGGTCCACACCACGAGCGCTTTGGCGCGCTCATCGAGGCCCGTCACGATGCCTCGGGTGCCGTTGCGCACGTCGAGGCGGTAGTGGTTCCGCCGGCAGATCAAGCGGTCACCGATCGCCCATTCGCGGCCATCGGCGACCATCCGCCGATCCGACAGGCGCCCGGCGGCATCCAGCCGCGCACGGGCCATCTCGTTCAGCCGACGGACTTCGCGTCGGTCGTGGGCGATGATCAGTGCGCCGCCCGGATCGCCCAGGGAGGTCGCCACCCAGGAGCGGATGAGGGCCTCGCGAGCGTGCCGTGCGTCGTCGAAAGCTTGCAGGCGCCGATGTTCGGCCAGGAGACCGATGGCGTCCGCCACCCGGCCCTCCGCGAGCGCGCCGGCCACGCGCCGCTGCAGCTCCGTGCGCTGCCGGCGATTCCCGGAGAGCTCTGCGGCACCCAGGCGATCACAGAGCGCGGCGAACCCGCCCGCCGCGTCGACCGCCTGAAGCTGGCCGCGATCACCGACGAGGATCAGACGTCCACGCCTCGAGGCCACGACGGCGACGAGCCGCTCAAGCGCGCGCGTCGGCATCGTCGACGCTTCATCGCAGACCACCACCGCCCCCAGCGGGACGGCTTCCTCGCCACGCGCGGCACGCTCGAGAATCAGGGCTGCTGTCTCCGCGGTGATGCCCGCGCTGCGCCGCAGTACCTCGGCCGCCTGCGCCTGCCAGGCGGTGCCGACGACCGGGACTCCCGACGCCTCGTAAGCCTCCCTGACGGCCTCAAGGGCGTACGTCTTGCCGGAGCCCGCACGCGCCTCCAGGCAGCGGGTGCGCGTGCGACCCGAACAGAGGTGACGCACCGCCGCGACCTGGTCGTCGCCGAGCGTCGGCCGGGCGGCTATGACTCGGGCGATGGACTGGGCGCTCACGGATCCCACCTCGTGCGCACCCTCGGCCGTCGCTGTCTCGATCAGGCGCGCCTCGGTGCGCAGCATGCCGGGCGTCGTGTAGCGCGCCTCTTCGTATCCGCGTCCATGGGCCGCGCCGGCCGAGGACAGCCGGACGCACCGCGCGTTGAGGAAGTCGTCGGCCAGTCGCTCGAGGACCCCCGCGGAGGCGCCCTGCGGGTGCGCATCGGCGAGGTTCTGAATTACCTCGCGCCGCGTGAAGGAGGACGTGCGCCGGGTCAGCCCGGCCGGCCCCTCCATCCGTCGCCGCACGTCCCGCAGCGACTCGACGTGGCTCGCCCGCGAGCGCCGTCTCGGCGCCCGGAGAGCCCGCGCGAGCTCACGGGCGCCGAAGCCGTGCTCTGCCGCGCGAGCGCGCCACTCGGCCGCCGCGCGCTCGCGCGAGACCACCCGCTTTCGGTCGCGCGTCTCACGCTGGATCGCCTCGATCGCCGCCGCGCCGGTGTACCCCCGCGCGCTCGCCAGCTCCATGATCTCGGCATGGCGTGCGGAGAAGTGCTCGCGCACCGCTTGCGGCACGGCCGTCACATCGATGGAGCCGTTAGCCGTCTGCCCCCACTCCAAGCCGAGCGCAACGCTGAGACGCTCGCGCACAACCGCTTCGGCGATGAACCCCGCGGTCTTCGCTTCGGCGAAGACCGGGCGCATGTCGGGGGCGGTCCAGCGCCCGTCCTCGCCGCGAACCCTGTTGGCGATGACCAGGTGCGCGTGCAGGTGCGGATCGCCGGAGCGGGCCATCTCGTGGAGGTACATGGCGCCGACGAAGCCCTCACCGCGAAGGACCCGAACGCCGTTGTGGCCGCGCCGCACGAAGCAGGCCCGCCGCTCGAGGTAGTCGAGCGCCGCGCGCACCCCCTCGGCGTACGCGGAAAGGATGGCTGCCCGCGCCGCCGCGTCGCCGACCGCGGCCAGCACGCTTACCCCCTTGGGCGCCGCGAACGTCAGGTCAAAGGCGACGTTGCCCCCGCGGCGGCTGCGGCGTCCCGGGAGGTCCTCGCCGCTTGCCGGATCGCGTCCGTCGAGTAACGCGCCGAGGTCGTGGTGGCCGGGTCCCTCGGTGAGGCCGAGGGCGTCCGCCCCGCGACCCTCCCACGTCCCGCGCACCTGTCCGCGCTCGGCGTAGTAGTCGTCGCGCGCGAACTCGACGCGCTCATAGTAGTCGGCGCCCCTCGCTGCTCGTATCGTCAACACGGCCTGATCGCATTATAGATGCAAAGGTGCCCGGCTCCTGATCGAATCGGGTCGTTCGAGCGCTTGGCGCTGGCGGGACGCCATCGGCGGGCGACTTGTGGCGCCTGGTGCTGGCGATCGGGCGCCGGTTCGTGGGATCGGTAGGGGCGTAGTCGACGGGTAGCCGACCGTTGGCGGCGTGGCGCTCAGCCGGTTGCAGCCGGGCCGGACCCCCAAGAAGGTCCGGCGCGGCGTCCCGGCGAGCGCGCCGACGAGCGAAGGGCGGGCCGGGTTCGACGCCGCGCGCTTCGCCCGACCCGCCGCGCGCCCGGCCCGCCCGGTGTGCGGCTACGCGGCCTGCGCCTCCCCGTCGGCGGGAACCGCCTGATCCTCGTCGGCGTCGAGCGCCGTCGCGCGCTGCGGCCAGGCGACGCGCTCCCTCAGCCGGGTGGCGAGACGCTCGGGGAGGACGTCGCGGGCGAGCCCGTCCATCACCCCGGGGAGCGGCGCCGCGATCCCGCTGCCGTAGCGGCCCGGGATGTCGGCAGCGCGCCGCTCGGACTGCGGCAGGGCCTCCTGGTCGGCATAGAACGCGGCGAGCAGCGCCTGCACGGTGCGCCCGAGAACCTGGGCCGGGGTGCGCGCCGCCTCGATCCACTCGGTGAGCGCCGTCTCGGCCTCGTGGCGCTCGGGGTAGCGGACCCGCTCGCGGGTCGCGCCCGCTTTGGTGGTCGTCGTCTCGGTGCGCTGGAGGCGCTCGTGGGTGAGTCGCAGTCCCTGGGCGGCGTCTTGGGCGTGGTGGTGGAGCGCGACCAGCGCCACCGCGCGCGCCAGTGCCATCGTCACGTCGGCCGGCTCGCCATAGGCGAGGAGGGCCCTGCGTCCGAGGTCGAGGTTCGCCAGGCGGGCGGCGCGGCGATTCTCGGCGGCCTCCCTGCGCTCGCGACGGCGCCGGTCCTCGTCGGACTCGGCCGCCGCGTCGTCGTCTGCGCCAGCCGAGGCCGTCTCAGCTTGGGCCGTGGCGCGTCGCTCGGCCTCCTGGCGGGCCCTCTCCTCGGCCCGCTCGACGTGCAGGGCAACTCGGTCGGCGATGAAGGCCGGATCGGCGACGAAGCCACGGTGCCAGTAGCGGTCGCCTCGATCCGGGAACTCGATCAGGCAGCCGAATGCACGGGCCGCGTCCATGTCCTCGGCGGAGAAGCTGACCCCGGTGACGCCGGAGGCCACGGCACGGGCGGCGAGGTCCGCATGGAGCGGGAGGGCCGCGAGGTCCTGGTAGCCGGGCACGGCCACGAGTGACGGGCCCTTGCCGTTGGCCTCGTCCTGCGCGAGCTCCGTGAGCGCGCCCTCGGGATGATCGCTGACCTCGGCCGCCGTGATAGTGCCGGTGGCGAGGGCGGCGGCCAGGGCGTCGGCAACGGCGGGTGCGACGGCGGCGATCGTCTCGACCGTGGGCACGGCCGAGAGCGGTAGCGCCCCTCCGCCGATCGCCTCCTGCACGCCATGGGGCAGCCGCAGCAGGCGCAGCCGCTGGGAGACGTGGCGCGGCGAGCAGCCGACCGCCTCGGCGATCCGCCGCTGGGGCCACCCGGCCTTCGCGGCGCGCTCGTAGGCACGCGCCTCCTCGATCGGGTCGAGGCCCCGGCGGCGCATGTTGGCCGCGAGGGCGGCGGCGAGCTGGGGCGCCTCGCCGTCCTCCCCGGTGCGCTCGATCACCGGGACGTCGGTGATCCCGGCCGCCCGCGCGGCGGCCAGCCGTCGGTGCCCGTCGAGCAGGACCGCGCGCTCGTCGGTGCGCTCGACCAGAAGCGGCTGCAGGATGCCCTGCGCGCGCACCGAGTCGGCGAGCGCCTGGTGCTCGATATCATCGTCGCCGCTGCGCGGGTTCCAGCCCTCACGGACGCTGATCGCGTCGATGGGTAGCACCGCGAGGGTCGTCGTGGTGGTGTCGCCGGTCATGCTTCGCCTCCTTCGGTGTGCGAGGGTCCGGGACACGGGTCCCGGCTGCTCGTCGGGATGGCCGCGCTCTGCCGGGAGCGCCCGGCGATCGTGCAGAGGGCGGCGAATTCGATGTGGGCGACCATCGCCGGGCTCATCCCGAGGGCGGCCCCGGCCTCGTCGAGGCTCGCCCCCGGCCCCTCGGCCGGGAAGCGCCGCTCGAGGACCGCCCGCACCGTGTCCTCGAGGCCGTCCGCCGCGATGGCGGCGTGGACGGCGGCGCGAAGGCCGGCGCCCTGGTGGTCGGGGCCGTTCATGCCGCGTCGGGTTCGTCGGTGACGGTGAGGCGGTACCCGATGCCCCACACGTTCACGACCGTCGCGCCGGGCGCCCCGGCGGCGTGCAGACTGCGGCGCAGACGCGACGCGTGGGAGTCGACCGTCCGGGTGCGCGCCCGCCCGGCGTAGCCCCACACCCGCCGCAGCAGGTCGTCCTTGGTGAGGACCTCGCCGGGGCGCTCCGCCAGGGCGACCAGCAGGTCAAACTCCAAGCGGGTGAGTGCGAGCGGCGCGTCGGCCCAGAACGCGGCCCGGCGGGCCCGGTCGATGGTGAGGTCGCCGAGCGCGATTGCCCGGCGAGGGTTGGCGGGCGCGTCAGGCGGAACCTCCGGGACCGTCTGGGCGGCCGTGCGAAGGCTCGCCTCGGCCCGACGGGCCGAGGTCGCGGCCGCCTGCCAGGCCGGGTGACCGGCACGCACGGCGGCGCGCTCCAGGTCAGCGGCGACGCGAGCAGCGCGCCGCACCGCCGCCATCGCGTCGGCGTAGAGACGGTCGGCCTCGGCCTCATCGACCCGGGGCGGCCGCTCAGAGGCCGGCTCGGGCGCGAGGGCGAGCGGCGGACGCTCAGAAGGGGATGTCGTCGCCACCGACGGCCGCCTTCCCGTTGGTCGCACCCACCGCCTCCGGCGCGGCGTCGTCCCTACGCGGCGCGTCGAGGTACTGGATCGAGGCGGCGACGATCTGGACGGCCTCGCGACGCGAGCCGTCCTCGGTCGTCCACTCACGCCAGGTGAGCCGCCCGGCGACGGCGATGCGCCGCCCCTTGGTGAGGTGCTCGGCGGCGGCCTCGCCACCCTTCCCCCACACCGAGACGTCGAAGAAGTTCGGGCGGTCCTCCCAGCCCCCGTCGGCGCGGGTCCGGGTCGAGACGGCCAGGCGCAGGCCGCAGACCGCCTCACCGGCTCCGGTGTACCGCAGTTCAGGGTCGCGAGTCAGTCGGCCGACTAGGCCGACGGTGTTGAGGTCAGCGGGCATGGGTGGCTCCGCGTCCTCGGCCGGGCGCAGTGGCGCGCGCGAGCGCGGCCGATCGCCCGTTGGTACGGTCGAAACGCATCCGAAGTCTCCCTTCGGTTGCCACGGCCCGGGGCGTTGACACCGCCGCCGGGCCACGTTGATTGTGCGGCCGACGCTACCTACGGGCTCGCCGTTTTGTCAACCTATGGTGTCGGCGTGCTCTTCATTCGCTTTGGGCGATGCAAGGGTGCCGAACGGCTCTTGCGTGGCCTCGGCGCGACGGCGTCGGATCAAGTTGTGCAGGACCTTGGGTTCCATTCCGACGGCCCGTGCGATGGAGCCGATCGGGAGTCCTTCCCCGAACGCGGAGACGATGGCCGCGTCGCGCTCGCCGACGGCGAGTCGCCGGTCCTGGGTCGCGGTGGCAGCCAACTCTGACGCGTCCCGGATCACAGCGACGGCCGCCTCGACGCCTCGGCGCCGCCGGTAGGGCCCACCTCGAGCGGACCGCGGAGCCAGGGTCTTGCGCGCGATCGCCGAGACCGCCGCCTTGGTGACACCCGCGGCGAGCGCGATCTCATCCAGGCGCGCGCCCGCGCGAACCGCCGCCACGACGGCAGCGTCGCGCCGCTGAAACGCCTCCCGCTCGACGCCCTTCGCATCCGCTGCGCTCAGAGCGAGGACCGCGAGGTCAACCGGCGTGGGAGACGGTGGGGCGTCTTCCGACACGCCTCTACCGTAGTCGGCCCTGCTGGTGGTCATCAGGAGGTGACTGCACCGGTCACGGTCCGGAGCGGGAACCGGCACAGGTTGTTTCATCCGCTTGCCGGGTTGTGAGGAAAGTGCGCCAACCGGGTGGCGCGGTCGCTGAGAACGCTCGGAGGCATCTGATCAGGGATCAGCGAGCTCGGTCTGAGGGCGCACTCGGCCTGGGGCGCGTCCGGCGGGTCATCGCCGCATGAGATGGAAGCTCGGGAAGTACCCCTTGCCAGGGTCGTTCGCGTCGTCGTGGAGCTGGGTATCGGGCACCCGGTTCCAGAGATGTCCGAGCATGACCGCGATCCCGTTCGGGCAGGCCATGAACAGGTGGGCCGTCCCGTCGAGGCCGTTCACCTGACGGCGAATCTCCTCGAACGCCGCGTAGACGAACCCCAGGCCGGCAGCCGCATCGGGGATCGATGTCTGCCCCGGCCCGACCGCGGGCGTGATGTTTACGAAGCGCGCAGCCGGGATTCCGGCGTTCTGCAGGTATTCGGTGGCATCCGCGGTCAGATCGGTGCTGACGCTGATGCCGATGACGATGTCGTCTCCGAGCCCAAGCTCGGTCGAGGCTACCTCGACGGGGCACGCGCCAGGCGTCAGATGGCTGTCGTAGTCGCGATAGGAGAGCCTGACCGCCGTCGTGCGCGGTAGCGCGTCCCCTGCGGCGAAGCCGACCGACAGCCGGAACGCTCCCTCGAGGCGCACTGACTCGTAGCCGGCGGCGCGCAGCGCGCCCGCTGCAGTGTCCAGTTCCGGCTTCAGCCGATCGCTCCATCCACGTGGGTCATGCAGACGTCGACGAAGCGCCGGAGAGTCGCCGACGAACAGCTCTACCCAGTCGAGGGCCTCCGTGGCGCTCTCCGCCGAGTCCGAGTGGTCGATCGCCTGAATGAGGAGCGTCGCCTCGCGTTCGGTGCGAGCGAAGCTGCGGGTGGCCTCCCGCAGCGTGTCGGGATCGAGGCAGCGACAGCCGGTGCTGATGAGCTCCCGCACCATCCCGACCGCCACGATGACGTCATCGGGTAGCCCTCGTAGCCCGACCGCGCTCATGCGCTCCCGGCACATGTCGCGCAACTCCTCGAGTGAGGCGCCGCCAGGCTTGATCGCGAAGTGCTCGAGCATTCCGAGGAGCTCCTGCTCGCTGATGCCGAGGTGATCGGCCCAGTCCTTGCGGATTTCGCCCGAGGCCGAGCCGGAGGCCTCAAGCGCTAAGCGCGGGACCAGCTTCGCGTCGCGCCCGCCGAGATGGCGGAGGATCGGGTCAGCGTGGGTGACCAGGCGGTTCGTGATCAGGACCATCTCCGGCGGGCCGCTCTCGGTGGCCAGCGCTTGGTAGCTCCCGTGGAACCGCTTCAGCGGGCTCGGCCCGCCCGTCCGGGACGGTGTCGTGAACCACTCGTGCGTGAGCGGTTGGGCCTGGGCGACCACGTACTTGATCTGGTGGTAGAGCGTCGGCTTGTCGCGCCGATGCACGACGAGGTCGTCCACGTTGCCGGCGTAGCCGACCTCGAACTCCACCCGCGTGACCCCGCTCTCCTTACGCAGCAGCTGCAGAGCGTGGAACCAGGTGAGCAGGTGCTGGTAGTCGTCGCCACTCAGCCTCGCGCCGCTCGGGCTTGGAAGACCGGAGCCGCCGCTCATGCGTGCGACCTCCTCGTCAGGCGGGTACCTCCCGCAGGCCTCTCCCCTGTCGGCAGGGGGCCGGCGCAGACGACCCGAAGCTGGCGAAGCGATCTCCCGGACCACTGTCGCGCATCTAGGGCGTAGCCGTTGGCGGTCCGGCGCGCGATGAGGAGGACCGGGCGCGGGCAGTCGCCGGTCGCGGCCAGGAGCTTGACGGTGTCGATGTCGGTCAAGCTCGGCGGCACGTCGATGGGGTGCGAGTGCCACTCACCGAGGTAACCGAGGCGGCGATCGTGGCGGGCGGCGCGCCGTACCGCCGCCTGGCGTGATCCCTTCGGCGGCTCGTAGAACCGCGGCCGCGGGTGGGAGGTCGTCAACTCGATCGCCTGGGTGATCCACGGGCGTCCGGCGGAGTGCACGCCGACGAGTACCCCGCCTGTCTCGTTCGGGTGCGCGCGCTCGGCCGCCAGGCGGATCGCCGCCGCGGCGTCTTCACTCAGCCAGCTGCGCCAGCTCGCGCTCATGACACGGTGCCGATCCGGTCGAACGGCGGCTCGGTCAGCGGCCGGAAGACGACGATCCGCTCGTCCTCGAACAGGAAGCGGCCCGTAAGCAGATCGATCGCCGACTCGGCAAGCGCGGCGGCTATCGAGTGGACCGCTAGGGGAGAGGCGTTGTTCACCGGTGCCGAGCAGCCGACCTCGAACCGCGGTGCCTCGTCCTCGGACGGCGGGATCACCGGATATCCGGGCGGCTTGCGCAGCCACAGCGGGGTGTCGGTCTCCCGTGCCTGGCGACGCACGCGTCCGACAGCCCCCTCCCGGTAGAGCGCCGCCGAGACCATCGGAACCTCGGCTTTGGCAGCGACGTGGGCGAGCAGCATGGTGAAGGAGGTGAGGCCGGTCGCATCGATGAGCAGGTCACGATTGGTTGCCGCCCCGGCAAGAAGGGTCGCGTTCCACGTCGACCTCCTCTGCTTCTGGGTCTTCGTCCAGGGGGCGTGCTGGCCGATCTCGAACGACAGCGCATCCACCTTCGGGCTTGCCACGAACAACTCGCCTGCGACGTGGCGCACCACGTTGCCGGGCCGCAGCCGCTCGTGGTCGACGATGCCGATCGTGCCGATGCCGCACTCGGCGAGGATCAGGGCGGCGTGGGACCCGATGGCGCCGGCGCCGAAGAGGGTGATCGACTGCGTCGCGAGCAGCTCGGCGTCCGGTCCGGCCCGCAGCATCAGGGTCTCCTGATCCGTCGGGGCGACCTCGATGGCGCACACGACCGCCTCCCCGGACTCCTGCTCGGCCAGCAGGACCAGCGCCTCGCGGCCGAACTCGCGGTCCCAGGCGACGAGCAGCACTTGAGGGAGGCCTCGGTCCCGGACCTTCGCCATGCGCTTGTCGAGGTTGCTCCGCTGGCGCCCGTCGAGCAGCGACCGGATCTCCTCAAGGTTCTTGGGTCGGCGGTTCGGCGGGGTGGCTATCAGGTACCAGCGGCCGGTGACCGGCCCGTTCCGGCCGGGCTCGATCGTGAGCCGTGTGCCGGCCTTGTCCCAGGAGGCGACGATGTGGCCCAGACGGGCGTCGCGCTCGTCGAGAGCCAGGCGCGCCAATTCGACCGTGGCGAGCCCCGGCCTCCTGCGCTGGAAGTCGAGGTGGCCGTCGAGGGCGAAGTCCTCAAGCTGGAATCCATCGCGGGTGCGCGCCGCCCACTCGGCGATCCGGGCGCGGTATCCCTGCCACGTCGTCCACTGGGCCGAGCTGGCGCCCGATGCCCAGAGACAGACCTCGCCATTGGCACCCACGTGGTCTGCGTCGAGGCCCTCGACGATTAGGCGCGGATGCTGGAAAGGCCAACCGTCGCGAAACTCGATCACCATCGTCTCGGCGTTCGTGTGTTCGCGCAGCTCGTCGGCGATGGGACCTCGCCACAGTCCGAGGTCACCTTCGACGGGCTCGAACCCGTGCTCGATCAGCTCAGTCTGGAAGCGCTCCAGCGACGCTTGATCGAGGGTGTCAGGACCCGGCGAAGCCACCGGCCTCACGAGATCCGACGGCACCGGTCGAAGTCACGCGCGAGATCGAGCGCCCCTCGTCGTCACAGCCATCGGGCAGCGGGAAACAGGCGCCCCGGTCGTTGTCGCCGAGGATGCGGCGCCAGATCACCGCGGCCGGGCATCGCTCCATCGTAAGTGCAGCGGCGGCATCGTCAGCAAGCTCGCCGAACACCTCGGCGGCGTGGTCAAGCTCCTCCTGCTCGGGGGCCGGCTCGTAGGGCTTGTCGAGTGCCGAATCGGTAAGCTCGTCCGCTGAGGCCAGTTGGTCCGCGATCAAGCGCAGTGCCGCAGCGAAGATCTCGGCGAAGCTCTCGCCCGGCACGCCCGCCTCGAACGACCGATAGGCGAGCAGCTCGAAGTACAGGCCGCCGGGCTTGGCGTCGCCAAGGTGGTGCTTGCGGGTCTGTCGCACGAGCTTGACCGTCGGCACGTAGGCGCCCTGCCCGTCGACCTTCGGGTCCTTGTTCATGGCGGTCGTCAGCGAACCGAGCTTGAGTGGGTCGGTCTCCACCCACCGGTCCGCGTCCGGATCGCCCCAAGTGTCGGTATCCCGACTCGGGATGGCCCAACGCGAACCGGACCTCACGGCGGGGACGGCGTCCACCGCGAACCCATCGACCTCGAAGTCGACCTTGATCGACCGGCGTTGCCGCGATGCTCGCTCCCCATACTCGTCGGTGAGCACCTTCGCGACGTGGTCGAAGACCTCGCCGGGGTCGGCGTCGGTCGTCAGCTCGGTGAGGCGCATGAAGACGTCGACGTCCTTGCCTGGGTGGATGCCCGTGTGGCGCGCGTAGGAGCCGATCAAGATGGAGTCGATACCCCACTCGCGGAGGGTCTCGTCGGCCTCGGGGACCTCTCTGATCTCCGTGTGCGCGCTGATTGCGCGCTCGCGCTTTTCACCATTGACCTCGATGCGGGCTAGGGCCTTCTTGAACTGGTCGGGCAGGGTCTCCACCGCTCACCTCGTTGTCGACGTCCGAACAGAAGTAGCACGCGGCTCGGACACGGAAGCGACATATCCGCGTTCGAGGTCGCGAAGTCCACCGCAGGGAGACGCGTCGCTCCTGCGAACGGCCCAAGGGGGATCCGGGGCCACCTGTAGAACCGTCCTCGTGACACCGACGGCCAAGGGACGAGCAGCGGCGTCAGCCGGCCCCGCCAGCTACGTCGTGGTCTACGACGAGGATGCGGCGTCGGAGCTGGCGGAGATCCGCGACAAGGCGCTTCGCCGGGCGGTCCTGGCATCGGTCGAGAAGCTGAGGCTTCTCGGGTCCAAGACGATCGAGCCGCACGCCAAGAAGGTCGAGGGAGCCAAGAGCTGCGGGAGCTACGACCTCGCGGCGGGCAGAGCACGATCAGGCCGCTGTACGTCCAGCGCGGCGAGCGGGAGTTCGTCATTCTGACGATCGGCCCCGAGGCGCAGGCCGACCCAAGAGGGTTCACGCGCGCGGTCGACCGCGCCAAAGACCGAGCAGCGGCGCGGTACGGAATCGAGGCCTAGCGCCGGCCGCTCAAGCGAGGGGCAGGCTGAAGCGATAACAAGCGTGGTATCGTTCGCACGGACGCATGGTCGGCTGGACGGTGGAGGCGAGAGTGGCTCGGCACAGCATCGACGAGTTGAAGACCCAGGGCGAGCTGCTCGCAGAGGAGCTCGCCGGCGATCCGGAGTTCCGGCGCGAGTGGGAGCGCCTTGCGCTCGCCCGAGCTGTCGGGGCCGAGGTCGTGCGCTTCCGCGCGGACCACGAGCTGTCCCAGCGC
Organism: Miltoncostaea marina; assembly: GCF_018141525.1. Lineage (GTDB taxonomy): Bacteria > Actinomycetota > Thermoleophilia > Miltoncostaeales > Miltoncostaeaceae > Miltoncostaea > Miltoncostaea marina. Next base: position 2,897,280 of record NZ_CP064655.1, read on the forward strand.
GAGCTCGCCAAGCGTCTGGGCATGCGCCAGCCGCAGGTCGCCCGTCTCGAGAACGGCGAGCACAACCCCTCGCACGAGACCCTCGTGCTGCTGGCGAGCCGGCTCGGTATGGAGTTCAACATCTCGATCGCTCCGGCCGACCGAAAGCCGGTCCTGCTGACCAAGCGGGCCAGGGAGGCGGCGACGACGCGCGTAGAGTCGGGGCAGGCGACGCTTCGGTTCACCGCGCTCTGAAGCGCTCTAGGCCTGCCGCGTTGGCCAAGTGCCGGTATCCGGAGGTATCCGGACCCGCTCGATCCGTCCGAGGATCCCGCGCTGACGACGATTCGCCGGTCAGCAGGTGAAGGGGGAAGCGTGGGGGGTACTCCCGTGCGCGCGGCATCCTTCCGTCCGTGTTCGAGGTGGGATCGCCAAAGGCAGCCGGTAACCCAGGCCACCTCGGCTGCGCGTCTCCCCGACCCCGGCGAAGCTTCGGGGCTGAGGCCGTGCCCGGGTCGGAAGCGCGCATGAGTCAGCTGCGCAATCACGCTGCGTTCATCTGGTCGATCGCGGAGACCCTGCGGGGTCCCTACAAGCGGTCCGAGTATGGGCACGTCATCCTGCCGTTCACTCTGATGCGCCGGCTCGATCAGGCGATGGAGGACACCAAGGACGCCGTCGTCGCCGAAGCAAAGCGTCGCCGCGATCAGGGAATCGAGAACGTTGAGCCTCTGCTTCGGCGTGTGGCCGGGCGCATGTTCTTCAACTCCTCGCCGCTTCGCTTCTCCCAGTTGCCGGCCGACCCGCGCCACATCGCGACGAACCTCGCTGCTTACATCGATGGCTACTCCGAACACGCTGGCGCGGTCTTCGCCAACTTCGACTTTGAGCGACAGATCCAGCGCCTTGAGGAGCATGACCTGCTTCATGCCGTCGTCTCGAAGATGTGTGAGGTCGATCTCGCCCCTGAGCGGGTGTCCAACCTGGAGATGGGCTACACGTTCGAGGAGCTGATCAGAAGGTTCGCCGAGTCCTCGAACGACGAGGCCGGCGAGCACTTCACGCCGCGCGAGGTCGTCCGCCTCATGGTCAACCTCCTGCTGGCCGGAGACGAGGAGGCGCTCGCCGGATCGGCCCCGATCCGGACCGTCTATGACTGCGCCTGCGGGACCGGCGGCATGCTGTCGGAGGCCGAGGCCCACATCCGCTCGATCAACCCGAGGGCCACCGTTCACCTGTTTGGGCAGGAGGTGAACCCGCAGTCGTATGCGATCTGCCTGGCCGACATGCTCATTCGCGGTCAGGATCCTTCGCATGTCGTGCGCGCGAACACGCTGACCAGCGACGCGCACCGCGGAGAGCATTTTCACTACGGGATCGCGAATCCGCCCTTCGGACGCGACTGGAAGGGGGAGTATCCGACCGTCAAGAAGGAGTTCGACGCCGAGGGTTCGGAGGGACGCTTCGCCCCGGGTCTCCCTGGAAAGGACGATGGCCAGACGCTCTTTCTGCTGCAGCTGCTCTCCAAGATGAAGCCTGCGATCGACCAGAGCGGCGATCTGCTCCCCGATGGTGGCTCGCGCGTGGCGATTGTCCACAACGGCTCGCCGCTCTTCTCCGGAGGACCGGGGTCAGGGTTGTCGGAGATCCGACGCCACGTTATCGAGAACGACCTGCTCGAAACGATCGTCGCGCTCCCCGAGCAGCTCTTCTACAACACGGCATCGCGTCGTACGTCTGGGTGCTGACGAACCGCAAGGCTCCCGACCGCTGCGGCAAGATCCAGTTGATCGACGCCCGTGATCTCTGGGTGAGGATGCGAAGGAGCCTGGGCGAGAAGCGCCGTGAGATGACGTCGGAGCATGTGGATGAGGTCACTCGCCTTCACGGCGAGTTGGCCGACGGGCCGCGGGTAATGGTCCGGCCGAACGACTTCTTCGCGTACCGGAGGATCACGGTAGAGCGCCCCTTGCGTGGCTACTGGGTCGTCGATGACACGACTTGGAGTGATGCGGACGGCCCCGATGGGCCGCTGGCGAAGCTCGACGCCGAGCAGCGCGCCGCCGCACTCACGTCGCTCAAGAAGATGACCCCGGCGCGATACGAGGACGAGGGCGCTGCTCGCGCTGCCCTCAAGGCGGCCATCGTGCCGGCGCTGGGCGCGGCAAGGGCTCCCCTTCTCAAGGCTCTTGCTGCGACATGTTTCGTCCGCGACCCGGGAGCTTCGCCTGTTCGGGACACGAAGGACCAGATGCTCCGTGATCCCGAGTTGCGCGACGCGGAGATCGTCCCGTGGCTCGAAGATGTTCAGGACTACCTCGAAGAGGAGGTCCTCCCATGGGCGGGCGACGCCTACGTGACGGATCCCGAGGGGCGCCAGGGCTACGAGATCCCGTTCACCCGGCTCTTCCACCAACCGATCGAGCCGCGCTCGAGCTCAGAGATACGACACGAGATCCGGGCCCTCGACGGTGACTTCCGCATGGCGATCGAGGCGGTTCTCGATGGCGACTAGAACCGCTCCGCTGTGGTCACTCGCCACATGCAATGACGAGGCGCTGGCCGAGGACACGTACCCTGACCTCGAGTTCGAGTACATCGACATCGGCAACGTCTCGACGGCACGCATCAAAGGCTCGGTGCGCGTGGCCTTCGGAGATGCCCCGAGTCGCGCTCGGCGTGTCGTGAGGTCTGGTGACCTGATCATCTCGACCGTCCGAACCTATCTAAGAGCTGTCGCCACTGTTCCTCCCGACCGCGACGGCGACGTCGTCTCGACCGGATTCGCCGTGCTGCGAGCGAGGCCTGGGGTAAGCGCTCGATACCTGTACTACGTGGTCCTGGACCCAGGTTTCATCGACCGGGTCGTGGCGCGCTCTGAAGGGGTCAGCTATCCGGCAATCACCACGAACCGCCTCGTCCGGCTGCACGTCTGGAGTCGGACGCCCGAGGCGCAGACCGACATCGCCAGCTTTCTGGACCGAGAATGCGATCGGATCGAGTCCGCGTCACGTAGCTGCGCCGCCCTCGGCGGGCGCCTTCGCGATCTCGAGCGCGACATCGCCGACCGGCTCGTGGGCGGCCTCGAGACGAGGCCCCTCAAGAGTATGGCGACGGTGCAGTCCGGGCTCACCCTGAACGAGGCGCAGACACGCGAGGCCCACGTCGAGCTGCCGTACCTTCGAGTTGCCAACGTCAAAGCTGGCTGGATCGACTTGAGCGAGGTCAAGCATACCGCAGTCGCCCCAGACGAGATTCCCCGCTTCTCGCTTCGCGAAGGCGACCTGCTTCTCACTGAGGGCGGTGACCTTGACAAGCTGGGACGCGGAGCGGTCTGGAGCGGGGCCATCGCGCCCTGCCTCTTCCAGAATCACGTCTTCGCGGTCAGGCCGCGGACCTCCAGGTGCATCCCTGCGTTTCTGTCGTGGGCCACGCGCTCGTCCGCCGCTCGTGACTACTTCCAGGCTACGGCGAGCCGAATCACCAACATCGCCTCTACGAACAAGGAGAAGCTGGGACGCTGGCCGGTGGCGACTGGAGAGGAGGAGGAGCTTCGGCGTCGGCTCGCCCGAGCCGATGAGGAGTGGGCACACGCCACGGAGGCCTGGAAAGCGTCGAGCCGACTCGTGGGACTGCTCGCGGAGTATCGCGACTCCGTGGTCCACGAGGCGGTCGCAGGCAAGCTCGACGTCGCCGCGGCCTCGGAGGCGATGATGAGCGAGAGACTGCACGCCGTCGCGGAGGGCGAAGCGGACCGGGTGAGCGCCTAGATGGCAGTGCTGGACCACACTGAAGCGGGCTTCGAGACGCTAATCGTCGACCACCTAGTGAGCGCCGGTGGTTGGGCGGAGGGTGATCCGAAGCGCTACGACCGCTTGCTGGGCCTCTACCCGGACGACTTGGTGGCCTTCGTCAAGGCGACGCAGAGCAAGGCCTGGGAGAAGCTGGTCAAGCACCTGGGCACCGAGGACTCCGCCGGACAAGCCCTCGCCAGAAGGGTCGGCGAGCAGATATCCAAGCGCGGCGCGATCGACCTGATCCGCAGTGGTGTCGTGGAACGGGGCATCCGGTTCAAGCTCTGCTATTTCCGGCCCAATCTCCAAGCCGATGAGAGCGGGCGCATCCTCTACGACGCGAACCGGCTAACCGTCGTCCGCCAGATCCACCATGACCCTGCCCGTTCCCAGGACTCGATCGATCTGGTCCTATTCGTCAACGGCATCCCAACCGCCACCGCGGAACTCAAGAACAAGTACTCGTCCACCGGATGGGATGTCGAGGAGGCCATCAGACAGTACCGCGAGGACCGTGATCCCCGGAACGTCCTGCTGGGCGAGCGCGCTCTAGTCCACTTTGCACTCGACGGCGATCTCGCCTACATGACGACACGGCTCGTTGGCGAGGGGACGCGGTTCCTCCCTTTCAACCAGGGCTCAGGCGGCCCCGGGCAGTACGGAGGCAAGGGCAACCCGCTCACCGGCTCGGCCGGCCATCCAACCGCCTACCTCTGGGAGCGGGTCTGGCAGCGCGACAACTGGCTAGAGCTTCTCGATGACTTCGTCTTCGACGAAGGCGATATCCCAGGTCGCCAGGTCGTCTTCCCTCGCTACCACCAGTGGGATGTCGTGCGCTCCTGCACCGCGCACGCGCAGGCTCACGGCGCCGGACAGGCCTACCTGATCCAGCACTCAGCCGGCTCGGGCAAGACGAAGGAGATCGCCTGGCTGGCGCATGATCTATCGGCCCTGCACGGCGGCGACGGTCGGTCGGTCTTCGACAAGGTGATCGTCATCACTGACCGGCGCGTTCTCGATGCCCAGCTGCAGCGCCAGATCCGAGCCTTCGCCCAGACCCAGAGCGCGGTCGTCGAGATCGACGAGGACTCCCAGCAACTGCTGGATGCGCTCACCGGGCAGACCGCCAAGGTCATCATCACGACCCTCCAGAAGTTCCCGTTCGTTCTGCAGAAGCTCGCGGGCGATGACACCACCGCACAGCTCAAGGCGCGGCGATACGCGGTCATCGTCGATGAGGCCCACTCGTCCCAGACCGGCAACGCCGCGGTCGATCTGAAGGCGATCATCGGTGCACGCAGGGTCGCCGACCTCGATCTTGACGCGGAGGAGATGGACGGCGTCCCAATCGAGATGCTGGCCCAGATGGCGGCTCGCGGAAAGCAGCCGAACATCAGCTACTTCGCGTTCACAGCCACGCCCAAGGGGCGCACCCTTGAGCTGTTCGGAACGAAGATCGAGGGGGCCGACCGCTACGCGCCGTTCCACATCTACTCGATGCGTCAGGCGATCGAGGAGGGGTTCGTCCTCGATGTGCTTCGCAACTACACCTCCTATGACCAGCTTTACCGGCTCGAGGCGCAGGCCGAGAAGGAGCTGCCCAAGGGCAAGGCCCGCTCGAGGATCGCGGCCTTCGCGCGCTTCCACCCGTACGCCAAGAGCCAGAAGGCGCGCGTGGTCCTCGACCACTATGAGCGCGTTGTGCGCCCCCACCTCGACGGCGAGGCCAAGGCCATGGTCGTGTGCGAGAGCCGGGTGGAGGCGGTGCGCTGGAAGCAGGCGCTCGACCGCATCGTCGAGCAGGAGGGACGGGAGGTCCGCGTTCTGGTCGCCTTCTCGGGAGAAGTTGAAATCGAAGACCCCGGCGAGGCCGACTTCGGCGAGACCTATCGCGAGTCGCAGATGAACAAGATTGAGGGCCGGCCGTTGCCGGACTCCCGCCTTCCGGCGGAATTCGACAAGCCCGCCTACGGCATCCTCGTCGTCGCCGAGAAGTACCAGACCGGGTTCGACCAGCCCAAGCTTGTCGCGATGTATGTCGACAAGTCGTTGACTGGCATCAACGCAGTCCAGACCCTGTCGCGTTTGAACCGGATCAGTCCCGGCAAGACGGACACCTACGTCCTCGACTTCGTCAACGACCCGGAGGACGTCCTCGACGCGTTCGAGCAGTACTACGGGCGCACGGAGGCGCTTCCCTCCGATCCCAACCTGCTCTCCGACGCCGCTCAGACAGTCCTCGACCGAAAGACGCCTGACGGCCAGGCGGTGATCGATGCCGAGGAGGTGGCGGCCTTCGGTGCCATCTACTCTCCGACGGCCTCGCACCATGACCTGAGCGCGAGGTGCCAGCGGTCGTTCGCAGCCGCCGCCGAGCTTGAGCCCGAGGGCCTCCACGGCTTCCGGGGAGATCTCGATCGGTTCGTGCGCTTCTACAAGTTCCTCAGCCAGATCGTGCCCTTCCTGGCAGTCGAGCACGAGGCCCTCTTCCAGTTCTGCCGGTTCCTCGGGCTGCGCCTGCGGGCCCGCGCCGAAGGAGGGGTCTCGGTCGCAGACTCCATCGAGCTGACCCACTACCGCCTGGTCGAGGGCCGGTCCGATGACCTCGATCTCGCCGGCGCAGATATCCCTGACCCACTCCAGGCGATCCGGGGCGACGCCACGGGTCGGGGTGCCGGTGGCGACATCCCGATGGGCCTCCTCGGCGAGCTCGTCGAGTTGTTCAACGAGCGCTTCGGCGCCGACCTTTCTGACAGTGACGCCGTGCGACCGGTCCAGGACCTGATCGACAAGGTGGCCGAGATTGGAGAGGCGCAGGAACTGCGCGCACAGGCACTGGGTAATAGCTTCGAGGACTTCGAAAGAGGCAAGCAGGACGTCCTCCTGGAGGCCACCCTGCAGGTCAAGGACATCAACGATCTCGTGCTTCAGAAACTGCTCGACGACGAAGCGGTTCGCGAGCAGATGACCAGCCTCGTGATGCGCAGCCTCTACGAGCGGTACAGGACGGAGGCGTCGCCGGGTTCCTAGGGGATGCCCCAGGGTAGGTCCGGTGGCACCCACTGGTCCTCTTGGTCCCAGACGTAGGGGCGCTGAAAGAGCGGGATGACGTCCCGGACGCCACGCTTGAAGGCTCGTTCACAGTGTGGGTCGCCGGCTTCGTATCGCGCCAAAGGCGACCGCAAGTTCCGGGCCTCCCGGCGAGCAGACCGTCGCCGGTCGGCCATCGGCCGGACCGACCCGCGTCGTCTTCATCGGGCTCCGAAGGAGCCTCTGGCTCTCCCAGATCGCTTACACCGAGAGCCATCGCGGCGACCGACTGCTACCAGGTCGCACCGCACGGCGGAGCGCAGGTGCGACTGTTGCAGCTCCGGGCCGCGCGTCGTTGTGCCAGTTCATCCAGGCCGTTCCTCTGTTATCGGTCCCGCCCGGCTCGGATTCGTGCCCGCTGCTTCCTCCGCCTCGCGCCTCACGGGGTTGCGGGCGTAAACGCCCGTCCCGCAGCGCTGGCACATCCCTTGCTAGACCTCGCGAGGCGCGGCTCAGGCCGGCTACCCCGGCGGCGGGTGCGCGCGAGGCCCGGCAGCGGCTGTCAGCCCAGCGCGAGGCTGAACTCGGCCGAGCAACTCCCAGAGCCGCGAGGCGGAAGGTGAGGTCAGGTCCTCGCGCTTGATCTCCACCAGCCGGGCGGAGCTGGACCCGGCGGGAGGGACTGACGTGGTCGAAGGATCGGCCTCCTTGGCCTTCCGGCGAGCTTCCCGACGGCGCTCGGCGCGGCTCGCCTTCTCTTCGCGGTTGGCGGCCACTCGTCTGGTGACCTCGCGTGTACGGACGAAGGCGATCTCGAGCACCCGCACCGCGCCGCGGCCGTAGCCGCGGGCCTCGGGGTCGGGGAGCGCCCAGTCCCGGACCAGGCCGGCGCGGGCGGCGTCGAGGCGCGTCCGCCACTCGGTCCACCGCGAGACACCCATCGCGCGGGCGAGCTCGGCGGGCCGCACCTCCCCGCGGCTGCGCCAGGGCCCGAGCGCGAGCTGGGCGACGATGAACCAGCTCACGACGTTGGCGACGCGACGCCCGCTCAGCCCGGAGTCGGCGAGCGCCGCCAGGACGGTCTGGCCGACCGCGGCGAAGCGCTCGCCGGCGAGGGCCTCGATCTCGAGCGTGCGGGCGGGGTCGCTCACGCTGGGCGTCGCCTCGACGGTGTTGCGACCGGGCAGCTGGTCGCCATCCGGAGCAGGGGGTACTCTTCGACCACTGAGCGGTGATCTTTCGTAGTGACCGACCCGGGGCAGCCACCCTGGGTCGCGTCGTTTCTGGGGCCGGTGCGTGTGGCCATCCAGCCTGGTCCACGAGGCGGCTGGCGGCCAGCAGCCTGCGGTGGGGATCTGCCGCGCGGAGCGATGTCGCCTGGCTCACGGTCACCGCCCGGGGCCGCTGGTTGCGGCCCATTCGTGCCGGACTCTCCCGGCTGGTCTCCCACCAAGGGAGCGAATGTGGCGCTTTGCAGCGGGGATGAGCTGGATTCGCGCCATCTTGAAAACCGTTGTCCGGTGCAAGCCGGACCGTGGGTTCGAATCCCACCCCCTCCGCTCCGCCCCGCAGCGTCGCCACTCTCGCCGTGGCGCAACCGAGAACTGAGGCAGCGTCGCTTCAGCTCACGCTGTGGGCGAGCAGGTTGAGCGCGTGCCATGCACCCCTGTGGACGACGAATGGTTTGTCAAAATCGATGCCCGCGTTGCGATTTCGGTAGCGCCACGACTGCACGCGGTCTGGGTGTCCATCCCTCTCCAAGCGATCAACGTTTCCGAGAGCGCTGCACTCGAAGAGGACTCTCAGCGCTTCACGCAGCTGCGCATCGGTGAAGTGACTCGATTCAATTGCGTGCCCTTGCAGCTGCTGGTACGTGAACTCTCCAAGCCGCAAGCCGCCAATTAGGCGAACGAGGTCCCCCACCTCTTCCGGCTCAAGGTAACCAGCAAGTTCGTCCTTTAGTTCCGGAACGAAGTAGCCCGTCGAGTACTCGCGTGCCCCGCGCACAACCTCACCCTCGGGCACGTCCGCTGCTCCTGAAGCCTTGACTTGAACATAGCGCAGTAGCTGCAGGAAATCGCGCGGCGTCCGTCGTGTCCGCTCAAGAAGATAGCTCGCCATTCGCACTTGCCGACCGGGTACAGTGATAGCGGAAGGAAGGTAATCGTTGACAACATTGGAGCCTTCGTACCCAGCTAAGCGGGCCCTATGTGTCGCGAGGGCGATCAGGGGCGAGTCTGAGATGCGCTCTCCCTGATACCAATCGAGGTCAATTGCGAAGTCACGAAGCTTGTTAGTGTTCGGGCTCGGTAGCCGTTCAAACATGTCGGTACGACACAAGAGCACGATCTTCCGCACCGAGTTGGCTCTATCGAGGCGTTCGTTCTCCTTGTTCGCCTCGTGGATCAACGAGGCGAGCACCGTGAAGTGATCCTCGAACATCTGAAAGGTTGCATCCAGCCCATCAACGATCAGAAGATGCACGCACTCGGTCTCGGCGTCGATGACGATCTTTCGTAGAGCATCGCGCACGTGGCTCAACACCAAGACGGGCTGGTTCTGAGTCTGCTTTCGCGAGAAGTTGAAGACCTTGGGCAGCGTCAGCGCAAGATTGGTCTCGCGCGACGCCAGAACGAGTTGGCCTAGGTCCGACGTTCCGAGGAGGCGCAGCTTCTTCAGTTCGGACTCGAGTCGGGGGACGTCTGGGTTGTAGTGGTGAGCGCTCTCGTCGTGCGTCAGCGATTCGAACAGCTTCAGATTGAGCAATAGGGACCACGCCACGTTGGTACGCGCCGCTAGCGCTTCGTTCCCCGGTACGACCGCGGGCAGTACGTCGTAAGGGAAATCGCTGAGCTGGACGAGTGTTACGAAAAGTTCCGACGAGCGTTGAGCACGCAGTGCTAAGTGGTGCGCGATCGCAGACTTGCCGCTGCCCTTATACCCAAGAATAAGGAACGCCGGATCGGACATGATCTTGGCGAGGACGCCCCCATGATCGAAGAAGCCCTCGTCGAGCAACCTTGGATTGCGCCGGACTTCGGTCTCGGCGCTTAGATCGCCGAAGTAGATGTCGGCGAACTTCGGCTCAGGGCTCATGGGTTGCACCGCAGACGTCGGAGAGAGACGGGCAACGGAAAGGGGGGACACGAAGAGCTCATGCGAGCACCGCCTGTTCGGGCGAACGTCGGGATCACTCTACCCCGGTTGTCTGCGCCCCGGTGCAGGCGAGGAGACGTTGCGGCACGGACGGAGGTTTGGGTTCAGCTTCAGTCGCGCAAGGCCCGCTCGCTCCGCCGTCCGGCGCCGGGCGCGCGCCTACGACCCCTCGATCACGCGCTTGAGCGTCCGGAGGTCCTCTCCGAGCTGGCGCCCGGCGGCCCGCTTCTGGAGCGGCTGCAGCAGCCTCAGCCAGCCCCGCGACGCCACCTCCACCGCGCGCGTGACGCGGGTGCCGCCCGGGACCTCCTCGACGGCGGAGTGCCACCGCTGGTCGGGGACCGGGCCGCCCGTGGCCCGGTCCGTGCACCGCCGCCCGGCCTCGTAGGACGTCCGCACGTACGGCGTCTCGAAGCGGCGGCCGAGCGACCGGATCGTCACGACGAAGCGGTCGCCCTCGCGCGGCGCGCCGGGGGCGGCCGTCCGCACCTCCACGACGTGCGCCATCCACCGCGGGTAGTGACCCACGTCGGAGAGGTACTCGAAGACCTCCGCCACGGGCCTGCGGATCTCCACGCTCGCCTCGAGACGCATCGCGCCGCGCCCTCCCGTGCCGCCGGATCCTCCGGAGACCATGACCGCGACGGCCCCGCCGCGGCAAGCGGGCGGGCCGTCGCGCCGGCGCCGGTGGCCGGATCGGACCGCTCGCGGCGCGGGCGCCCCTCGCGGCGGCGGCGGGCCCGCGCGACGCTCGCCGCGGACGAGGCGGAGGGCGCGTGCGCGGACGGGGCGACGACGGGCGGGACGGGGCGGGCGGGCGGCGCGACCTGCGGATCCTGGTGGGCGCGGTGGGGCTCTCGACGATGGGCGACCACGCCGCGCTGACGGCGCTCGTGCTGCTGGTGCACGAGGGGACCGGCTCGTCGCCGGCCGTGGCCGCGCTGCTCGTGGGCCTGTGGGGGCCGGTCGTGCTGCTGGGCGGTGCGGCCGGGGCGCTGGTCGACCGGGTCGAGAACGTGCGCCTGCTGGTGCTGGGCTCGATCGGCCAGGCGGCCGTGGTGCTGGCGATGGCCGTCGCCGTCACGCCGCTCGCGGCGCTGCTGCTGGCGCCCCTGCTCGGCGTGGGCATCGCGGTCGTGCAGCCGGCGGAGTTCGCGCTCGTGCCGGCCGCGGCGGGGCGGGTGCCGGTCGCCGCGGCCGGCGGGCACGTCGAGTCGGCGCGCTACGTCGGCATGGCGGCGGGGCCGCTGGTCGGCGGCGGCCTGGCGGCGGCCGGCCTGGTGCGCGGCGCGCTGCTGATCGACCTCGCCACCTCTCTGGTCGTGGCCGTCGCCGCCGGCCGGCTCACCGCGCGGCGGCGGCCCGGGGCGGCCGGCGCGCGCGGGCGGGCCCGCGCGCGCGACGGCCTGGTGGCCCTGGCCGGCGACCGGGTGCTCGCCACGGCGCTCGCCGGGGCGGTCGCCTCGCTGCTCGTCGTGAGCGCGACGGTCGTGGCGCTGGTGCCGTTCGCCGCCGAGGTGCTCGGCGCCGGCGGCGCCGGCTACGGCGCGCTGGTGGCCGTCTGGACGGCCGGCATGGTCGCCGGCGCGGCGGGGCTGGCGCGGCGCGTGCCGGCGCGCGCGCACGCCGCGGCGGCGCTGGCCGCGGTGGTGGCGCAGGGGCTCGGCATCCTGGCCGGCGCGGCGGCCGCGGCCCTGTGGGCCGTGGCGCTCGCGTACCTCGCGGGCGGCGCCGCCCAGGGCCTGAAGAACGTGCTGCTGCGGGCGCTGATCCACGAGCGCGTCGCGCCGGCGGTGCACGGGCGCGCCTACGCCGCCTACAACGCGGCGCGCAACGGCGCCGAGCTCGCCGCCCTGTTCACGGGCGCCGCCCTCGTGGGGCTGCTCGGCCCCCGGGCGACGCTCGCGGCGGCGGGCGCCGGGTCGGCCGCGATCGGGCTCGCGGCGCTGCTCGCCCTGCGGCCGCGGGCGCTGCCGCTCAGGTTGCGGCCGGCCCCGGCCCGCCCGCCGGCGTGAGCGGCAGCCGGGCGCGCACCAGCGTGCCGCGCGGCTCGGCGTCCCCCACCGCCAGGCCGCCGCCGAGCGCCTCGAGGCGGTCCCGCAGACCGCGCAGGCCGGTGCCGCGCGCGGGGTCGGCGCCGCCGCGGCCGTCGTCGCGCACCTCCACGACGAGGTCGTCGCCCTCGACCGCCACCCGCACCCGCGCCCGGCTCGCCTCCGCGTACTTGCTGACGTTGGTCAGCGCCTCGGCGACGACGAAGTAGGCGGTCGACTCGACCGACGGCGGGAAGCGCGCCTCGACAACGTCGAGCTCGACCGGGGGCCGGCTGCGCGCGGTGACGCCGCGCACGGCCGCGGCGAGCCCCCGGTGCACCAGGATCGCGGGGTGGATGCCGGCCGCCAGCTCGCGCAGCTCCGCCGTGGCGCGGCGGGTGGCCTCGAGCGCCTCGTCGATGAGCGGCGCGGGGCCGGCGTCGCCCGGCCCCGCCGCGCCGCGCGCGAGCTGCAGGCTGATCACCGCCTGCACCAGGTGCTGCTGCGCACCGTCGTGGATGTCGCGCACCAGCCGGCGGCGCTCCGCGTCGGCGGCCTCCACGATGCGCGCCCGCGAGGCGCGCACCTCGGCCAGCAGCGCCTGCTCGACCTCGTGGCGGCGGCGCTCGTCCTCGGCGCGCAGGGTGGCGGTGAGATCGCGGAACATGACGGCCACCCCGGGGCCGGTCGCCGTGCTGATCGGCGCGGCGTGGTACGAGACCGGCAGCATCGAGCCGTCGCGCCGCACCCACCAGTCGCGGTCGCGGCGGTCGCCGCGCCCCTGCAGCCGCACGGCGAGCAGCGGGCACTCCGCCGCCGGGAACGGGGCGCCGTCGGGGCGCTTGTAGTGGATGGTCTCGTGGCTGGGCCGGCCGATGAGCGCCGCGGGCTCGTCGTAGCCGAGCAGCCGCAGGGCCTCGGCGTTGGCGAAGGCGGTGCGGCCCTCGCCGTCGATCAGGTACAGCGCCAGCTCCCCGCTGCGGATGAGGGCCTCGGCCACCTGTTCCGCGCTCCAGCCGCCCGCGCTCACGCCGGCCTCACGCGCGCAGGAAGGCGAGGACGGCCAGCACCCGCCGGTTGTCGGCCGGCGCGTGGCCCAGGCCGAGCTTGGCGAAGATGCTGGTGAGGTGGCGCTCGACCGCCGCGGGCGTCACCGACAGCGCCCCCGCGATGCCCTGGTTGGAGCGCCCCTCCGCCACCAGGGCCAGCACGTCGCGCTCCCGGGCGGTGAGGGCGCCGAGCGGGTCGTCCACCCGGCTGCGGCCCACCATCAGGGCCACCACCTCCGGATCGAGCGCCGAGCCGCCGCGCGCCACCCGCCGCACCGCGTCGGCGAAGGCGTCGATGTCGCCCACTCGGTCCTTCAGCAGGTAGCCCGCCCCGTCGGCGCGCTCGCCGACCAGCTCGAGGGCGTAGCGCTCCTCGAGGAACTGGGAGAGCACGACCACGCCGGTCTCCGGTCGGCGGCGCCGGATCTCGATGGCGGCGCGCAGGCCGTCGTCGGTGCGGTCGGGCGGCATCTGCACGTCGGTGATCACCACGTCGGGACGCCGCGCCTCGACCGACCGCAGCAGGGCGGCGGCGTCGCCCACCCGGTCGACCACGTCGAAGCCCGCGTCGTCGAGCAGGCGCGCGAGCCCCTCGCGCAGCAGCACCTGGTCCTCGGCGAGCACCACCCGGGGGCGGCCGAGGCGCGGGGGCAGCCGGCCCGCGAGCACGCCGGCCAGCGACTCGGCGTCGAGCTCGGCCTTGAGCACGAACCCGCGTGCGCCCGAGCGCTCCACGTCGACCGCCGCGCCGGTCAGGTCCTCGGTGGACATCAGCACGACGGCGGGCGCGTCCGGGCCGCCGGCGAGGCGGGCGGCGAGGTCGAAGCCGTTCGCGTCGGGCAGGTTGACGTCGAGCAGCACCACGTCGGGCCGCAGCCGCCGCGCCGCGCGCACGGCCGCCTCGCCGCCGAGCGCCTCGCCCACGACCTCGAAGCGCGGCTGCAGCAGGCGGCGTGCCAGCCGCAGGTAGCCGGCCTCGTCATCGACGATCAGCACGCGGGCCACGCCGCAATGATGCCCGCCCCGGCGACGGCGGATGTGGGGTTTCCCACAGCGCCGGCGGGCCCCGCGCGCGTCACCATGTGGGGGGATCGACGAGGAGGCGGAGCAGTGACCGAGCGAGCGGGCCATCCGGCCCGGCGGGAGACCCGCGAGGAGATCGTCGCCCGCGTGGTGCGCGAGCAGGAGGCGTTGCACCCGGTGGCGGCCTACGACGAGGCGGCCAGGCGCCGCGTGCGCCGCTACCTCTACGCGATCTGGCCCGCCGGCATCGTCGTGGGCCTCGTCGCGATGTGGGCCGTCGGCTGGAGCTGGATCGAGGGCTTCGGCTTCGGCGTCGCCTTCGCGGTCGCCCTCTGGTACATGGGCATCGTGGTGCTGACCGAGCGCGACGACGGCCGCGTGCACCGCCAGGTGCGCGACCTCGTGGCCTCGCGCCGCACGCGGTGACCACCGGGCGGCCGGCCGCGGGCCGGCCGCCGGCGTACGCCGCGCTGCTGGCGGGGGCCTTCCTCGTCTACGCGTCGGCGAACGCGCCGGTGCCGATCGCCGGCGAGCTGCGCGCCGGGCTCGGCCTGGGCGCGGGCGACGCCGGCGTGTTCCTGCTGCCCTTCGCGGCCGGCTTCGGCCTGGGCAGCGTGCTGTGGCTGGCGCTCGCCCGCCGGCGGGCGCCGCGCCTGCTGCTGCCCCTGGCGCTGACCGGCGCCGCGGCGGCCACCGCCGTCTTCGCCGCCACCGGGTCGGCCGAGGTCGCGGTGGCGAGCCGCGTGCTGCTCGGGGCGGTCTCGGCCGGCTACCCGGCGGTGGCGCAGGCGGTCATCGCCCGCACGACCCCGGCCGCCCGGCTCGGCCGCCGCATCGGCGGGTTCGTCGCCGCCGTGGTGGCCGGCAGCTTCATCGGGCAGGCGCTCACCGGCGCGCTGGCGGACGCCGTGTCGCCGCCCACGGCCCTCCTCGCCCTGGGCGTGGCGGCGCCGCTCGCGGTGGCCGCGGTGCTCCTGCGCGCGGTGCCGCCGGGCGTCACAGACGCGCCCGGCGCGCCGGGGGCGGCGCGGGGCGGGCGGCGCGCCGTGCGGGGCGTGGCGCCCGTGCTGGGCGTGGCCGCGCTCGCCTTCGGCGGCTACTGGCTGCTGATGGCGGAGCTGCCGGCCGCCCTGCGCGGCGGGCGGTTCGGGCTCTCGGCCGCCGAGGCCGGCGCGCTGCCGGCGATCGGCCTGCTCGGCGCCGTCACCGCGCTGCTGGTGGGGCGCCTCTGCGACCGGCTGGGTCGGCGCGCGCCGCTCATGGTCACGCTGTCGCTCGGCATCGCGGGCCTCGCGCCGACCCTCGCCGCGGACGCGCCGCTGTGGCTGTTCGCCGCCGGCTACGGCGGCTTCCTGGCCGCGTACTGGGCGTTCCTGCCGGCGGCCAGCGCGGAGGTCGCCGCGCGCACCGGGCCCGCGGAGCGCCAGACCACGCTGATGGCGTTCTACGCCGCGATGTGGGCCGGCGCGGCCGTCGCGCCGGCCGCCGGCGCCCTGCTCGACTGGCGGGGCGCCGCGACCCTCGCCATGGGCGCGTGGGCGCTCGCGCTGGTGCCCGCGGCGCTCTTCGGCGGGCGTCCCGGGCAACGGCCGCTGGCCGCCGGCGGGCTACCCGCCTGACGTGATGCGCCCGGCCGGCAGCCGGGTGGGCGCGAACGGCGCCGCGTCGACCGAGCGCGAGGCGCCGTCGAGGATCATCTCGGCCACCATCCGGCCGGTGGCCGGGGCGTTGAGGATGCCCCACGAGGCGTGGCCGGTGGCCAGGTAGGTCCCCGGCGCGCCCGGGACCGGGCCGATCAGGGGCACGCCGTCCACGGTGAGCGGCCGGTAGCACGCCGAGCGCGCGACCACCTCGGCGTCGCGGAGCGCGCTGGAGTGGACGCCGGCGATGCGGTGCAGCTCGGCGCAGGCGCGGTCGGTGGGCTCGATCTCGTCGGGGTCGTCCGGCAGGGAGCCGTGCTCGGGCTGGCCCGAGACGTAGACCACGCCGCCGGCGCGGGGGTAGATCTCCACGGTCATGCGGCCCCGGCCGGGGCCGACGTACTCGCTGAAGACGGCCTGGGCGGGGACGTCCGCGCCGAGCACGAGGCTCGCGCTCTTCGTGCCGAACACCTGCGGCAGGGCCAGCCAGCGCTGCGCCCGGCTCGTCCACGGGCCCAGGGCGAGCACCACCACGTCCGCCGGCCGCGGCGCCCCGTCGACGACCACGCCGCTCACGGCCCCGTCCGGGCCGCCGAAGGCGAGCCCCTCGACCACGCCGGTCACGAGCTCCGCGCCGGCCGCCACGGCCTCCTCAACCATCGCGGTCGTGAAGCGGCGCGGGTCGACCTGCGCGGTGGTCTCGGCCCCGCCGATCACCTCGTGGGCCACGACGTTGCCGTCGAGCCAGGCCGGGTTGGGCAGCCGGCGGTGGCGCTCGAGGTCGCCCTCGTCGGCGGCCGCGGTCATCAGGGCGTCCATCGGCCGGTAGCCCAGCCGCTCCGCGCCGAGCTCCTCGGCCAGCCGCCGGTGCAGGCCGAAGCTCGCCCGGGCGAGCTCGTCCAGCGGCGTGCCGGCGTTCCAGTCGAGCGCCAGGAAGCCCGCGGCCTTGCCGGACGCCGCGGCGGCGGGCCGCGCGCGGTCCACCAGCACGGGCCGGGCGCCGCGGCGCGTGAGGAAGTACGCGACCGACGCGCCGATGGCGCCCGCCCCGCAGACGACGATCCGCATGCCATCGGCCATGCCGGGATCGTAGGGCACGCCGGGCGCGGGGCCCCCACGGGCCGGGCGGGGCGCCGAGGGCCACCTTCACGTCGATCAGCGGCGTGCCGTCGACGGCCTCCATGCCGCGCACGCGCAGGCGCGCGCCCTCGACGGCGAGGACCTCGACCCGGTGCAGCCCGACGGGGTCGGGCCGGTCGGCGGAGCGGGTGCGGACGACGCCCGTCAGGGGGGCCGCCGGGTCGTCGCGGGGGTGTACCCGCACGATGTCCCGGAGCGCCAGGTGCAGCCACGTCAGCACCACCAGGCGGTCGCCCCGGGGGCAGGCTCTCGGGGGCGCCGGCCAGATCGTCGTCGGTGACGAGCCACGCCTCCGGGGCGCCCTCCTCGCCCTGCCTCGGCGCCGCCGGCGGGTCGCGCAGCGGCGACTCCACCCGGCCCACCGGCCGCAGGGTGACGGCCGCCGAGCCGCTCACGCGCGCTCCGCCGCGCGGGGCGCGGGGTCGAGATCGAGGGCCACCGTCCCCCGGCGCTCGGGCGCCGGCATGCTCGCCGGCACCCGCAGGATGCGCGCCGCCCACGGCGGCATCCACCAGTTCCATCGGCCGAGCACGGCGACGAAGGCCGGCAGCAGCATGCTGCGCACCACGGTGGCGTCGAGCAGGATGCCCACGGCGAGCGCGGTGGCGAACATCTCGATGTCGGTCCCGGGCGCCGACGCGAGCGCGACGAACGCCAGGAAGAGGATCAGCGAGCCGGCCGTCACCAGCCGGCCGGTGCGCGCGAGGCCGGCCACGACCGCCCGCTCGCTGGAGCCGTCGCGGTCGTGCTCAGCGGGATCCAGACGGTCAGCGCGCCGGTCGGCTCGATGCCGAACAGGGCGCCCGAGCCGTTGCCCTCCTGCCAGAACCACACCAGGAAGCCCCACACGGCGCCGATGGAGATGACGTTGAAGACCACGGCCTTCAGCGGCAGCAGCAGCGACCGGAACACCCGCGCCGGCAGCACGTAGGTCACCGCGACGATCACCAGCGCCACCCACGCGACGTTGCCGTAGACGGCGTCGTTGAAGCCGGCGGTGCCGGGCACCGTGCCGCCCACCAGCACCGTGCCGGGCAGGCCCGCGGCGGCCTCGCGCACCGCCTCGACCGCGCCGGCGTCGTCCTCCTCGCGCGGGAACACGTCGACGGCGGCGGTGCCGTCGCGCCGCCACCGCGGCGAGGAGGGCGCGATCGCGCCGCGCACGCCCTCGACCGCCCCGAGGCGCCGCGCCGCGGCGGCCGGGTCGCCGCCGACCACCGCCACGTCGAACGGGGTCGGGGCGGCCGCGCCGACGCCGTGGTCCACGAGCACGTCCAGCGCCTCGCGGGCCTCGCCGGACGAAGCGAGCGCGTCGGCGCGCGGGACGCCGGTCGAGAAGCCCAGCACCGGCGCGAACAGGGCCGCCATCACGACGAGGGCCAGCGCGCCGACCGCCCACCGCCGCCGCACCAGGAGGCGCCCCCACGGGACCCACGCCTGGCCGGTGGTGCGGGTGCGATGGCGCAGGCCGATGCGGTCGAGCCGCGGGCCGGCCGTGGCGAGCACCACCGGCAGCAGGGTGACGGCCACCAGGACGCTCACGATCGGGATGAGCATGCCGCCGTAGCCGATGGAGCGCAGGAAGGGCACGGGCAGCACGACCAGGGCGAGCAGGCCGATGGCGACCGCGATGCCGCTGAACACGACGGCCCGGCCGGCGTGCTCCATCGTCGCCACCACCGCCTCGTCGCGCGGCCTGCCGGCCGCGACCTCCTCGCGCCAACGCATCACGATGAGCAGCGCGTAGTCGATCGCCACGCCCAGGCCGATCAGCGAGATCAGGAACTGCACGACGACCGACACGTCGGTGACCGCGGCCAGCGGCCACAGCACGAGGAAGGTCGTCGGGATGGCGATCGCCGCCATCAGCAGGGGCACGAGCGCCATGCTGGAGCCGAACACGAACAGCAGCACGATCAGCGCGCCCAGGCCGCCGACGAGCGTCTCGGCGAGCACGCTGGGCTCCTCCGACTCGTCCTCGCCCACCAGCAGCGTGTCGAGGCCGGTGACCCGCACGGGCGCGCCGGCGACCGTCGCCCCGGCCGCCGCCGCGCGGGCCGCGTCGATGGCCTCCCCCGCCGGGTCGAACGCGACGTCCGACGGCGGGAACCAGACGACGCCGAACGTCGCCCGGCCGTCGTCGGCGACGAAGGGGCGGTCGCCGGTCGAGGCGAGGTCGGCCCACCGCGAGCCGGGCACCGCGTCCGCCACCCGCTCGACGGCGGCGCCGAGCTCGTCGCGCACGCCGGGCGAGTCGACCGTCGTGCCCTCGGGCAGCTCGACCACCGGCACGAGCGGGCCGGACACCTGCGGCCCGCCGTTGCCGTACCGCTCCAGGATGAGGTCGGCCGCCTCGCTGCTCTCGCGCCCGGGCAGGTCGAACTTGGGCGACAGCGCGTCGACCGACGGCCCGATCGACGCGACGGCGGCGACGGCCACGACGGCCCACGCGGCGACCACGGCGCGCCGGTGGCGCAGGACCCAGCGGGTGAACCGACGCACGACGCCTCCCCTGGCTGGTGACCGGGCGGGTCGCGGCCGCCCCCGCTCAGCCGCGGGACGACGCTATGCCCGCCGCCCCGGGGGGTCCACTCGAGAACTGCTCACCGCGAGGGGCGGCGCCCCAGGCGGTCGGCGCGCATGGCGAGGGCCACCAGCTCGCCCCCCAGGGCGCCGTCGGCGGCGCCCGCGGCCGCGAGGGCGTCGGCGCGCAGCGCGGCCACCTCGCCGGGCGGCGGCGGCGTCGCCGCCTCGAGCGCCGCGACCCGCAGCGCCAGCGCGTCGGCCTCGGCCCGGCCCGCGGCGGGCGCGGCACGCCGGCGCCGGCGGCTGATGAGCCACCAGACGATCCCGAGCAGCGGGACCTTCAGCAGCACCAGCGCGAACAGCGCCCAGAGCACGCGGGCGCCGGGGCCGTCCATCACCGAGGGGGTCGCCGCCAGCAGGAACGTCCCGAGCAGCGCCAGCGCCACGGCGAGCGACACGAGCGCCACCCGTGCGACGGCGTGGGCGGTTGCGCGGCCGGCGGTCACCGCGCCATCATAGCGGAGTTCCGAATATTCATAACTTCGAATATATGGGCGCAGCGGCCGGGCGGCTACGCCCCCGCCGGCTCCGGCATCGGCAGCATCGCGGCGAGGCGCTCCAGCGCGCCCGGGTCGCCCTCCACGGCCATCGCGCCCTCGGCCACGGCGTCGGCAGGCGGGCGCCCGCCCCACAGCACGGCCGCGAGCGCCCCGGGGTCGGTGGTGACGACCGCCTCGGCCTCGGGCTCCTCGCCGTAGCAGGCCTCCAGCACCCCCTCCTCGACCCGCACGCGGTAGCGGTGGTCGCCCATGCGCAGCGCCAGCCGCACCCGCGCGTCGCCGGCCGCGTCGGGCGAGAACATCGTGCGCATGGCGAGGATCACCGAGTCCTCGCCGAGCCCGTGCTCCAGGGAGTGCGCCGGCGAGCGCGCGCCCCAGCGGCCGAGGGTGATGAGGACCGCCTCCAGCTCGCGCCCCCACCCGGTGAGCTCGTAGACCTTCGAGGCGGCCGGCGGCGGCAGGGTGCGGCGCGTCACGACGCCCGCGCGCTCGAGGTCGCGCAGCCGCTGCGCCAGCACGTTGGGCCCCGCGCCGGGCAGCCCGCGCCGCAGGTCGGTGAAGCGCTTCGGGCCGAGCACCAGCTCGCGCACCACGAGCAGCGCCCAGCGCTCCCCCACGAGGTCGAGCGCGTGGGCCGCCGCGCACGCGTCCGCGTATGTCCTCGCGCCGCTCATCGTTCGTGATCGTATCCGCTCGGTCAAGACTTGGTAATGCGTGATTCCATTTCAGGACCACCTGCCGTAGTGTCGCGCCTCCGGAGAGGGAGGAGCGATGCAGCACGTGCACGCGCCGCACGCCATCGAGGCGTCGGGGCTGGTGAAGACGTTCGGCGAGACGCGGGCGGTCGACGGCGTCGACCTGCTGGTGCCGGAGGGCTCGGTCTACGGGGTCCTCGGCCCGAACGGGGCCGGCAAGACCACGACCATCCGCATGCTGGCCACCCTGCTGCGGCCCGACGCGGGCTCGGCGCGGGTGCTCGGGCACGACGTCGTGCACGATGCCGACGCGGTGCGCGCGCTCGTGAGCCTGACGGGCCAGCTGGCGTCGGTCGACGAGGACCTGACGGGGCGCGAGAACCTCATCCTGCTGGCGCGCCTGCTCGGCTACCGGCGCCCCGACGCGAAGCGCCGCGCGGCCGAGCTGCTCGAGGCGTTCGGCCTCGACGAGGCCGGCGGCCGGCAGGTCAAGCACTACTCCGGCGGCATGCGGCGCCGCCTCGACATCGCCGCCAGCCTCGTCGCCACGCCGCGCCTGATGTTCCTGGACGAGCCCACCACCGGCCTGGACCCGCGCTCGCGCAACCAGGTGTGGGACATCGTGCGCGCGCTGGTCGACCGGGGCACCACGGTGCTGCTCTGCACCCAGTACCTCGACGAGGCCGATCAGCTCGCCGACCGCATCGCGGTCATCGACCGCGGCACCGTGATCGCCGAGGGCACCCCGGGGGAGCTGAAGGCGTCCGTGGGGCGCGGCTCGCTGCACGTGCGCCTGATCGACCCGGCCCGCCGGCCCGACGCCGAGCACCTGCTCGCCCGGGCGGTCGGCGCGCCGGTGCGGCTCGAGGCCGACCAGGCGTCGCTCTCGGCGCCGGTCGCGGACGCGGACCGCGCGTCGTCGGCGCTCGCCGCGCTGTCGGCCGCCGGCATCGCCGTCGCCGACTTCGCGTTCGGGCAGCCGAGCCTGGACGAGGTCTTCCTCGCCCTGACCGGCCGCACCGCGGAGGAGGCCGAGGCGGAGACGCGAGGCGATGACGAGCCCGACGCCCCGGAGATCGAGGAGGCCGCCGCATGACACCGCCGCCCGACGTCGCCGTCGCCCCGATCGGCGCCGAGTCGCTGCAGCGCGCCCTCGCCTCGGGCGAGCGGCCGCCGCGCCCGAGCGCGCTGTCGGCGTGCCTCACCTTCGGCTGGCGCGGCATGCTGAAGATCAAGCACGTGCCCGAGCAGCTGATCGACGTGACGCTCACGCCGGTCCTGTTCCTCGTCATGTTCACCTACCTGTTCGGCGGCGCCCTCGCCGGCTCGACCGACGAGTACCTCGACTTCGTGATCGGCGGCGTGCTGGTGCAGGCCGTCCTCTTCACCACCGTCTACTCGGGCGTCTCGCTCAACACCGACGTGACGAAGGGGGTGGTCGACCGATTCCGCTCGCTGCCGATCTGGCGGCCCGCGCCGCTCGTGGGCGCGGTGCTGGGCGACAGCGTCCGCTACATCGTGGGCGGCTCGGTCGTGATGGTGCTCGGCGTGATCCTCGGATACCGGCCCGGGGGCGGGTTCCCCGGGGTGGTCGCCGCCATGGCCCTGGTCGTGGTCTTCGCCTTCGGCCTGGCCTGGCTCTTCACCGTGGTCGGCCTGCTGATGCGCGCCCCGAACGCGGTGATGAACACGGGCTTCATGGCGCTCTTCCCGCTGCTGTTCGTGAGCAACGCGTTCGTCGATCCCGGCACCTTGCCCGGCTGGCTGGAGGAGGTCGTCGACCTGAACCCGATCTCCCACCTGGTCACCGCCGTGCGCGGCGCGCTCGACGGGACCGCGTCGGCGGGCGAGGTCGGCTACGTGCTGCTGGCGGCGGCGATCCTCACCGCCGTCTTCGCCCCCCTCACCGTGCGGCTCTACCGGACCCGCACATGAGACCGGCGGCGGCGGCCGCCCCCGCGGGCAGGGGGCCGGCCGCCGCCGTCCGCCCGGTCGCTCCAGCCGCCCGCCGGCCAGGGGCCGGCGGGCCAGGCCACCGGGTCGCGCCCGGCCCGGGCCGAGCGCCCGGTCGCCGCCCGGCTGCGGGGCAGCCGCAGGCGGCAGCGCGTCCTCCCCGATGGCGGGGGCGCCGGCCGCGCGGAGACTGACCCCGAGGCGATCCACATATCGGGGAGGTGAGGACAATGACGACGCTCGCGCCCACCCCGTCCGCGTATCCGGCGCACGTCGAGGGACGGCTCGACGCCGGGCTCTCGCGATGGCTGTGGCTCGTGAAGTGGGTGCTCGTCATCCCGCACTACATCGTGCTGGCGTTCCTCTGGGTGGCGCTCGTCGTGATGAGCCTGGTGGCGATGGTCGCCATCGTGGCCACGCAGCGCTACCCGCGGGGCATCTTCGACTTCAACGTCGGGGTGCTGCGCTGGAGCTGGCGCGTCACGTTCTACGCGTTCGGGGTCAACGGGACGGACCGCTACCCGCCGTTCACGCTCGCCGAAACCGACTACCCGGCCACCTTCGCGGTCGACTACCCGGAGGAGCCGCTGTCGCGGGGGAAGGCGCTCGTGAAGTGGTGGCTGCTGCTCGTGCCGCACTACCTCGTGGTCGGCGTGCTGCTCGGCGGCGGCTACGCGGCGTGGGTCGGCGGCGGGCTGATCGGCATCCTGACCCTGTTCGCGGTGGTCACGCTGCTGTTCACCGGCCGCTACCCGACGTCGCTGTTCGACCTGGTGCTCGGCTTCAACCGCTGGGTGCTCCGGGTGGCGACGTACGCGACGCTGATGACCGACCGCTACCCGCCCTTCCGGCTCGACGTGGGCGGGACGGAGCCGGCCCCCGCGATGGACGGCGCGGAGCGGTGAGGTGCGATCCGGGGCGGCACACGGCCTGACCGCCGCCGCCGCGCCGGCCCTGATGGCCGCGGCGCTCGCGACCCCCTTCCTCCGCGAGCGCCGCGCCGTCTGGGGCGCCGGCCGCGGGCTCGCCGCGCGGCGGCACCCCGGCGACGAGCTCGTGGCCCGGCCGCGCTGGGGCTGGACCCACGCGGTCGCCATCGACGCGCCCGCGGCGGCGGTGTGGCCGTGGCTGGCGCAGATCGGCGCGGACCGCGCCGGCTTCTACAGCTACACCTGGCTCGAGAACCTGGCCGGCTGCCGCATCCGGGACGCCGACCGGGTGCACCCCGAGTGGGAGGCTCGTGAGGGCGACGGGCTGCTGCTGCACCCGCGGGTGCCGCCGCTGCGCATCGTGGAGGTGCGCCGGGGCCGGCACGTGGTGGCCCACGGCCCCGCCGACGAGGCCGCCCGGCGCGCCGGGCGGCCGTGGGTCGAGGTGAGCTGGCTGTTCCTCGTCGAGCCGCTCGGGCCCGGGCGCTCCCGGGCGGTCAGCCGGTACCGCTGCGCGACCTCCGACGACCGCGCGACCCGGCTGCGCTTCGGCCCGGCGCTGGTCGAGCCGATCGGCTCGGTGATGGACCGGCGCATGCTGCTCGGCCTGCGGCGGCTGGCGCAGCCCGCCTGAGCCCAGGCGGTCCCCGGGCGGCCGCGCATGTTTCGCGCCTCGCGCGACGGGCACGAACGGCCAGCAGGCCACTCGCCCCCGGGAGATCACGTGACACGTCGACGCACCCTCCTCATGGCGCTGGCGGCGCTCGTCGCCGCCGTCGCCCTCATCACGGCCGCATGCGGCGGTGACGACGAGCCGGACACCGACCAGGGTCAGCACGTCGGCCAGGCGCTCACCGCGGACCCGGGCGCGACCGTGGACCGGCCGGGCACGCCCGACCCGGACGCCGGCCGATCGGGCACCGGCACAGCGGCCGCGGGCGACGGGCAGCGCCCGGTGGTCGTCGAGATCCCGGCGGCGGCGCAGGGCCTGAAGTTCGCCAAGGAGGAGGTGAGCGCCGCGACCGGCACGCTCACCCTGCGGATGCCCAACCCCTCGGACGTGCCGCACAACATCGCGGTGGACGAGCCGGAGAAGGCCGAGGGCGAGGTGGTGCAGAAGGGCGGCGTCTCCGAGATCACGGTGGACTTCCCGCCCGGCGAGTACGAGTACTACTGCTCGGTGCCCGGCCACCGCGAGGCCGGCATGACCGGCACGCTGACGGTCGAGTAGCGGCGGCGCGATGACCCTCGACGGCGCACGCCCCGCCGCCGGCCAGCCCCCGGGGGGGACCCCCGCCTGGCTGGCCGGCCGGCTGCGGCGACTGGAGGAGGCGCGCGGGCTGGACGGGGTGGCCGACGCGCTCGAGCGCCTGACGGCGCCGCTCGAGCGGGCCCCGGCGCTCGTGTCGGCGCTGCGCGGCGACGCGCTCGGGCACGCGCTCCATCCGCTGCTGACCGACGTCCCGCTCGGCACCTGGATGAGCGCGAGCTGCCTCGACCTGGGTCTCGGCCGCTCCGCCCGACGGGCGTCGACCCTGCTGCTCGGCGTGGGCCTCGTCGCCGCGCTGCCCACGGTGGCCTCGGGCGTGGTCGAGTGGCGGCGCACCGGCGGGCGCTCGCGGCGGGTGGGCCTGGCGCACGCGGCCTCCAACGGCGCCGCGTTCGCGCTCTACGGGGCGTCGTTCGGGGCCCGCCTGGCGGGCGCCCACCGGGCCGGCGTGGCGCTCGCGCTGGCGGGCGGCGCCGCCTCCACCGTCGGCGGCTACCTGGGCGGCCACCTCTCGCTGGTGCGCAAGGAAGGCACGGCGGACCCGGCGCTGGTCGTCCACGACGACGGGGCGGCCTGAGGTGGACACGACCGGGGCCGACGCGCCGGCCGCCGCCGAGGAGCGCTACGCCGACGAGCCCACGGGCCGCGGCGGTCACGCCGCGCTGGCCGGCGTGTTCACCGCCCTCGTCGCCGGCGGCATCGGCGCCGCCGTCCGCTCGGGGCGAGGCCTGCCCGAGCGCGTGGACCTGCGCGACGTCGCGCTGGTCGGCGTGGCCACCCACCGCGTCAGCCGGCTGGTGACGCGGGACAAGGTGTCCGACTTCGCGCGGGCCCCCTTCACCAGGTACCAGGGCCGCGCCGGGCACGCGGAGATCGACGAGCGCCCGCGCGGGCGGGGCCTGCGCCGCAGCGTCGGCGAGCTGCTCGTCTGCCCGTTCTGCTTCGCGCAGTGGGTCTCGGCCGCGTTCACGGTCGGGCTGGTGCTGGCGCCGCGGCCCACGCGCCTGGTCGCGGCGATGTTCGCCTCGACGGCGCTCGCCGACGGGTTGCACATCGCCTACCGGGCGGGCGCCGACCGGGCGTGACGCCGCGCGCCGCACCCGTCGAGGCGGCCGAGCCCCTGGTGCCGAAGCGCGCCGGGCTCGACGGGCTCCGGCGGGCCGCGGCGGGCTGCACTGCCTGCCATCTGCACGAGCTGGGCACGCAGACGGTCTTCGGCGAGGGCCCCCGCAGCGCCCGCATCATGCTCGTCGGCGAGCAGCCGGGCGACCGCGAGGACATCGAGGGACGGCCGTTCGTCGGCCCGGCCGGGCGGCTGCTCGACCGGGCGCTGGACGACGCCGGCATCCCGCGTGACGACGTCTACGTGACGAACGCGGTCAAGCACTTCAAGTGGAGGCCGCGGGGGCCGCGGCGCATCCACGACACGCCGAACGAGCGCGAGATGGCGGCGTGCCGGCCGTGGCTGCGCGCGGAGATCCGCGTGGTCGACCCCCTGGTCGTCGTCTGCCTGGGCGCCACGGCGGCGAGGTCGCTGCTCGGCCGCGACTTCCGCCTCACGCGCCACCGGGGCGAGCTGTTCCAGCTCGACGGGGGACCGAGGATCACCGCCACCCTCCACCCGTCGGCGATCCTGCGCGGGCCGCCGGAGCGCCGCGCCGAGCTGCTGGCCGGCGTCGCCGACGACCTGCGCGCCGCGGCCGCGGCGGCCCGGTAGGCCGCCCCCGCCGGGGCGGGGCGGTCGTCTGCACGAGCGGGGGACGGTTGCCTCACGTCGGCGTCGGAACCACCGGCCGTCCGCGCTCCGGCGCGGGCCCGGCCGTCGTTTCCCGCCCGCCCGGCCCGGGAACCCCCGGGCCGACGCGGCCAGCGACCGGGGGGACCCCCATGCGAGCGGTGACGTGGCAGGGACGACGGGACGTACGGGTGGAGGAGGTCCCCGACCCGCAGATCCAGGAGCCGACGGACGTCATCGTGGAGATCACCTCCACGGGCCTCTGCGGGTCGGATCTGCACCTCTACGAGGTGATGGGGCCCTTCATCGACGCCGGGGACGTGCTGGGCCACGAGCCGATGGGGCGCGTCGCCGAGGTGGGCCCGGGCGTGACGAGCCTGAAGCCCGGCGACCGCGTGGTGGTGCCGTTCAACATCTCGTGCGGCACGTGCTTCATGTGCGGCCAGGGACTGCACTCCCAGTGCGAGACGACCCAGGTGCGCGAGCAGGGCATGGGGGCGGCGCTGTTCGGCTACATGAAGCTCTACGGGCAGCACCCAGGCGGCCAGGCCGAGTACCTGCGGGTGCCGTTCGGCGACACGCTGCCGATCAAGGTGCCGGACGGGCCGCCCGACGACCGCTTCGTCTACCTCTCGGACGTGCTCCCCACCGCCTGGCAGGCGGTCGAGTACGCGGACGTCCCCGAGGGCGGCACCGTCTGCGTGCTCGGCCTGGGCCCGATCGGCGACATGTCGGCGCGCATCGCGCTGCACCGCGGCGCCGGTCGCGTGATCGCGGTGGACCTGGTGCCGGAGCGCCTGGAGCGCGCCCGCGCCCGCGGCGTCGAGACGATCGACCTGCGCGAGCACGAGGACGATCTCGCCGAGGCGATCCGGGAGATGACCGACGGCCGGGGCCCCGAGTCGGTGATCGACGCGGTCGGCATGGAGGCCCACGGGGCGCCGGTGGCCAGGCTCGCCCAGTCGATGACCGCCCTCCTCCCCGACCCGGCGGCCGCCAAGCTGATGCAGACGGCCGGCGTGGACCGGCTGACCGCCCTCCACGCGGCGATCGACATCGTCCGCCGCGGCGGCACCCTCTCGATCATCGGCGTCTACGGCGGCATGGCCGACCCCATGCCGATGATGACCCTGTTCGACAAGCAGGTGCAGATCCGCCAGGGCCAGGCCAACGTCCGCGCCTGGACCGACACGATCATGCCCCTGCTCACCGACGACGACCCGCTGGGGGTCGACGACTTCGCCACCCACCGGATGCCGCTCGATCGGGCGCCCGAGGCCTACGACGCGTTCCAGAAGAAGGCCGACGGCGTGGTGAAGGTCCTGCTGCAGCCGTAGCCCGCGCGGGTGCGCCCGGGGCGGCGCCGAGGACCGCGCTACGAGGCCCCGGCCCCGCGGGCGCGCTCGGCGGCCGCCTCGGCGCCGCCGTCCCACGGGTCGCCGTGGCCGGTCAGGACACGGCGCGCCCCGGTGGCGGCCAGCGCGTCGAGCGAGCGCAGGGCCCGCCCGCTGTCGGCGGTCGCGGCGCCGGCGACGATGCGGGGCCCCTCGAAGCCGGTGTAGGGGTCGAAGGTGACCACGGCGTCGCCCGCGATGACCGCGTCGCGGTCGGGCAGGTGCAGGGCGTGGTGGCCGTCGGTGTGGCCGGGCGTGGCCAGGGCGACGGGGTCGCCGGGCACCGCGAGCGGCCCGGCCTCGTAGGGGCGGGCCTCGCGGACGCCGGTCACGGTGAGTGCGCCCGCGGCGCCCATGGCCGCGAAGCGCCCGACGAAGCCGGGGTGGCGGACCGCGTACCGCGTCCGCGCCCGCTCGTGGCGGTAGCTCCAGGGGCGCGCCGCCAGGCGCAGGTCCCCGGCGGGCGCCCAGACGGGCACCCCGAGCTCCCTGCGCGCGCGCTCGGCGAAGCCCACGTGGTCGAAGTGGCCGTGGGTCAGGACGATCGCCTCGACGTCGTCGAGGCGCCGGCCGACGGCCGGCAGCGCCTGCAGCAGCGACGCCCAGGAGCGCGGGTGCCCGGCGTCCACCACCGTCACCCGCCCGTCCCGGCCCTCGACGAGGAACCAGTTGACGTAGGCGTCGGTGACGAGGTGGACGCCGTCGGCGACGTCCGGTCGGAGGTCCATGGGAGCGCCTGGCGAGGAGGCCGCCCTAGGTGTCGGCGGCAGCAGCGTTGATCCGCTCGGCAAGTCGTTCGACGGGCGGTTTGCCGTCGAGTGACTTGTGCGGGCGGGTCGTGTTGTACCAGTCCAGGTAGCCGGCGAGGGCGCGGGTCCGGGCGGCGCTGGTCGGGTAGGCGGCGGCGTAGGCCCATTCGCGAAGGAGGGTCTGGATCAGGCGCTCCGCCTTGCCGTTTGTGCGAGGTCGGTAGGGGCGGGTGAACAGGTGGCGGATGCCGAGCTCGCGGCACAGGGCGGCGTGCCGGTGAGAGCGGTAGGCGGACCCGTTGTCGGTCATGAGGCGCCGGATCCCGATCCCCAGGGCGGCGAAGTGTGCCCGGGCCCGTTCGAGGAAGGCGCAGACGGTGTCCGTGCGCTCGTCGGCGAGCACCTCGGCGTAGGCCAGGCGGGTGCAGTCGTCGACGCAGACGTGCAGGAACTCCCAGCCGGCCCCGCGAGCGCGGGTGGTGCGATCGCCGTGGACGCGGTGGCCGGGGCGCTCGATGCGTCCGAGCTTCTTGACGTCGATGTGGACCAGCTCGCCCGGCGTCGGCCGCTCGTAGCGGCGAGCCGGCTCGCCCGCGTCCGGCGCCGCAAGGCGGCTGAGGCCGGCGCGGGCGAGCACCGCCCGCACGGTGCGCTCGGGAAGACCCAGCACCGCGGCGATCCGGGCGCCCGAGAAGCGCAGCTCACGCAGGGCGCAGATCGCCTCCTCGACCTCGGGCGGCGTGCGGCCGGCGATCTGGTGGGCGACCGAGGGCCGATCGCACAGCTCGCGGTCGCCGGCGCGGTGGCGCCGCAGCCACTCCCTGGCACGGCGCTCGCTGAGGCCGGCCGCCTCGGCGGCCGCCCTCAGCGTCCATCCCTCCTGCTCGACGCGTCGGCACAAGAGCCGACGCGACGCCGGGCACGTCCTGGCGTTCTGATGAAGTGTCACCGCCGGGTCTCCTTCGGCAGGTTGCTTGGCTCGCAACCCGCAGCCTCCAAGGAGGCCCGGACGGAAGAACGCTCCTGCCGACTACAGCTAGGCCAGCACGCCCTCCTCGCGCAGCGACTGCTCGGCCACGGCGTCCCAGTGGTCCTCGAAGAACTGGGCCATCGCGCGCTCCTCGGCGCAGTTCTGGCGCGCCACGGCGGCCGTCGCCTCGTCGCCGGCCCGGCGGGCGACCCGCTCGAGCAGCTCGTAGGCGGCGATCTCGACGTGCTCGGTCGCGTAGCCGTCACGGGCGTTGCGGCCGGCCTTCTCGTCGCGCACCACGTCGAACATGCCCTTCATCGCGGCGCCGGCCTTCGCGGCGACCGACTTCATCGCCGACTCCGACGCCCCGTGGGCGTCCAGGCGCTCGCGCAGGCGCTCCTGCTGCGCCTTCGTCTCGTCGCGGTGGGCCTCCAGGCGCGCGCGCATCTGCGGATCGGCCGTCGTGGAGATCATCCCGCCGAGCATCTGCTCGACGTTCTGCTCCATGGCGACGGCGTCGGTCAGATGGCTCACCAGGGTGCTCTGGATGTCGGTCTCCGCCATGTCGTCTCCCCCTCTGTCGGCCGGCGATCGCCGGCGGCGTGCCCCCGCCTCGCGGGGAGCGGCACTGGTACCCGGCGCGGCCGGCCTCAAACCGGGTCGGGCGCGGCCTCGGCGAGCCCGCCGAGCACCTCCACCCCGAGCCGGTCGAGCTCGGCGAGCGCCTCGCGCTCGTCGTCCTCGTCGAGCGGCACGGAGGCGTCCCACACCACCGAGGTGGCGTAGCCGGCGCGCGCGGCGTCGGCGGCGGTCTCGCGCACGCACATCTCGGTGACGGCGCCCAGCACGAGCAGGCGGCGCACGCCCATCGCGTCGAGGCGCTCGCGCATCGGCGTGCGGTCGAACGCGCTGTAGTCGGGCTTCGTGACGACCTCCTCGCCGGGGCGCGGCAGGAACCGCTCCGCCACGTCGCCGCCCGGGCCCGCGAGGGCCGTGCGGATGAGCGCGTCGGCGTCGCCCCCGTGTCCGTGCTCGTCGTTGGCGAAGACGACCCGCCAGCCGCGCTCGCGCGCGGTGGCGAGGGCCGCCTCGATGCCGCCGGCGCGCGCGCGCATCTCGTCCAGCACGCGCGCGCCGTCCTCGTGGTCGAAGTCGTCGAAGACGTCCACCACCATCAGCGCGGTGGTGGACGTCTCGCGCTCAGACCCCGCCACCGCGCTCCCCGGTGGCGGACGTGACGGGCTGGCCCGCGGGCCGCGACGCCTCGCCGGCGGCGCCGGAGGGGTGCGCCGGCTCGTCGGCGCCCGCCGACGACGCCTGCTCGGTGACCGAGGAGGCGGCCTCCTGCATCGCCTCGGTCGCGGCGGCGGCCTTCTCGGAGGCGCTCTCGGCGGCCGACGCGGCGGCCTCGCGGCCCCGGTCGATGGCCTGCGAGCCGGCCTCGACGGCGCGGTCCTTCACGTCGTCGGCCATCGGCCCGAGCTTCTCGTCCTCCGTCCGCGTGGACGGCAGCAGCATCCCCGCCACCGCGCCGAGCGCCAGCGCGCCGACGGCGACCGCGACCGGGTTGCCCTTCGCGACCGCGGCGACGCCGCGGGCGCCCTCGCGCGCCTGGCCGGGCTCGGGCATGCGGTCGGCGACCGTGTCGCGCGCCGCGGTCAGCGCGCCCGCGGCCGACTGCAGCCCGTGCCGGGCGCTCTCCATGCCCTGGCGCGCCGTGCCCGCGGCGGCCGCCGCGGTCTCCTTCGCGGTCGACGCCGCGGAGCCCACGCCCTCCTTCGCGGTGGACGCGGCCGAGCCGACGCCCTCCTTGGCCGACGAGGCGCCGGAGCGCGCCCCGCCGGCGGCCGACGAGGCGCCGCCGCCCACCGTCGAGGCCGCGTCGCCGACCGACGAGGCGGCCGACGAGACGGCGGAGCGGGCCCGGTCGAGCACCGACGGGCCGGACGAGCCGGAGCCGTCGCCGTACGACTGCGAGCGCGACGTGTTCGACGCCATGCGCTCGCGCACGATGCCGGCCGTCTCGCGGATGGCGTCGCGCGCCCGCGAGGGCACGTCGGCCTTCCAGCCGATGGCCTCGGCCGTGTCGCGGAGCCGCGCGCGGGTGTCGGCGATGTCCCGCCGGATCTCGGCGATCTCACGAGCCATTGTGGTGCCCCCCTCCGTCGTTCTCGCGCCCGGCCTGCACGCCCTCCTGCACGGCGCGCACGTCGCGCTTCATCTCCGTGAGCGCCCGCTCGGGCACCGGCGGCGCCACCTGGGACATCTTCTTCTTGCCGATCAGGGCGAGGACGCCGCCGACCACCAGCAGGGCGGCGCCCACGATCAGCGCCGCCAGCCACCCGTCCATCACCTCGGCGAGGGCCAGGATGGCGCAGGCGGTCAGCGCGCCGAGGCCCGCGAGCGCGAGCGCCGCGGCGGCGCCGAACATGCCGGCGCCGGCGCCGGCGCGCTTGGCCTGGATGCCGACCTCCGCCCGCGCCAGCTCGATCTCCTGGCTCATGAGGGTGGTCGTCTCGTGCGCGAAGTCGGCGAGCAGATCGCCGATCGGGCGCTCGCGCAGGCGCGTCTGGGTGCTCATCTGTGGGCCACCTCTCGCTCGGGCTCCGAGGCCTTCAGCAGGCGGCCGGCGACGATGCCGACCACGGCCGCGCCGGCCACCACGACCGCGGGCCGCTCGCGCGCGAAGCGGCGCGCGTCGCCCATGATCCGGTCGGCGTCGGACTCCTGGAGGTACGAGCCGAACGCCTCCATGCGCTCGGCCGCCTGGTCGGCGAGCCGGGCGGGCCGGTCCCGGCCCTTCCTGCGCAGCTCCTCGGCGATGTCGCGGACGTCGTGCGCGGCCTCGCGCACGCTCGCGCCCGCCTTCGTGGACCGGTCGTCCACCTGCACGCGCGCGGCGTCGCGGGCGTCGCCGGCGAGCTTGGCGCCGACCTCCTTGGCCTGGCCCGCGATCTCGCCGCCGACCTGCTTGGCCTGGCCGGCGAGCTCACCGCCCGCCTCCCGGGCCTGGCCGGCGAGCTGGTCGACGCGCTCGGACCCCGACCCGCCGTCGGCGTCGTCGGAACCCGGGCGCGACATCGGCACCATGGGCGCGCCCGCCGGGCGGATGTTGGTGCGCGGTTGTTCGGTCACTGTGCGTCGATCCCCTCTGTTCGCTGGTCCGAGTAGGCCGCCCTCTACCCGGTGGTGCGGCGGGTGGAACCGGGGCCGGTGCGCGGAGACGCCGGAATCGCGAGCGCGCATGCGCGCCGGCGCGGTCGGGTATGCACCGGTCTCAGAGGTGCGGCCGAGGAGGGCGCGTGGGGCGGGCGGTGCAGGCGACGAGCGTCGATCCGGAGGGGCTCGCCGAGCCCGACGAGCGCCCCTGCTCGATCGGCGCCTACCCGGACGGCCCGCTGCTGGTGCGGGGCTCGTTCGACCTGCTGGGCCCCGACGGCGAGCGCATCGCGGTGCGGCGGCGGACGATCGCCCTGTGCCGCTGCGGGCGCACGCGCACCGCGCCGTTCTGCGACGGCACGCACAAGGCGGCCGGGTTCACGACGCGGACGCCCGCGCCGGCGCGGCCCCCGGACGCCGCAGCCGCCGTCGCAGCTGCCGCGCCGGCGTCGCCGCGCGGCTGACCACCCTCCCGCCGTAGGGCACCCCACCCCAGCGGGCGCGGGCGCCGACCGCCAGCCACGCGCAGACCGCCCGCTCGAGGGCCCACGCCGGCGCCAGCAGGGACGCGCTGGCCGGGAACACCACGCGCCCGCCGGCGCGGCGCCGCCCGGCCTCGGCCAGGACGGTCGCCCCCATCGCCAGGCCGGCCGCGACCGCCCCGCGCGCCCCGCGGGGGGTGAGCGCGAGCCCCGGCAGCACGGCCAGCGCGGCGGCCATGCGCGCGGGCAGCGCGAAGTCGTCGTAGGCCTGGCGCACCCGCTGGGAGAGGAAGTGGGACGTCGTGGGTGGCAGCCGGCGCACGTAGAGGTCGAGCGGCGCCACGACCCGGCCGCCCGCGGCCTCGACCGAGCGGATCAGCTCGAGGTTCTCGAACAGCACGTCGCCGTCGTAGCCGCCCATCGCCAGGAACTGGCCGCGGCGCACGCCGAGCGTGCCCGGGAAGTCGGCCCCCAGCGCGCGGTTGAGCAGCGTGCGGGCCGTGTCCCAGCGCGCGTGCCAGGGGAGCGGGTCGAAGTAGTTCTGCGGCCGCACGAGCTCGGCCTCGAGCAGCAGCGCGCCCATCCGGGCGAGCGACCAGTCGTCGTAGCGCACGTCGTCGTCGGCGATCACCACCCGGTCGTGGGCCGCCTCGCGCACGCCGGTCACCACGCCGTCGACCTTGCCCGAGGCGAAGTGCAGGTCGGGGTGCGGGCGCAGGTGGCGCACGAGCCCCGCCCAGCGGCCGGCGTGCGCGTCGAAGCGCGCCGGATCGGAGCCGTCGACCACCAGCACGTCCTCCACCCGGCCGGACAGCCAGTGGAGGTAGCCGGTCAGCTCGTCGAGGCCGTCGTCGTCCCGCCACCGCAGCGGCAGCACGTACGAGACCGCGGCGCGCCCGTCCCCGTCAGGCGACACCGACGGGGCTCCGCGCCGGCAGCAGGGACGACCGGCCGCCGTCCCAGGCCGCGATGAGCCGCTCCGCGAAGCGCGCCTCCAGGGCCACGACGCACGCGGCGCCGAACAGGATGTCGGCCGCCAGCGCGGGCTCGTCGCGGGCGAGCCGGCCGGCCATGTCGTGCGCGGCCACCTGCTCGTGCACGGCGTCGGCCTCGACGTGCTCGTCGTAGAAGGCCGTGGCGTCCTCGCCCTGGCCCAGCCGGCGCAGCGCGGCCGCGTAGCGGCGCATGGGCTCCGAGGAGGTCATCTCCAGCACGGCGAGGTGGCCGACCAGGGCGCCGCGCAGGCGCCGGTGCAGGCCGAAGAGCGACATCAGGTTGACCAGCGCCAGCGTCGCGCCCGGGATGCGGTCGATGTGGGCGCCGTAGGCGTCGTCGATGCCGAGCGCCCGCATCGCCCGGGCGAACAGCGCGGAGTGCATCCAGTGCTCGCGCCCGCCGCCGTACTCGTCGGCCTGGATCTCGACCAGCGCGGCCTTGGCCCCGCCGTGCAGGCGCGGGATGGCCCAGGTGTGGGGGTCGGCCTCCTTCAGGTGGTACGCCGAGCGGTGGATGACGAACTCGCGGAACTGCTCGAGCGTCCCGCTGCGCGCCAGCCGCCGCGACAGCGACGGGCCGTCGTCGGCCGCCAGCAGGCCGAAGAGCTGGCGCGGCAGGTCGTCCTCCGGGGCGGGGACGGCGACGGCCCCGCGCAGCGCGCGCTCGAAGTCGTCCTCCAGCCGGGCGCGCAGCGCGAGCAGCGACGGCTCCCACTCCCAGCGGTCGTCGACCTCGTCGAACGAGCGGTAGTGCAGCTCGTAGAGGAGGTAGAGGGCGAGCGGCGCGTCCTCGCCGTCGAGCGGGTCGTCCCACGGTCCCGCCGGCGGGTCGCCGACCGGGCCCGGCGGACCGCACAGGCGCTCGACGAGCATCGCGGTGAGCGGGCCTCGCGGGGCTGGTAGGCGCATCTGGGTCTCCTGCGACCGGATCCGGGACCCTCTCATCTACCCCCACCGGGGGCGACGGACGCAACGGCGGCCGGCGGCGGGGCCGGGAGGGCGGCGAGCGCGGCGAGCACCTCGTCGACCCCGATCGCGAGCAGCCCGGGGTCGGTCGCCGCGGCGTGCGGGTCGCCCGTGCGCCCGCGCCACAGGGCGCGGTGCCGGGGCCGGTCCGGCGGCGGGCCCCACAACGCCGGCGGCACGGGGCCGAACAGCACGACCGACGGCGTGTCGACGGCGGTGGCGAGGTGGGCCACGCCGGTGTCGCCGCACACCACGCGACCGGCCGCCGCGATCGTGCGCGCCAGCGCCATCAGGCCGGTGCGCCCCGCCAGCACGTCGGCGTCCGGCAGGCCGGCGAGCCGCGCGATGCGGCGCGCCGCGGGCAGGTCGCCGGCGTCGCCGGTCACCACCACGCGCCGGCCGGCGGCGGCCTCGGCGCGGGCCACCGCCGCGAAGCGCTCCGCCGGCCAGCGCCGCGCGCCGCTGGCGGCGCCCGGGTGCACGACGGTCGCCCCGGCGGGCGGCGGGGGCTCGCCGGGCCCGGGCCCGCCCGGGTCGAGCTCGAGCCGGGTCGGGTCGGCCGGGATGCCCTCCTCGCCGAGCATGCGGCACCAGCGGGCCACCTCGTGCTCGTCGGGCCGCCAGCGCGGGCCGGCGACGCCGGCCTCCGCGCTGGCGAAGGCCACCAGGCGCCGGGGACGCAGCGCCAGGAGCACGCGGTGGCTCCGGGGGCCGCAACCGTGCAGGTTGACCGCCACGTCCGGCGCGGCGAGCGCGTCCGGCAGCGGCGCGAGCGGCGCCGCGGGGACCACCTCGTCCACCGCGCCGGAGGCGAGCGCGAGCGGCGCCAGCGGCGCCGGCGCGGCGAGGATGCGGTGATGGCCGGGGAAGGCGCCGGCCAGCGCCCGCAGCGCCGGGAAGGCGGTGAGCAGGTCGCCCAGGCCGAGCGCGCGCAGGACGACCAGGCGCGGCCGCCCGGCGCCCGCGCTCATGGCCAGGAGGGCTCGGTCGACGGGGCGACGACCAGCTCGCGCACCTCGCAGCCCGGCGGCTGGGCGAGCGCGAACACCACGGTGGCGGCGACGTCCTCCGGACGGTTGAGGCGGGCGTCCGGCCCCGGCTTGAACTGCTCGTCGCGGCCGTCGAAGAAGGCCGTGTCCATCCCGCCCGGCACGAGCAGGGTGACGCCGATGCGCCCCTGGGTCTCGGCGGCGAGGGCCCGTGTGAACCCGACGACGCCGAACTTGCTGGCGCAGTACGCCGTGGCGGCGGGCAGGGCGCGGAAGCCGAGCGTCGAGGCCACGGTCACCACCCGGCCGCGCGAGCGCTCCAGCTCGGGCAGCGCGGCGCGCACGACGGCCGCCGTGCCGAGCAGGTTGACGGCGATCACGCGGTCCCAGGCGTCGGCGTCCACGACGCCGAAGTCGCCGCACGCGTCCATCCCCGCCGCCGTCACCACCGCGTCGATGCCGCCGTGACGCTCCGCGACCCGGGCGACGGCGGCCTCGGCGGCGCGGCGGTCGGCGAGGTCGACGACCTCGCCGTCGCACCAGTCCGGCCCGGCGCGCAGGTCCAGCACCACGGGCGTCCCGCCGGCGTCCCGGACGGCGGCCGCGACGGCGGCCCCCAGACCGGACGCGCCCCCGGTGACGATGACGGTTCCGATGTCAGCGCTCGGCACGTTGGGCGACCTCCTCGATGAGCCGTGTGGTTGAGCGTCCGGCGATGTAGGGCAGCACCACGACCTCGCCGCCGCCCGCCCGCACGACGGCGGCCTCGGGCAGGTCGTCGGCGTCGTAGTCGGCGCCCTTGGCCCAGACGTCGGGGGCGAGCTCGGCGAGGGCCCGCTCGGGGGTGTCCTCGTCGAAGACGCGGACCTCGTCGACGCAGCGCAGCGCCCGCAGCACGGCCGCGCGGTCCTCCTGCTCGACCAGCGGGCGGTCGGAGCCCTTCAGGCGCCGCACCGACGCGTCGGAGTTGAGCAGCACGACGAGGTGGTCGCCGAGCGCGCGGGCGGCCTCGAGCATCGCGACGTGGCCGGCGTGGAGCAGATCGAAGCAGCCGCCCGTGGCCACGACGCGGCCGCCGCGGGCGCGTACGGCCGCGGCGTCGGGCGGCCCGGCGGCGCCGTCGAGGGCGGCGTGGGCGCCGCCGGCGCGCACCATCGCCGTCGCGGCCGCGACCCCGGCCGCGACGGCCGCCGCGGTGCCCCGGCCGGCCGCCAGCGCCGCGGCCGCCGCGGTGGCGAAGCGGTCGCCCGCCCCGCAGACGTCGCCGCCGCGCACCGGGCCCGCCGGCGCCGGCACGGGCACCTCGCGGCCCACCTCGTCGAGCAACAGCGCGCCGGCCTCGCCGAGCGTCACCGCCACGGCGCCGGCCCCGGTCGAGGCGCGCAGCGCCCGCGCCTGATCGGCCGGCCCGCCGTCGGGCGCCGCGGCGCGGGCCTCGGCCCGATTGGGGGTCAGCAGGTCGGCGCCCGCCACGGGCCGCGGCCCCCGCGGGTGCGGGTCCCAGACGAGCGGCGCCTCGACGCCCACCAGCAGGGCGCGCACCCCCTCGGCGGCGGGCACGCCGCGGCCGTAGTCCGACACCAGCACGGCGTCGGCCTCCGCCAGGGCGCGCCGCACCTCGGAGCCGGGCAGCGCCACGCGGGGGGGCTCGTCGCCGCGGTCGACGCGCACGAGCACCTGGCCCGCGGCCCGCACCCGGATCTTCTCCGGCGTCTCGCCGCCGCGGCCGAGGTCGACCACCCGGACGCCGCGCTCGCGCAGCAGCCGGGCCAGCGTGCGCCCCGCGGCGTCGTCGCCGAGCGCGGCCACGAGGGTCACGTCGTGGCCGTCGGCGGCCAGCATCGCGGCGGCCAGGCCGGCCCCCCCGGGGCGCTCGGTGGGCCGCACCGCGCTCACCACCGGCGCCGGGGCGTCCGGGCAGAGCCGCTCCGCCGCCCCGTCCAGGTCGCGGTCGAGCAGCGCGTCGCCCACGACGACGATCGCGCTCATGCCGGCCACGCCGCGGTCGCGGGGCGCCCCTCGACGGCCATCGCCGCGTCCACCGCCGCGCACAGCAGGTGCACCACGACCTGGTGCACCTCCTGCACCGTCGCGGTGGCGCGGGCCTCCACGGACAGGGCCTCGTCGGCCACCGCGGCCAGCGGGTTCGGCGCCGGGCCGGTGAGGGCCCAGGTGCTGAGCCCCGCGTCGCGCGCGGCCTCGACGGCGGCGATCAGGTTCTCGCTGCGCCCCGAGGTGGAGATCGCCAGCAGCACGTCGCCGGCGCGCCCGTGGGCCCGCACCTGGCGGGCGAACGCCTCCCGGCCGCCGTAGTCGTTGACGATCGCCGTCAGGCTCGACGTGTCGGCGTGGAGGGCGATCGCGCTGAGCGGCCGCCGCTCGTCGACGTAGCGGCCGACGAGCTCGGCGGTCAGATGCTGGGCGTGCGCCGCGCTGCCGCCGTTGCCGGCGGCCAGCAGCCGGGCGCCCGAGCAGAGGCGCGCCGACAGGCGGTCGCCCCACGCCTCGACGGCGTCGATGCGGGCGTCGAGCGCCCGCAGCGCCATGCGCAGCGCGGTGAGGTGCTCCCGGCCGGTCATCCGCGCGCCTCCTCGCCGCGGCTCGCGCTGGCCCCCGCGCACGAGCGGTAGACCTCGAGCGTCGAGGCCGCGACGCGGTCCCACGTGTAGCGCTCGCGGGCACGCCGCACGCCGGCGGCGCCGAGCTCGTCCCGGCGGGCCGGGTCCTCGATCAGGGCCCCGATGGCGCCGGCGATCGCGTCCGGGCGGCGCGGCGGCACGTGCACGCCGGTCACGCCGTCCACGACGGTGTCGATCATGCCGCCGACGGCGGTCGCGACCACCGGCACGCCGCAGGCCATCGCCTCGAGCGGCACGATGCCGAACGGCTCGTACCAGGGCGCGCAGACCACGCAGACGGCCGAGCGCATGAGCGGCCCGACCTCGTCGCGGCCGATGCCGCCCCGCAGCTCGACGCGGTCGGCGACCCCGGCCTGCCGGGCCACCAGCAGCAGGCGCTCCGCGTCGGGGTCGCCGGCCAGGCGGCCGGCCGGGGGG
Source organism: Miltoncostaea marina (assembly GCF_018141525.1). Lineage (GTDB taxonomy): Bacteria > Actinomycetota > Thermoleophilia > Miltoncostaeales > Miltoncostaeaceae > Miltoncostaea > Miltoncostaea marina. Next base: position 2,936,552 of record NZ_CP064655.1, read on the forward strand.
CCGCCGGCGATCACCAGCTCGGCCCCCGGCAGGTGGGCCATCGCCCGGATGACGTCGTCCACGCCCTTGCGCTCGACGATGCGGCCCACGCACACGACGCGCGGGCGCGAGCGCGGCTCCGCGGGGCCGTCGGGGGTGAAGCGGGCGGCGTCCACGCCGCACGGCACCACCGACAGGCGCCGGCGGTCGGCGCCCAGGCGCAGCAGCTCGAAGACCTCGTCGCTGCACGTGGCCACGATCCGCTCGGCGCCGGCGATGATCGCCCGCTCCTCGCCGAGCCGCTCCGGCGGGCTCGTGTCCCGGTCGCCCTGGTGGCGGCGCTTGACCACGCCGAGCGCGTGGAAGGTGTGCACCACCGGCAGCCCCGGCGGCGCGGCGGCGAGCGCGGCGCGCCCCGACATCCAGAAGTGCGAGTGGACCACCTCGGGCGGGGACGCGCGCCACTCGCGCGCGAGCTCCCCGGCGAAGCGGTCCATGTGCGGCAGCAGCTCGTCCTTGGGCACGTGGCGCGCCGGGCCGGCGTCCACGTGGCGCACGGTGACCCCGGGTGCCAGCGGCACGCGATCGGGCAGCGCCGGGTCGTCGCGACGCGTGTGCACCACGACCTCGGCGCCCCGTCGCGCCAGGCCCATCGCGAGCGCCGCCACGTGGACGTTCTGACCGCCCGCGTCCACGTCGCCGAGGGCCGCGAGCGGGCTCGCGTGCTCGGACACCATGTCGACCCTCACGGCACGACCTCCTCCAGCAGGGTGTTCCAGTCCTCGAGGAACCGATCGAGCGCGTACCGCTCGAGGGCGGCCGCGCGCGCCGCCGCGCCGGCGCGACGGGCGAGCTCGGGGTCGCCCGCGAACCGGTTCAGCGCCTCGGAGAGCACGTCGAGGCGGTTCGAGACGACGCCGGCCTGCGGCGGCACCGCCTCGTGCGCCTCCGTCGTACCCAGGGCGACGACCGGCATCCCGAGGTGCATGGCCTCCAGCAGGGACAGGCCGAGCGAGGTCCAGCGGATCGGGTGCAGGTACACCCGCCGCCGGGCCATCTGCGTGTGCAGCTCGTCCTGCGCCAGGTCGCCGATGCCGCCGATGTCCTCGGCCCCCATGCCGAAGACGTCGATCGGCACGGCCGAGCCGAGGGCCGGCAGCAGGTCGGTCCCGGTCACCCGGGCGCGGCGCACCGGCTCGTTCACCACCACCGCCGCCCGCCCCACCTCGCCGGTGTAGCGCTCGCCCGGGTCCACCACGCCATGCTCGATGACCCGCGTCGGCGTGGTGCCGGCGTCCCAGAAGAGCGCGTTGAAGTGGGTGACGTGCACGAGGGTCAGGTCGGGGCGGTCGGCCGCCGGGTGGCGCATCTCGTTGATGCGCCCCTGCGGGGCGTTGTGCTCGACGTACACGGCGGGGATGTCGCGCCCCGGCCGGCGCCCGCCCAGCCACCGCTCGGCGAGGCCGTCGAGCTCCTCGGGGCGCTGCAGCACCACGACGTCCACGTCCGCGTCGGCCGCCTCCTCGCGCGTGACCTCCACGGCCGATGACGGCCAGGCGTACGTCCGCGCCCGGCCCCGGCCCTCCGGGCCCCGGTCCGGGACGACCGGGACGAGGTAGGTGTGGGGCCCGTGCACGAACGAGGTCGTCCAGGCGCCGTGCACGTGCCAGATCAGCACCCGCATCACGCCGCGACCCCCTGCCGCGCGCCGTCGAGCATCGCCCCGGCGGCCGCGAGCACCTCCTCGGCCGGCACCTCGTCGATGCAGGGGTGGCCCGGCACCGGGCAGACGCGGGCGCGGCAGCCGGCGCACGGCACCGGCAGGCCGACGCGGGTGAAGGGCACGCGCCAGGGGTGCCAGCGCACCGCGGGCACGGTCGGCGCGTGCAGCCACACCACCGGGCAGCCGACCGCGGCCGCCAGGTGGGCGGGGCCGGTGTTGCCCACCACGGCCAGGCGGGCGCGGCGCAGCACCTCGGCCAGCTCGCCGAGCCCGGTGCGGCCGCCCAGGTCGATCACCCCCTCGCGCGGCGGGCCGCAGACCGCGGCCGTCAGCGCCCGCTCGCCCGGGCCGCCGGTCACCGCCACGGGCACGCCGCGGTCCGCGAGCAGCGCCACCAGGCGCGCGTGGCGCTGCGGCGCCCACGCCCGCGCGGGCACCGACGCCCCGGGGTGCACCACCACGTAGCCCTCCGGCAGGCCCGCCGCCAGGGCGTCGTCACCCGGCGCCGTCGCCACCTCCAGGCGATCGTCGCCCGGGCGCGCCGGCATGCCGGCCGCCGCCATGAGGCTCAGCGAGCGCTCGACCTCGTGCACGTCGTCGTCGATGCCGTGGCGCACGTCGAGCAGCGAGCCCGGGTAGTCGACGCTCGTGGCGGCCAGGCGCGGCACCCCCGCCATGCGCAGGATCAGCGCCAGCGGCAGGGGGCTCTGGTGGAAGGAGGAGAGGATCACCGCCGCGTCGGGCGCCAGCGCGGCGACGCGGTCGGCCAGGGCGAGCATGCGCCCCCGGTCGACGGGCGGGGGCTCGGGGTCGATCCAGGGCAGCCGCTCCACCAGCACCTCGTCGACGCCCGGCAGCAGGGCCGCGGCGCGGCGCCCGCGCGGGCCCACCAGCAGGGTCACCCGGTCGGCGTGCGCGGCGGCCGCCCGCACCGCCGGGCCGGCGAGCAGCACGTCGCCGTCGTTGTCCGGGCGGGCCACCAGGACGTGGGTCACGCCGGGCTCCCGAGGATCATCTCGACCGCCGCCACGAGGTCGGGCGCCACGGCCGGCGCGGCGGCGATCTCCTCCGGCAGCGTGCGGGGCGTGGGCACGAGCACCGCCCGGGCGCCCGCGCGGCGGGCGGCCTCGACGTCGGCGCCGATGTCGCCGACCACCACGCAGTCGGCCGGGTCCACGCCCAGCTCGCGGGCGGCGCCGATCACCAGGCCCGGCTCGGGCTTGCGGCAGCCGCACGCGTCGCCGGGCGCGTGCGGGCACACCATCCACGGGCCGAGGTCGCCCAGCAGGCCCTCCACCCGCCGGTTGACCGCGGCCACCTGGCGCTCGTCGAGCAGGCCGCGGCCGATGCCGCTCTGGTTGGAGACGACCCCGGTGCGCACGCCCGCGCGGCGCAGGCGATCGATCGCCTCGCGGGCGCCCGGCATCGGCGCCACGCGCTCGGGGTCGCCGTTGTACGGCACGTCGACGATGAGGGTGCCGTCGCGGTCGAGCAGCACGGCCTCGGGGCGCGCGCCGAGCGGCGCCGGCGAGGGCGCGCGGGCGCGGTCGGCCAGCAGGCGGCGGCGGCGGGCGAGCCCGCGGGCCGTGTGCGCGGCGGCGACGGGCATGGCCGCGCTCGTCGCCGCCATCAGCGCGACCTCGCGCGGGGTGCGCGGACCCGGCGCGATGCGGGCCCACGCGAGCTCGGCCGTCGCGGCGAGCCAGGCCGTCGCGGCCAGGGCCGCGAGGCGCGGCCTGCCCGCCGCGACGGAGGCGGCCGCCGCGGCGCCCGCGGCGGCGGTCAGCAGGTGCCGGTCGCGCCGGCCCGGGGGCGCGCCGGCCCGGTCGCGCCAGCCCGGGCCGTGCAGCGCGTCCATCAGCACGTCGTCGGCGTTGCCCGCCTGGGCGCGCAGCGAGATCCACGGCCCCGCCGGGCCCACCGGGTGGTCCACCCGGCGCCGCCCGCGCACCAGCCGCAGGCCCCGGTCCATGGCCCGCAGCGCCAGGTCGGCGTCCTCCCGGTAGGCGCGCGGGAAGCGCTCGTCGAACCCGCCGAGCGCCGACAGCGCGGCGCGCCGGTAGGCCATGTCGGCCGTGGCCCAGCGGGCGTCCTCCAGGCCGGCCACGTTGCGCTCCCAGTCGGTGGGCCGGCGCCCCTCGGGGCGCGGTACGCGGATGACGCCCTGGCTGCCGGCCACGTCGTCGGGCAGGCCCGCCAGGTCCTCCGCCAGACGCGCCCGCCAGGCCGGCTCGGGCACCACGTCGTCGTCGAGGAACGCCACCCAGGGGGCGCCCGCCAGGCGCCAGCCGATGTTGCGCGCCGCCGCGGGGCCCGCGCCGCGCCCGCCGACCACCCGCACGTCCCGGGCCACCGCGGCCAGGCCGTCCAGGCCCTCGGGCGCCCGGCCGCCTCGGTCGACCACCACGATCACGTCGCGGAGCGCCGGGCCGTCGCCGGCCGCCAGCGCCGCGAACACGCGCCGCGCGCTGGCGCGGCCGATCGTCGGCACGACCACATCGACGGGCAGGCGGCTCATGCCGCCCGCCGCACCAGGAACGGGCCGATCGCCAGGGCGTCGACCGGCGCCGAGCCGAAGCACTCGAGGGCGTCGCGCGGGTCGTCGACCATCGGCCGGCCGGCGGTGTTGAGGCTCGTGTTGATGACGACGGGCACGCCGGTGCGGCGCTCCAGGCCGTCGAGCATCCGCGCCACGAGGGGCGTGCGCCCGGGGTGGACCGTCTGGATGCGGGCGGTGCCGTCGACGTGCAGCGCCGCCGGGATGCGCTCGGCCCACTCGGGCCGCACCCGGTGGGTGAACAGCATGAACGGGCTCGGCATGGGGCCCTCGAAGATCTCCGCCGCCCGGCGCTCCAGCACCATCGGCGCGACCGGCCGGAAGCTCTCGCGGCCCTTCACGGCGTTGAGCCGGTCGATGTTCTCCCTGCGCGCCGGGTTGGCGAGCAGGCTGCGGTGGCCGAGCGCGCGCGGGCCGTACTCGCTGCGCCCCTGGAACCACGCCACGATGCCGTCGTCGGCGACCACCTGCGCCACGGCCTCGGAGATGTCGTCGGGGCGCTCGTGGCGCACCCGCGCCTCGCGCAGCACGGCGGCGAGCTCGTCGTCGCTCCACTCGCGGCCGAGGGCCGCGGTGCGCATGGGCGACACGCGGTCGCCCAGCTCGCGGGCGACGTGCAGCGCGGCGCCGAGCGCGGTGCCCGAGTCGCCCGCGGCCGGCTGCACCCAGACCTCGTCGAACGGGCCGGCCTCGGCGACGTGCGTGTTGGCGACGCAGTTGAGCGCCACGCCGCCCGCCATCGCGAGGCGCCGCTCGCCGGTGCGCCCGTGCAGCCAGCGCGCCAGCTCGACGAGCACCTCCTCGAGGCGCGTCTGGACGCTCGACGCCAGGTCCTCCCGCGAGGCGGGGAGGTCGGCCCAGCGGATGGGCGCCACCGTGAAGCCGCCGGCGCCGTCGGGCCGCACCGCCTCGCGCATCCGGTCGAGCACCGTGGGCCGGCCGTAGGCGGCCAGCGCCATCACCTTGTACTCGTCGGACGAGCGGCGGAAGCCGAGGAACTCGGTCAGCTCCTCGTACATGAGGCCCAGCGAGTGCGGCAGGTCCTGGGTGCGCAGCACCTCGAGCCGGCCGTCGACCGCGTGCCCCGCGAGGTACGAGGCGCGCTCCCCCCGCCCGTCGAGCACCATCACCGCACACGAGTCCCAGGGGCAGGCCAGGTGGGCGGACGCCGCGTGGGCCACGTGGTGCGGCACGAAGCGCACCCGCTCGGGGTCGAGGCCCGGCAGGGCGGTCTTGAGGAAGAGCGGCGCGCGGCGCGCGTAGAGCGTGCGCAGGCCCTCCCACTCGTCGGCCGTCACGTCGTCGCTCGCCGGCGCCAGGCGCGGGTCGTACGAGTAGGCGACCGCGTCCAGGTCGGCCGGCGCGATGCCGGCCCGCTCGAGGCACCAGGCCGCCGATGCCTCGGGCAGCTCCCAGGTGGAGAAGGGCACCGGCGGCTTGCCGTGCTTGCGGCGGCTGAACCGCTCCTCCTCCGCCGCGGCGACGATCTCGCCGTCGACCACGAGCGCGGCCGCGGGGTCGTGGAAGACCGCGTTGACGCCGAGCACCTTCACGCGTGCTGCCTCCTCGGGAAGCGGTTTACCCCTGGGGGTAAAGTGGACGGCGCCGGTGCTACCCGTCGGCGGCGGACGCAAACGACGGCGGGCCCGCCGCGACACCTGATGGCGCGGCCCGTTTTCGTGCGAGCGGCGGCGGGGTAGGCGCCCGCCATGTCGGCGCAGGCCCCCGGCGCCTCCCGCGAGCGCGAGCGGCTCATCCTCGAGTACATGCCCTTCGTGCGCGCGCTCGCCCGCCGCTACGCGGACCGCGGCGAGCCCCTGGAGGACCTCGAGCAGGTGGGCCTGGTGGGCCTGATCAACGCCGTCGACCGCTACGACCCCGCACGCGGCCACGACTTCCGCTCGTTCGCGGCGCCGACGATCGTCGGCGAGATCCGGCGCCACTTCCGCGACCGCACCTGGGCGGTGCGGGTCCCGCGCAGCGTGAAGGAGGACCAGGAGCGCGTCTCGGCGACGGTCGAGCAGCTCTCGATGCAGAACGGCCGCACGCCGAGCGTGCGCGAGATCGCCGAGGAGGGCGGGCTGTCGGCCGACCGGGTGCTGGACGCGCTCGCGGCCCGGTCGGCCTACCGGCCCCGCTCGCTGTCGCGCGTCACGACCGACGGCGACGGCGACGGCCACCTCGACGTCGAGGTGGCCGAGGAGGGCTTCGAGCTCGCCGAGGACCGGGTGGTGCTGCGCGGGTGCCTGGAGACGCTGCCGGCCCGGGAGCGCATGATCATCCACCTGCGCTTCGACCGCGGCATGCTGCAGTCGCAGATCGCCGCGACCCTCGGCATCTCGCAGATGCACGTGTCGCGCCTCATCGCCCGGGCCCTGGACCGCCTGCGCGCGGCGGCCGAGGGATCGCCGCGGGTTTCGCAGGACGAGACCGGGGTACAGGGGCGCGCAGCCCGCCGCCCGCGGCGGGCGGGCACACGACCCGAGAGGCGCGAACGCCCGTGAGCGAGACCACGAAGCCCCCGCAGGAGCAGCCCCGTCAGCCGGGCGTCGAGTCGCGGATGACGCCGCGGCCCGAGGCCGGTCCGCGCCGCCACCCGGGCGGGCGGCTGGCCGGCAGGCGGGCGCTCGTGAGCGGGGGCGACAGCGGCATCGGCCGGGCGGTGGCGCTCGCCTTCGCGGCCGAGGGCGCCGACGTGGCGATCCTCTACCTCGACGAGCACGGCGACGCCGACGAGACGGTCGCCCGCATCGAGGAGGAGGGCCGGCGCGGCCTCGCCATCGCGGGCGACATCTCGGAGAAGCGCCACTGCGACGAGGCCGTCGCCCAGGTGGCCGACCGCCTCGGCGGCATCGACGTGCTCGTCAACAACGCCGCCGAGCAGCACCAGGTGTCGGACATCGCCGAGATCACCGAGGAGCAGCTCGAGCGCACCTTCCGCACGAACATCTTCTCGATGTTCTTCGTGACCCAGGCGGCGCTGCCGCACATCCCGGAAGGCGGCGCCATCGTCAACACGACCTCGGTCACCGCGTACAAGGGCAACCCGTCGCTCATCGACTACTCGGCCACGAAGGGCGCGATCGTCGCCTTCACGCGGTCGCTGTCGGGGGCGCTCGCCGAGCGCGGCATCCGGGTCAACGCCGTGGCGCCGGGCCCGATCTGGACGCCGCTGATCCCCGCGACCTTCGACGCGGAGTCGGTGGAGTCGTTCGGCGCCAACGTGCCGATGGGGCGCCCCGGCGAGCCCGCCGAGGTGGCGCCCAGCTACGTCTTCCTGGCGTCGGACGACGCCTCGTACATGAGCGGCCAGGTCCTGCACCCCAACGGCGGCACGATCGTCGGCGGGTGAGGCGGCCGCGGACGGAGGGAACGGGATGCCGACGGTGATGCGACAGGGGAGGCTGCACCTCCCGGTGGTCTACGAGACGTGGTCGGAGTGGCGCGAGGAGCAGCCGGTCCAGCCGGTCGCCGCGCCGCCGGCGCGGGCGGCCGCGCCCGGGGGGCAGCCGTGCGCGACTTGCTGGGGCCAGGGGCGGATCATGACGGCGGCCGCCAACGGCGAGGGCCTGGTGCCCGGCGGGTGCTGGACCTGCGGCGGCGCCGGCACGGTGCCGATCGCCTGACCGCGCGGGGCGCCGGCGGTTTCGCGAGCGCTCGCGGGCGGGTATGAGCATGTGCCCGATCCCTGCGAGCAGGAGGACCGCGTGGACGTCTGGAAGTCGAGCGATCTGAGCGTGCGCCCGGGTCATCCCGAGGTGCTCCACTCCTCGCCCAAGGGGCGGGCGATCGCGATACGACTCGACGCCGGCACCGGCCTCGGCGACCACGAGGTGCACGAGGACGCGTGGCTCACCGTGGCCCAGGGACGCGTGACGGTCAGCGCCGACGGCGGCCGCGATGAGGTCCCCGCCGGCGGGCTGGTCGCCTTCGACCCCCGCGAGCGCCACCAGGTCACCGCCGTGGAGGACTCCCTGCTCCTGCTGCTGCTCACGCCATGGCCGGCGCCGGATCGGCGATGAGGGGCGTGGACGAGATCGTCGCCCAGGAGCACGACGGACGCACCCGCCTGATCGTGCGCGGCGACCTCGACCTCGCGACCCGCGACGACTTCATCCGCGAGCTCTCCCGCGCCCTGGAGCGCGGCCGCGTGGAGATCGACCTGCGCGAGCTCGAGTACATCGACTCGGTCGGGCTGTCGACGCTCATCGAGGCCGACCGCATGGCCACCGCCGCCCCCGAGGGGGAGCGCGCGCGGATCCTCGTGGCGCCCGAGGGCGCCGTGCGGCGCATGGTCGAGCTGACCCTCCTGCACCTGACCCTGGACGTCCGCCACGGCTAGGGGCGCGCCGGTCACGGTGGTGGTCGCCACCCGGGACCGGCGCGACTCGCTCGGGCGGGCGCTCGACGAGCTCGCCGCGCTGCCGGAGCGGCCGCCGGTGGTGGTGGTCGACAACGGCTCCGCCGACGGCACGCCCGGGATGGTGGCCGAGCGCTTCCCCGGCGTCACGCTCGTCGAGCTGGGGCGCAACGCCGGCGCGGCCGCGCGCACGCGCGGCGCCCTGGCGGCGCGCACCCCCTACGTCGCGTTCAGCGACGACGACTCGTGGTGGGCGCCGGGCGCGCTCGCCCGCGCGGCCGAGGTGCTCGACGCGCACCCCCGCCTGGCGGTCGTCGCCGCGCGCGTGCTGGTGGGACCGGAGGGGCGCGAGGACCCGGTGTGCGCGGCGATGGCCGCCAGCCCCCTCCCCCGGCGCGGCGGGCCGGGCCCGGCGGTGCTCGGCTTCGTCGCGTGCGGGGCGGTGGCGCGCCGCGCGGCCTACCTCGGGGTGGGCGGCTTCGAGGAGCGCTTCGGCGTCGGCGGCGAGGAGGAGCTCCTGGCCGCCGACCTGGCCGCCGCCGGCTGGGGGCTCGCCTACGTGGAGGAGGTCGTCGCCCACCACCACCCCGCGCCGCGCGACGACGACGGCGCCGCCCGGCGCCGGGCCCAGGCGCGCAACGCGCTGTGGTTCGCGTGGCTGCGCCGCCCCGCCCGCGCCGCCGTGCCGGCGACCGCGCGCGCCCTGCGCGCCGCGCTGACCGACCCCGCGGCGCGCCGCGGGCTGGCCGACGCGGCGGGCGGCCTGCGGTGGGCGCTCGCCCGCAGGCGCCCGGTCGACCGCCGCGTGGAGCGGTGGCTGGCGGCCCTCGACCGCGCGTGAACGCCGGGGAGCGCGGTTCGGAACGTGCCCCGGGCGGGCACTCGGCCCCCAGGGGCGCGCGGCCCCGCGGAGCGAGGGGGTGCGGTGGGACGGCTTGACGGGCGGGTCGCGATCGTGACGGGCGGCGGCGCCGGCATCGGCGAGGCGGTCGCGCTGAAGCTGGCGTCGGAGGGCGCGCGCGTCGTGGTGAGCGGCCTCGCCGACGACCCGATCGAGGACGTCGCCGGGACCGCCCGCGGGCTGGGCGGCGACGCGGTCGCCTGCGCCGGCGACCTCGGCGACGACGGGGTGGCCGACGCCTGCGTGGCGGCCGCGATCTCGCGCTGGGGCCGCCTGGACGTGCTGGTCAACAACGCCGCCACCGAGGCCGACCGCATGTGCCGGGCCGACGAGATGCCGGTGTCCGAGCTCGACCGGCTGCTGCGCGCCAACGTCCGCTCGCTGGTGCTGATGACGCGCGCCGCGCTGCCGGAGCTGCGCCGCAGCCGCGGCGTCGTGCTGTCGGCCGGCAGCACCGCGGGGGTGTCCGGCATCCCGAACATGGCGATCTACGGCGGCACGAAGGGCTTCGCGACCTCGTTCACGCTCGGCGTGGCCGCCGAGTCGGCGGCGGACGGCGTGCGCGCCGTCGTCGTGGTGCCGGGGCCGACCGACACCGGCCAGACGCGGCCCGAGGCCGGGCCGCACACGCCCGAGGCGGCCCAGACGATCGTCGACTCCACGATCGTGGGGCGCCGGGCCACCGTGGAGGAGATCGCGAACGTCTACGCCTTCCTGGCGGGCGACGAGGCGTCGTTCGTGACGGGCGTGGTGTGGGTGGTGGACGGCGGCGTGGGCATCTCGCGCGGCCTGCCGGGCCGCCGGGGCGACATCCCCGCCCCGCCGCTCACGCTGCCGGTGCGCCACTCGCTGGAGGGCTTCGCGCACGACGAGGGCGACAAGCCGGGTCAGTCGTGAGCGGCGGCGCCTACGACGCGATCGTGATCGGCTCCGGATCGGGGGGCCGCTCGGTCGCCGGGCGCCTGGGCGACGCCGGCATGCGGGTCGCGATGGTGGAGGCCCGCCTCGTGGGCGGCGAGTGCCCCTTCTGGGCCTGCATGCCGGCGAAGGCGCTGCTGCGGCCCGGCGAGGCCGTCGCCGCCGCGCGCAGGGTGCCCGGCGTGGAGGCGCGCATCGCCGACTGGGACGCGGTGGCCGGCTGGCGCGACTGGGTGACCGCGGGCCTCGACGACGCGGGCAAGGTGCGCCGCTACGAGGACCAGGGCGTCGAGGTGCTGCGCGGCACCGCGCGCATCGACGGCCCCGGGCGCGTGGTCGTCGACGGCGAGACGCACGCCACGCGGCGGATCGTCGTGGCCACGGGCAGCGAGCCCGTGGTGCCGCCGGCCGAGGGCATCGACCGCATCGGCGCGTGGACCAACCGCGAGGCGATGGAGCTGCGGCGCGTCCCCGAGCGCGCGCTGGTGCTGGGCGGCGGGCCGGTCGGCGTGGAGATCGCCCAGATGCTGGCCCACGGCGGGGCGCGGGTGAGCGTGGTGGAGGCGGACGACCGCCTGCTGGCCGGCGAGGAGCCGGAGGTGAGCGCGCTGCTGGAGGAGGCGTTCGCCGCCGCGGGCATCGAGCTGCTGCTGGGCCGGCGCGCGGAGCGCTTCGCCCCGGAGGACGGGATGGCCCGCGCCGTCCTCGACGACGGCACCGAGCGCGTCGTGGAACGGGTCGTCGTGGCCACCGGGCGCAGGCCGCGCGTCGAGAACATCGGCCTGGAGACGGTGGGCGTGGAGCCCGGCGAGGCCGGCATCGACGTCGACGACCGCTGCCGCGCGGCCGAGGGCGTCTGGGCGGTCGGCGACTGCACGAGCGCCCCGAGCTTCACCCACGTCGCGTCCTACCAGGGGCGCGTCGCGGCGGCCGACATCCTCGGCGAGCCGCTGCGCGCCGACCTGTCGGCCGTGCCCCGCTGCGTGTTCACCGACCCCGAGGTGGCGGCGGTGGGCCGCACCGCGGCGCAGGCCCGCGAGGCGGGCATCGCGACCGTCGCCGCCGCCGTCGACCTGGCGGACCTCGAGCGCGCCACCACCTACGGCCGCGGCGTGATCGGCCGGGCCGGGCTGCTGGCCGACGCCCGCGAGGGCGTCGTGGTGGGCGCCCACGCGGTCGGGCCGCTCGCCTCGGAGTGGATCCACATGGCGGTGCTCGCGGTGCGGGCCCGCATCCCGGTCGACGTCCTGCGGGACGTCGTCGCCCAGTTCCCGACCTTCTCGGAGGCCCTCGTTGCCGCAGCGCGCCGGCTCGACGTCTGACGGCGTGGCGGACGACCGCCGCGTCCTGCGGATCTACCTCGGCGACCACCTCGCCATGATGCGCGCGGGGGCGGCGCTCGTCGGCCGCATGCGCGGCGGCGGCCACCACGGCGCCGCGGCGGCGCTGCTCGAGCGGGCGGCGGCCGAGCTCGACGCCGGCCAGGAGGCGGCGACGGTGCTCCTGCGCCAGCTCGGCGCCGGGCCGCCGCTCGCCAAGCTGGCCGCGGCCACGCTCGGCGAGCGCCTCGGGCGCATGAAGCTCAACGGGCGCATCGCCAGCCGCTCCCCGCTCTCGGACGTGCTCGAGCTGGAGGGCCTCGGGCTCGTGCTGCTCGGCTCGGCCGCCCTCTGGCGGGCCCTGGAGCGGGCCGAGGTGGCCTCCGACGGGCTCGTGCGCGACCACGCCGAGCGCTGCGAGGCGCTCGCCGCCGAGGTGGAGGAGGCGCGCCTGGCGCGCGCGACGGACGTGCTCGGCACGACGGCCGGGTCGGTGCCGCGGTGAGCCTCGCGGGGCTCCTGGAGCGCGCCTACACGGCGCTGCTCGCGGCCCGCTCCGCGCTGCGCTGGGGCCTCGGCGGCGTCGTGGCGAGCTGGCGCTACCTGCGCCACGCGGTCGACATCGAGCGCGAGACCGAGACGCGGCGCGGCCCGGACACCGGCCCGGTCGACCGCCCCGTGCCCGGCGGCGACGAGGAGCTGCAGCCGCGCGAGGAGGGCGCCGGCGCCTCGCTGCGCCGCCGGTACCGCGTGCGGGTGCGCGACGCCGCGATGTCCCCCGAGGAGCTGATCGACGCGCTGGCGCGCGACCCCAACCGCGCCTCGCCGCTCGAGGTGTCGCGCTTCGTCAAGACGAAGGGGCGCCTCGGCGAGATGGCCGAGGGCGACGAGTACGTCGTCTGGATGCCGGGGCCCTGGAACGGCCCGGTGCGCGTCGCCGAGCGCCGCCCGCGCTCCTTCCGCCTCGCCACCCTGCAGGGCCACATGGAGGCGGGCGAGATCGAGTTCCGGGCCCGCGAGGAGGGCGACGAGCTCGTGGTGGAGATCGAGTCGGCCGCGCGCAGCGGCAGCGTGCCGTTCCTCCTCGTCTACGGCCCACTGCGGGTCGCCCAGGAGATGCAGCTGCACATGTGGGCGCACTTCCTGGAGCGCGCCGCCGCCATCGCCGGCGGCGAGGCGACCGGCCCCGTGCAGGTGCGCACGGTGCGCTTCCCCGACGACCGCGGCGAGCCCTCCCGGCGCGGGTCGCGCCGCGCGATGCGGATGCTGGAGCGCCTGCAGGACCGACGGCTCAACTTCGACCCCGCCGAGCTGGAAGGGGCCGGGCCCGAGACCGGCTGGCTGGTCGACGACCACAGCGTGGCGCTCGGCACCGAGCCGCCCGGCCCGCCCGTCCCCGGCGGGCCCTGGGAGGTCGCGCGGGACCTCGTGCGTGACTACCGCTTCGCCGATCCCCGGCTGATCGAGGCCATCTACCACCCCACCGAGCGCCTCGAGGAGCGCAACATGCTCCTGCAGGGGCACTTCCTCGGCATGCGCTTCCTGTTCGGCGTGCGCGTGGCCGCGGTCGTCGACGAGACGCGCGAGATCGACGGCCGGGAGGCGCGCCTGTGGGGCTGGAGCTACCGCACCCTCGAGGGACACCTCGAGCGCGGCCAGATGGAGTTCGAGGCCCTCAAGTGGCTCGACACCGGCGAGGTCCTCTTCCGCATCCGCGCCATCTCGCAGAAGGCGCCGGTGCGCAACCCGGTCGTCCGGTGGGGCTTCCACGTCTTCGGCCGCGGCCTCCAGCTGCGGTTCGCCCGCCTCGCCCTGGCGCGCATGCGGGACATGGTGGCCGCCGAGCTCGCCGGCGGCGGCGAGGCGCGCGCCGCGGAGGGCGGGCCCGCCGCGGTGCCCGTCGAGACGACCTCCCGCCCCGACGACGCCGACGCCGGAGGCGCCGCCGCCTGAGCCCTCGCCGGCGGCCGTCGCCGCAACGTGCTCGATCGGGCGCCAGGCGGCCGCTCACTTGGGCGCTGGGCGGCCGCTCACTTGGGCGCTGGGCGGCCGCTCACTTGGGCGCTGGACGGCCCGCTCACTTGGGCGTCTGGGCGGCCGCTCACTTGGGCGCTGGGCGGCCGCTCACTTGGGCGCTCGACGGCCGCTCACTTGGGCGGGGGACGGCTCCGCCCCGGTGGGCGCGCCGTGGGCGCCACCGGGGGGGTCCCGACGGGCTCAGATGCCGGGCTGCGGCACCGGGTCCGGCTCCGAGGGCGGGACGGGGTCCGGCTCCGGGAGCGGGATGCTGGGCGGCGTGGGCTCCGGGATGCGGGCGGGCCCCGGCACGGGCTCGGGCACGGGGTCCGGCATCGGCTCGGGGACCGACGGCGGGTACGGCTCGGGGATGGACGGCGGCGTCGGGAACGGGTCCGGGATCGGCTTGGTCGTCATGACCGGTCGACTACCCGGGAGCCGGGGCCGCGGCACATCGGTTGAGCGCCCGGGCGATCGGGGATCACTCGGGCGACCACGACCCGCAGGAGGACCCGTGCAGGACGACCGCACCGACCAGCAGGGGGCCGAGCCGGAGCGCAGGCCCGGCGTGCCGCCGCACCAGCCGCCGCCCCAGACCAGCGACGCGGACCGCGTCGACGAGGGCAGCGAGGAGTCGTTCCCCAGCTCCGACCCGCCTGCCACGGGGGGCCCGGGGGTCTGACGGGCGTGACGACTGGGATATCATTCCGGTCGTGAACGTCACCACGGGCCGTTGACCAACGCGGTCCAGATCGCCGCGGCACTCTTCCTGGTGCTGCTGAACGGCTTCTTCGTCGCCGCCGAGTTCTCGCTCGCCCGGGCGCGGATGACCCGTCTCGACCAGCTGGCCGACGCCGGCCGGGGCGGCGCGGTGCTCGCTCGCGAGCAGGTGCGACATATCGACCGCTACCTCGCCGCCTGCCAGCTGGGCATCACGCTCGCCAGCCTGGGGCTCGGCTGGCTGGGCGAGCCGGCGTTCGCCCACCTGCTCGAGCCCGCCTTCGAGGCGGTGGGCTTCGGCGCGGGCTCCTCGACCGCGACCGCCGTGGTGATCGCCTTCGTCATCATCACGGTGCTGCACGTGGTCGTGGGCGAGCTGGCGCCGAAGTCGGTCGCGATCCAGCGGGCGGAGAGCACGGCGATGGGCATCTCCCGCCCGCTCGAGTGGTTCCGCATCGTCTTCTCGCCGTTCATCTACCTGATGAACGGCGCGGGCAACGCCCTCGTGCGCGCGCTCGGCGTGCAGCCGGCGACCGAGAGCGAGCTCGCCTCCTCGCCCGAGGACCTGCAGATCCTGATCGCCCAGAGCGAGGAGGGCGGCGCGATCGAGCCGGAGGAGGCCGACATGCTGGAGGGCGTCTTCGGCCTGCAGGAGACGCTCACCCGCGACATCATGACCCCCCGCCCCGAGGTCATGACCCTCGACGCCGGCTCGCCGGTGCGCTCGGCGCTCACCGAGGCGCTCGCCACCCGCCACAGCCGCTTCCCCGTGCTGAACGGCGACGGCGTGCGCGGCGTGGTGCACCTCAGCCAGCTCGCGCGCGGGCTGCTGGAGCACGGCGAGCAGGTGCCGGTCTCCCAGCTCTCGGGCGCCGCCCTCTACGTGCCGGAGACCCAGCCGGTCGACGACCTGCTGCGCCAGATGCAGAGCCGCCGCGCCTCGCTGGCGGTGGTGCTCGACGAGTACGGCGACTTCGCCGGCGTCGTGACCATCGAGGACGTCATCGAGGAGATCGTCGGCGAGATCGACGACGAGCGCGACCGCGCCCCAGCGGTCGACCAGCGCCCGGACGGGCGGCTCATCGTGCGCGGCCACGTCCCCCTGGAGGACCTCGCCGACCACGGCGTGGAGCTCGTCGACGAGACCGTCACCTCGGTTGGCGGGCTCGTCTTCACCAAGCTGGGGCGGCTGCCGCGGACCGGCGACAGCGTGACCGCGGACGGCTGGCACCTGACGGTGGAGGCCACCCGCGGCACCCGCGTCGTGCTGGTGGCGATCGAGCCGGCCGACGTCGAGGACGACGCGGGCGCGGCGCCCGCCGGCGCGTAGGGCCCCGGCCTTAGGCCTCCACGAGCTGCGCCGCGAGCGCGCCGCGGCCGGTGAGGCAGGCGGCGCCGCAGCGGGCGCCCAGCGCGAGCGCCGCATCGAGCTCCAGACCGCGCCCGAGGCCCACCGTCAGCCCGCCGGCGAACGAGTCGCCGCAGCCGTAGGAGTCGATCGGCGGCCCCGGCGGCGGCGCCGCCTCCCAGCGCCCCGAGGCCCCGCCGGCCGTCTCGTAGCGGCCGCCGCGGGCGCCCTCCGTCCACACGATCGCCCCGGGGGCGACGGGCAGCGCGTCGGGGTCGACCGCCTCGGCCGGGTCGCTCGCGCTCGCCACCACCACGTCGGCCCGCACGCCGCTCTCCACGAGCTGGCGCAGGCGCCGGCTGGTGGCGACGAGCACCCGCGCGCGCCGGGCCGCCGCGACGGTCGCGGAGTCGTGGCCCGTGAAGTAGGCGGCGTCGCAGCCGGCCAGCTCGTCCCACGGCAGGGCGTCCTCGATGCGCGCCGAGGTGGCCGCGCCGATCACCAGGATCGCCCGGTCGCCGGTGGGGCCGGTGGCGCTCACGGCGCGCGTCTGCGGGCCCGCCCGGCGCGCCGCGAGCACCGTGACGCCCTCGGCCTCGAGCCGCGCCGTGGCCTGGGCGCCCGAGCCGTCGTCGCCGAGGGCCGTGAAGAACAGGCACTCGGCTCCGAGCCTCGCGACCTGCGCGGCCGACACCCCGCCCCCGCCCGCCGGCTCGTCGAACGGCTCCGAGACGTAGGTGATCTCGCCGGGCAGGGGCATGACCCCGCGCGCGTGCGTCACCCACTCGACGTGCCCGACGACGGCCACCCGCGGGCGCGTCACCGGGCTCATCGCGGCCGGATCTCCTCCGGCGCGCCGTTCGCGACGAGCGCCGCCGGGACGGCGACCGAGCCGTCCTCGCGCTGGTGGTTCTCGAGGATCGCGATGATCGTGCGGCCCACGGCGACGGCCGTGCCGTTGAGCGTGTGCACCGGCTCGGTGCCCGTGGCCCGCTTCACGCGCGCCCGCAGGCGGCGGGCCTGGTAGTCGGTGCAGTTCGAGCACGAGGTGACCTCGCGGTAGGCGCCCTGGGCGGGCATCCACGCCTCGCAGTCGAACTTGCGCGCCGCCGAGGCCCCGAGGTCGCCCACCGCGATGTCCACCACCCGGTAGGGGACCTCGATCGCCTGCAGGATCGCCTCCTGCACGCCGAGGATGCGCAGGTGCTCCTCGGCCGAGTGCTCGGGCAGCACAAACGAGAACATCTCGACCTTGTCGAACTGGTGCACGCGGAAGATGCCGCGCGTGTCGCGGCCCGCCGCGCCGGCCTCGCGCCGGAAGCAGGTGGACAGGCCGCCGTAGCGCAGCGGCAGGTCGTCCTCCGCCAGGATCTGGTCGCCGTGCAGGCCCGCCAGCGGCACCTCCGACGTGCCCACCAGGTAGAGGTCGTCGTCGGCGGTGCGGTAGATCGAGGCCCGGTCGGTCGGGAAGAAGCCCGTGCCGTACATCGCCTCCTCGCGCACCAGCACCGGCGGGATGACCGGGGTGAAGCCCTCGGCCTCCAGCCGGTCGAGGGCGAGGCCGACGAGCGCCAGCTGCAGCCGCACCAGCGGCCCCAGCAGGTACGCGAAGCGGGCGCCCGAGACGCGCGCCGCCGACTCCATGTCGATCACGCCCGCGGCGGCGCCGAGCTCGAGGTGGTCGCGCGGGGCGAAGCCGAACGCCGGCGGCTCGCCGACGCGGCGCAGCTCCACCGAGTCCTCCTCGCCGCCGTCCGGCGCGGCGTCCTCGGCGAGGTTCGGCAGCCCGGCGAGGATCGCGTCGCGGCGCCCCTCCAGCTCGCGCAGCTCCTCCTCCTGGCGGGCCAGGTCGTCGCCCAGGCGCCGGGCGTCGGCCTCGAGCGCCGCCGAGTCCTCGCCGGCCCGGCGGGCCTGGCCCACGGCCTTGCTGATGCGGGTGCGCTCGGCGCGGGTCGCCTCGACGGCGGTGCGCAGCGCCCGGGCGGCCTCGTCGGCGGCCAGCAGGTCGCCCAGCGCGCCCTGCTCCCCGCGCCGCGCCAGCCCGGCGGCCACGCGCTCCGTGTCCGCGCGGATCAGCCTGAGGTCGAGCACCGGCTAGCCGTCGTCCCCGTCGGCCTGCTGCTCGTCGAACGCGGCGATGACGGCGTCGAAGTCGTCGCCGAACACGAACGCGCGGCGCAGGCCCGTGATCTCGAACACGCGCCGCAGGCGCCGGTGCGGGCAGATCAGGCCCAGGCGCCCCTCGCCGGCCCGCGAGCGGTTGAGCAGGCTCACCAGGGCGCCGAGCCCCGACGAGTCGAGCAGGGTGACGTCGGTGAGGTCGATGACCAGCGGCGTGGTGGCCGGGTCGAGGTCCTCCAGGTCCTGCCGGAAGCCCGAGACGGTGTAGATGTCGAGCTCGCCGCCGAGGATCACGAGCATGACCCCGTCGCGAGCCTCGGTGGTCACGTCCAGGCTCATGCGCGGGATGCTACCGGCCGGGGCCCCGGAGCCGCGTCGCGGCCCGGGGCCCCGCCGGGCAGCTACTGCAGGCTGACCACGTAGGCGACGACGTTGTCGAGGTCCTCGCCCTGCGCCAGGCCCGGCGGCATGGCGCCGCGGCCGTTCTCCACGGTCTGGCGGACGACGTCGGGGGTGAGGCCCTTGCCGGCGAGCTGCGGGCCGATGCCGCCGGCGTCCTGGCCGTTGTTCATGTGGCAGCTCGTGCAGGTCGAGGCGAAGAACTGCTGGCCGGCGGCCGCGTCGCCGCCGGTGGCCTCCTCGCCGCCGCCGCCCCCGGCGGGCGCCTCGGCGCCCCCGCCGGCGTCCTGGCCGCCGTCGGTCTCGACACCCGCCCCCGCGCCGCCGGGCGCCGGGGCGCCGGGCGCGGTCACGGTCTCGCCGTTCGAGTCGGTCTGGAGGGCGCTGTTGACGACGGTCGGGGCGCCATCCGGCGTCCGGGCCTCCTCATCGCTGCTCTCGACGCAGCCGGCCAGGAGGCCGGCGGCGGCCACGAGGACCACCATCGGAAGGACAATCCAGCGCCTGCGCACCCACTCACCCCCGGTTCGTCGGATCGGCCCCGGATCATATGCGCCGGAGCGTCAGAAACAACGCGACGGATGTCACCCGGGCGCGCCGCGACGGGCGCTGGCGCGACATCGCGGTAGCCTTCCGGAACCGTGATCCGGACCCTCCAGGGCGAGGCGCCCGACATCGCCGCCGGCGCGTGGGTGCACGACGCCGCGGAGGTGATCGGGCGCGTGCGGCTCGGCGCGGGGGCCTCCGTCTGGCCGCGCGCGGTCGTCCGCGGTGACACGGAGCGCATCGTCGTGGGCGCCGGCTCGAACGTGCAGGACGGCGCGGTGCTGCACGCCGACCCCGGGTTCCCCTGCCTGATCGGCGAGCGGGTCACCGTGGGGCACCTCGCCTGCGTCCACGGCTGCGTGATCGAGGACGAGGTGCTCCTGGGTATGGGTGCGATCGTGATGAACGGCGCGGTGGTGGGCGGCGGCTCGATCGTGGGCGCGGGCGCGGTGGTGACCGAGGGTGCGCGCATCCCGCCGGGCTCGATGGTGCTGGGCGTGCCCGGCCGGGTCGTGCGCGCGACGAGCGCGGAGGAGCGGGAGGGCCTGCGGGCGTCCGCCGCCCGCTACGTCGCGCTGATCGGACGGCACCGTGGCGATCTGGAGTGACCCCACGGCCCGCGCCCGGGCGGACCGGGTGCCGGCCGTCGCCGCGCGCGTCGCGGCCGTCGCCGCCGCGGACCTCGGCGCGGCGCTCTGCGAGATCGCGGCGCTGGTGCACGAGGTGCTCCCGGCCGACGTCGTGGCCGTGCGCGTCGTCGACGAGACGGAGGCCGCCGACCACCGCACCGGGCACCACTTCGGCCCCGCGCCGGCGGCGCAGGCGCTGGAGCCGCTGCTGCGCGGCGACGGCCCCGACCCGATCGCGATCGGCGACGCGGCGCGCGCGGCGGGCGCGCCCGTCACCTGGCCGCGGGTGGCCGCCGAGGCGGAGCACGTGGCGCGCCTCGCGGAGCTGGCGGGCGGCGACGGGCGCCTCGGCGCCCTGCACCGCGCCCTGTTCGACGCGGCCGGCGTGGCGGTGCCGCTGACCCTGCCCGGCGAGCCGCCCGTCGGCTCGACGACCCTCATCGCCCTGAGCGGCGAGGCGGCGCTGCCGCCGGACGCCATCGCGGCGCTCACCGCGCTGACGCCGCAGATCGCGCTCGTCGCGCGCAACCACCAGCTCGCCGTGCGCAGCCGGCGCACGCGTCGCACGCTCGAGGGGGTGATCGCGTCGATCCCGGTCGGCGTGATCGTCAGCGACGTGCGCGGGCGCCTGTCGCTCGCCAACCGGGCCGCCGACGAGCTGGTGGGCATCGAGCTCGGCGCCCACGTGGGGCGGCCGATCACCGCGGTGGTCGATGAGCAGGTCAAGTGGCGGTTCACCAACCCCGAGGAGTACGCCGCGCGCTTCCTCGCCATCCACGCCGACCCCGAGGCCGAGGTGACCGGCAGCGTCGACACCGTCGCCGGCCGCGTGGTGGAGCACAGCTCGGCCCCGGTGCGCGACGAGGACGGCGGCCTGCTCGGGCGGGTGGACATCCTCCACGACGTCACCGCCACCCGCCACGCCCTCGACGACGCGCGCCGGCTGGCGGAGGAGCGCGCCATGCTGCTCGACCGCGAGGAGCGGCGGGCGCAGGAGGAGGCCGACCTCGCCCGGGCCGCCCAGGCGCTCGCCTCGGCGATGAGCCCGGCCGAGATCCACGAGCGCCTGCTCGACGAGGCCCACCACTTCGTCGCCGGCTGCGAGAAGGGCGCCGTGCTGACCGTCGACCGGCGCGGGCTGGTGCTGCCGGCCGCCACGCGCAACTTCGGCGAGGCCACCGTCGAGCAGCTCACCTTCCGCCTGGGCTCGGGCACGGTGGGGCGGATGCTCGAGAGCGGCCGGCCGCTCATCTGCAACGACACGGCCGTCGACGACCGGATCTCCACCCGCATCACCGGCCCGGAGGGCATCCGCTCGTTCATGCTGGTGCCCCTGATGCACGGCGGGCGGGTGCTCGGCCTGGTGAGCGTCAACTGCCTCCAGCCGCGGGAGTTCGGCGAGCGCGAGGTGCGCATCCTCACCGAGCTCGCGCGCCACGCCGCCGGGGCGCTCGCCAACGCCCTCGAGTTCGAGCGCGAGCGGCACATCGCCGAGACGCTGCAGCAGGCGCTCATCGCCGACCGGCTGCCCGACGTCCCCGGCCTGGAGCTCGCCGCCCGCTACCAGGCGGCGGCCGGGTCGCTGGTGGGGGGCGACTTCTACAGCGCCTGGACGCTGCCCGACGACCGCCTGGCGGTGCTGGTGGGCGACGTGTCCGGCAAGGGCGTCGACGCCGCCGGCGTCACGGCCATGGCGCGCTACATGGCGGAGGCGCTCAGCCAGCACCGCCCCGAGCCGGCCGACGTGGTGGGCGAGCTCAACGACCTCATGTGCCCGCGGCTCGCCGACGGCGCGCTGGTCACGCTCGTGCTGACCGTCGTGGACACCGCGCGCGGCGAGCTGCGCTGGTGCTGCGCCGGGCACCCGCCGCCGCTGCTCGTGGGCGCGGGCGGGACGATGCGCGCGCTGGAGGACCCCTGCCCGCCCTGCGGGGTGTTCCCGGGCGAGCGGTACCGGCAGTCGACCGAGCCGTTCGGCCCCGGCGACGCGCTGGTGCTCTACACCGACGGCCTCATCGAGGCGCGCCGGCGCCTGCGCGAGTTCGGCGAGGACGGGCTGCGGCGGGCGCTCGCCGACGCCGCGGGCCTGGACCCGCGGGGGGTCGTGGGAGCCCTGCACGCGGCGGCCTGTGACTGGCGGGGCGGGCGCCTGACCGACGACGTGGCGATCGCGGTGGTGCGCCGCACCGCGTAGCCGGCCGCCGACGAGCACGTCGAAGAAGTCGGCCACGCGTCCGCCGGCTGCAAACCGTCGCGCTCCGGCGTCCGCGTCAACGCCGATGCAACCAGCATCGGCGTCGGCCGCGGCCATCCGGATCGCTCGGTCTTCGCTCGGCGGGTCACGTGCCCTTCGTTCTTCGACGTGCCCTACAGGTGCTCGGCGAGCGCCTCCACGAGGAAGCGGGTGTGCGCCTGGAGCGTGGCCGCCTGGCCGATCCGGTTGACGGTCTCGGGGCCGGCCACGGCGTCGGGCCCGCCGCGGTCGATCTCGATCTGCTTCGCCCGCCGGTCCATCGCGAAGATCGTGTCGGCGAGCTGCGTCTGGCGCTCGTTCATCCACGCCAGCACGTCGTCGGCGATCGGCGGCCGCCCCTCGCGCGCCTCGTCGAGCAGCCCGAGGAAGACCCGGGTCCAGGCGGCGATGCGCACCCGGCGCTCGAGCATCGGCTCGATGCCCGGGTCGCCCGCGGCGACCTCGCCGAACTGCAGGCCCACCTCGAACGCGTGGGCCTCCCCCACCCGTCCCATCTGGGCGTCGACGTCCGCCTCGCGCCGGGCGAGCCGCGCCGGCAGCTCGCGCGCCAGGCGCTCCAGCGCCGGCGCCGCCGCGGGGGCGGCGTTGGCGGCGAGCGCCTCGGCCACGAGAGCCAGGTGGGCGCGCACCGCCGGGTCGCCCGCGGGCGCGAGGTCGTCCGACCCCGCGGCCTCGCGGGCGAGCAGCTCGGGCAGCCGGCCCGGCCGCGCCTGCATCCACGACAGCAGCCCGCGCGCCGTGGGGTGCGGGGCGCGGGCGGCCGGCCCGGCCATCAGGTGATCGTGTACTCGGGCCCGCTGCCGCCCTCGGGCGGCGTCAGGCGGCCGCCCTTGGCGGTGATGGCGCCGCACTGGACGCAGTTGGACGGGTTGACGTGCACCGTCACCCGCCCGTCGCCGGCGCCGCGCGACTCCTCGTCGATCTCGTAGACCTTCGCCGGGCACATGTGCACCCAGGCGGTCGCGAGCTCGGCCGGCACGTCGCGCTGGATGCGGATGTGGTTGGGCTGGTCGTCGCGGGTGGCGTTGCCGCTGGCGAAGACGCTCGACAGCTTGTCGAACAGGTACTCGCCGTCGGGCGCCGGGTAGCTCTTGTCGCGGTCGCCGATGAAGATCGGCTCGCGCACGTCGGGCTTGAACCGCACCGGCTTGCGCGGCGCGTGGCCGAACGAGCCCGTGGCCATGCCGTGCATCATCCCGCCGTAGACGAAGCCCTTCTGGAAGGCCGGCCGGATGTTGCGGACCTTCCAGAGGTCCTTCCAGATGGCGGAGTCGCGGACGGCCTTCGTGTAGCCCCACAGGCCCGTGGCGGTGGTGGCCTTGCCGGCCTTGAGCGCCTGGTAGATCTGCTCGCCCGCCAGGCGGCCGGAGTGGATCGCGTTGTGGACGCCCTTCAGGGCCATCATGTCCACGAAGCCCGCGCTGTCGCCGACCATCACGGCGCCCGGCACGTGGAAGCGGCTCGGCAGGCCGTAGAGGCCGCCGCCCGGGATGGTCTTGGCGCCCCAGGCCAGCCGCTTGCCGCCGGCGAGGATGTCGCGGACCATCGGGTGGGTCTTGAACTGCTGCAGGACGTCGTGCACCGACAGGGTGGCGTCGGCGTAGTCGAGGCCGACCACGTAGCCGATCGAGACCATGTCGTCGCCCATCGGGTAGATCCACGAGCCGCCGTACTCGCGGTACTTCGTGCCCAGGCGCAGCGGCCAGCCGAGCGTGTGGATGACCTTCGTGAGCGGCTTCGGGACCTGCCAGACCTCCTTGACCCCGAGCTCCCAGATCTGGGTCGACTGGCGGTCCAGGTCGAAGTGGCGGCGCAGCACCCCGGTCAGGTGGCCGGGCGTGCCCTCGGCCAGCACGGTGACCCGCGCGTGGACCTCGGCGCCGGGCTCGAAGGCGGAGAGCTCCTCGCCCTCCTTGCCCCGCCCCTTGTCGCCGGTGACGACGCCCATCACGCGGCCCTGGTCGAGGATGAGCTTCTGGCAGTCCGTCTCGGGCAGCATGAAGGCGCCGAGCTCCTCGGCCTGCTCGCTCATCCAGCGCGCGAGCTGCGACACGGAGACGACCCAGTTGCCGTGGTTCTTCATCTGCGGCGGGGTCGGGATGCGGATCTTCGACTTCGGCCGCATGAAGTAGACCGACTCGCCGGTGACCTCGCCGTAGTGCGGGATGGAGGCCGCGTCGACGTCCGGGAACAGGTCGCGGATCGGACCGGGGCGCATGACCGCGCCCGACAGCAGGTGGGAGCCGGCCGTCTTGCCCTTCTCGGCCACCGCCACCGGCACCTCGCCGAGCTGCTCGGCGAGCTCGGGGTCCTCGCCGATGAGCTGACCCAGGCGCACGGCGGTCGCGAGGCCGCCCGGCCCCGCCCCGACGATCAGTACGCCGACGTCGATGCGCTCGTCCTCGGCCGCGGCGGGCGGGACGATGTAGTCGGACGGCTGGAAGGGCGGCGGGTAGTCGGCCGGGAGGACGCTCATTCGGCAGGCTCGCTGGGCTCGGGTACGGGGATCTCCGGTGATCCTACCCGGCGCGGTGTCGGATGGACGGCCCCCGTTGCGGGGGCCGTCCACCCCCGGCTCAGGCCGCCGCTGCCCCGGGCGCGGGCGCCGGCGCCGGCGCGTCCTGCGCGGGCGCCGCCGCGGCCGCCGCGAGCTCGCCGCAGCGCTTCGTCGGGCCGCGGTCGATGACCAGCTTCGCGGCGGGCAGCGCGTCGGCCGTCGTGCCCCGGGGGGCGCGGAAGGTCACGATCACGCGGTCGCCGGCGTCGAGCGCGTCCCAGGTGCCGGCCCGGGGGGCGCGCTTGGGCGTCGCGCCCGTCGCCCCGTGGCGCGCCTTGCCGACCAGCCGCACGCGGGTCGTGTCGGCGAGGCCGGCGCTCAGCGCGCGCTCGCCGTCGAGGGCCCGCCGCATGTGGCGGTTGCCGCCCAGCACGGCCAGGTCGACGCCGCCGGCCGTCGCGTCGCGGACGACGCAGGCCTGGAGCAGGTGGGCGACCGGCCGCGGTGCCTTCGCCTTGGCCTTGGCCTTGGCCTTGGCCGTCGCGGGCGCCGTGGCCGTGGCCGGCGCGGCGGGGGACGGGGCGTCGCCCGGCGCGGCCAGCGCGGCCGGGGCCACGATGAGGGCGAGCGACGTGCTCACGATCAGGGTCTTGCGCATCGGCGGGATCCTCGGTGCGGGGGAACGGGCGCCGGGAGTATCGGCACCGCCGTCGCGATCCGGGAGGCCCCTCACGGATTCCTCACACGCCCCGAACGTCGCCATGACGCGGGCGGGCGGCGCGGGACGGCGCCCCGCCGGGGCGCCGTCCCGCCACGGGGCTACAGCGAGATGGCGTCCCGCTGGCCGGCGACCTCGTTGGTCAGCTCCGTGACCACGGACTTGGCGTCGCCGAACACCATGGAGGTCTTCTCGTTGAAGAACAGCTCGTTCTCGATGCCGGCGAAGCCCGCGCGCATGGAGCGCTTGACCACGAAGATGGTCTGGGCCTGGTCGACGTTGAGGATCGGCATGCCGTAGATCGGGCTCGACGTGTCGTGACGGGCCGCCGGGTTGACGACGTCGTTGGCGCCGAGCACCAGGACCACGTCGGTCTGGGCGAAGTCCGAGTTGATCTCGTCCATGTCGAGCAGCTGGTCGTAGGGCACGTTGGCCTCGGCCAGCAGCACGTTCATGTGGCCGGGCATGCGCCCCGCGACCGGGTGGATCGCGAACTTCACGTCCACCCCTTGCTTCTCGAGCGCGTCGGCCAGCTCGCGCACCTTGTGCTGCGCCTGGGCCACCGCCATGCCGTAGCCGGGCACGATCACGACCGAGCCGGCGATCTTCATGAGGTCGGCCGCCTCGTCGACCATCGCGGTGCGGTACGTGCCCTGCTCGGCCCCGTCGCCGCCGGCGGTGGCGTCGGTCGCCCCGAACGCCCCGAACAGCACGTTCGTGAACGAGCGGTTCATGGCGCGGCACATGATGATCGACAGGATCAGGCCCGACGCGCCGTCGAGGGCGCCGGCCACGATGAGCAGCTTCGAGTCGAGCACGAAGCCCAGGGCCGCCGCCGACAGGCCGGCGTAGGAGTTGAGGAGGGCGATGACGGTCGGCATGTCGGCGCCGCCGATCGGGATGATCAGGAAGATCCCGAAGGCCAGGCCGAGGCCGACGACGACCGGGATCGTCCAGTTCACGTCCGGGTCGGCCATCGTGTAGATCACGAGCGCCAGCGCCGCGCCGAGCACGGCGAAGTTCACCGCGTTCTGGCCGGGGTAGACGATCGGCCGCTGCGGCAGCCACTCCTGCAGCTTGCCCGCCGCCATCAGCGAGCCGGTGAAGACCAGCATCCCGAGCGTGATCTCGATGCCGATCACCAGCAGGTCGAACTTCGAGTAGTGGCTGCGCTCGAGGTAGAAGTGCGCCACGCCGATGAGGCCGGCGGCGAGACCGCCGAACGCGTGCGAGAGCGCGATCCGCTGCGGCATGGCGGTCATCGGCACGAGCAGGCCGAGCGGCACGCCGATGGCCGACCCGATCAGCAGGGCGACGGCGATGAGCAGGTAGCCCTCGCCGTCGATGTCCGGCCAGAAGAGGGTCGCGACGATCGCGATGCCGAAGCCGATCTCGCCGGCGAGCACGCCGCGGCGGGCCGTCGAGGCCTGGGACATCCACTTCAGCGAGAAGGCGAAGCCCAGGGCGGCGACGAGGTACGCGAGCTGGATCCAGTTCATGCGGTCCATCAGGCGGCTCCGTCCTCGGTCGCGACCGGCTTGCGCTCACGCGGCTTGAACATCTTGAGCATGCGGTCCGTGATGATGAACCCGCCGACCACGTTGATCGACGACGCGACCACGGCGATGAAGCCGAGCACCTGCGCGTACGTCGAGTGCCCCTGGCCCAGGATCACGATCGAGATCACCAGGGCGATCGCGGACAGCGCGTTGGTGAGCGCCATCAGCGGCGTGTGGAGCAGCTTCGGGATGCGGCGGATCACCTCGAAGCCCACGAACGCCGCGAGCGAGAAGATGAAGAGGTTGGTGATGATGATGTCGGTGCTGCTCACGAGGTGACACCCTCCTCGGCGCCGAGGGCCGACTGGACCCGCTCGTTGACGATGCGGCCGTCCCGGCAGACCGTGGTCTGGTTGACGATGTCGTCGTCGCCCGGCGGCGCGACGGCGCCGTCGGCGACGATCAGCGCCAGGAAGTTCGCGACGTTCTTCCCGTAGAGCTGGCTGGCGTGGAACGGCGCCTCGGACGGGACGTTGACCGGCCCGATCACCTTCACGCCGTCCACGTCCACGGTCTCGCCGGGCCGGCTGGGCTCGACGTTGCCGCCCTGCTCGGCGGCGAGGTCCACGACCACCGAGCCGGGCGCCATCGCGCGCACCATGTCGTCGGTGATCAGCACCGGGGCCTTCGCGCCCTGCACCTGCGCCGTCGTGATGACGACGTCGGACTTGGCGACGACCGCGGTCATCAGCTCGCGCTGCTTCGCGAGCTGCTCGTCGGTGAGGGCCTTCGCGTAGGCCCCCGAGCCGGTGCCCTCCTGGCCGGTGTCGAGGTCGAACTCGACGAACTTGGCGCCGAGGCTCTTGACCTCCTCCTTGGCCGCCGCGCGCACGTCGTAGGCCTCGACGACCGCGCCCAGGCGGCGCGCGGTGGCGATGGCCGACAGGCCGGCGACGCCGGCGCCGACGACGAACACCCTCGCCGGCGCCATCGTGCCGGCCGCCGTGGTCATCAGCGGGAAGACCTTCGGCAGCGCGACGCCGGCCATCAGCACGGACTTGAAGCCCGCGATGTTGGCCTGGGAGCTCAGCACGTCCATCGCCTGCGCCCGCGTGGTGCGCGGCAGCAGCTCGAGGGAGTGCAGCGTCACGCCCTTGTCGGCGAGCGCCGCGGCCACCCGGGGCTGCGCGAACGGCGCCGCCATGCCCACGACGACCTGGCCGGCGTGGAGCTTGGCCAGGTCCGGGCTCGCCGGGTCGTTGGCGAGCACCCGCACGTACGCGACGACGTTCGCCGAGAGGGCGTCGTCGCGCGTGCCGATGGTGGCGCCCTTCTCCTCGTAGGCGGCGTCGGGGTAGCCGGCGGCGGCGCCCGCGCCCGACTCGACGACGACCGCGGCGCCCAGCTTCTGGAGCTGGGGCACGACCGCCGGGGTCAGCGCTACTCGCCGTTCGCCGTCGAGCGTCTCGGCGGGCACGCCGATCGTGAGCGGCGCGCGCGTGGCTTCAGCCCCGTTCGGGGCGGGGGGGGAGCTGGTCGACACAGTTATGGGATCCCGGGACGGTGACGAGGGTGCGGTTTTCTACCGTAGGCCTCATGGTCCGTCAACGAACGACGGACCAGGCGGCGGCTGGACGCGCATCCTACGCGTATACGCAGAACGCCTGCAGATCGTGGGCGCGCGGCCCCTCGGGGGCGGGCCGCGGGCGACCGCACGGGGCGTCCCCGGCCGTCTCGGTACGCGAGATCCCGGGGCCGGCGGCGACGGGCGACGCGCCCGTGCGCCCGGCGGGGGCCGCCCTGGCGGGCGGCCGGGCGCCGGTGCCGACGGCGCCCACCCGGACATGAAAAACGCCCCTGTGCGGGGCGTTCGTGAGCCGAGTGGAGGATAGCGGATTCGAACCGCTGACCTCCTGGGTGCGATCCAGGCGCTCTCCCAACTGAGCTAATCCCCCGGGTCCGGCGAACACCATAGCGCCCGATGGGCGCGACGTCAGCCCTCCGGGGGACGAGCCATCGGACCCCGGCGCTACCCTGCGAGGGGACGTGATCGACCTCCACTCGCACCTGCTCCCGGGCCTGGACGACGGACCGGCCTCCATGGCCGAGGCGGTCGCGATGGCGCGCGCCGCGTGGGACGCGGGCACGCGCCAGATGGTCTGCACGCCGCACATGAGCGCCCGCCACCCCACCGACCCGCACGCGGTGCACGAGGGGGTCGCGCGGCTGCGCACGGCGCTCGACGACGCCGGGGTCGGCCTGCGCATCGCCGGCGGCGGCGAGATCGACCTCGAGCACCTCGCCGGGATGAGCAACGAGCAGCTCGCCCTGTCGGCGCTCGGCGACGGCGGCAGGTGGGTGCTGCTGGAGATGCCGTTCCGCGGGTGGCCGCTCGCGCTGCCGCAGATCCTGCGCGACCTCGAGATGCGCGGCTACGGGGCGATCATCGCCCACCCCGAGCGCGCCGAGGCCATCCAGCGCGCGCCCGACCGCATGCGCGACGTCGTCGGCCGCGGCGCCCTGGTGCAGCTCACCGCGGGCTCGTTCCTCGGCGAGCACGGGCCGGCCGCCCGCCGCACGGCGCTGGTGCTGCTGGCCGGCGGGGTCGCGCACCTCCTGGCCTCCGACGCCCACTCCGCGGGCCCCTGGCGGGGCCCCGAGCTCGAGCCCGGCCTGCAGGCGGCCGCCGACGGCATCGACGTGAACCCCCAGACGCTGCGCTGGATGGTCGACGAGGGCCCCGCCGCGGTGCTCGAGGGGCGGCCGGTGCGGCCGCCGCGGCTCACGTCGTCGCGAAGGCCCCGGGGGGACGGGAGCCCGGCGACCGCCGCGCGGCGATGACCGACTCGCGGGTGGCGGCGAGGCCGTCGCGCAACGAGGTCCGCGCGCTCCAGCCGTAGAGGCGGCCGGCCTTCGCGGGGTCGAGCGCGCTGCGCTGCAGCTCACCCTGGCGGGGCGGGGCGAACTCCGGCTCGCCGTCGTAGCCAAGCCCCTCCAGCAGATCGAGCACGCTCACCTCGGCGCCGCAGCCCACGTTGACCGTCTCGCCGGGCTCCCCCGCCTCGGCGGCGAGGAAGGCGCGCACGACGTCGCCCACGTAGACGTAGTCGCGGGTCTGCAGGCCGTCGCCGAAGATGCGCGGGCGCTGCCCGTCGAGGATGCGCCCGCAGAAGATCGCGACCACGCCGGCCTCGCCGTGGGGGTCCTGGCGCGGGCCGTACACGTTGCCCAGCCGCAGCACGGTGACCGGCACGCCGTAGAGGCGCCCGTAGAGGTGGCAGTAGCCCTCGCCCGCCATCTTGCTCATCCCGTAGTGGGACATCGGGCGGGTCTCGCAGGTCTCCGGCGTGGGGATCGGCAGCTCCTCGTACTCGCCGTAGCCGGCGCCGCCGGTGGAGGCGAACACCACCCGCGCCCCGGCCGCGCGGGCGGCCTCCAGCACGTTGATCGTGCCGATCACGTTGACCGCGGCGTCGTGGCCCGGGTCCTCCAGGGCCTTGCGCACGTCGGCCTGGGCGGCGAGGTGGAAGATCGTGGCCGGGCGCGCCTCCGCCACCGCCGCGGCCAGGGCGGTGGCGTCGCGGATGTCGATCTCGTGGAAGGCCGCCGCGTCCGGCACCCGGATGCGCTGTCCGTTCGAGAGGTCGTCGACCACGTGCACCTCGCGGCCCTCCAGCAGCAGCGCGTCGGCGAGGTTCGACCCGATGAACCCGGCGCCGCCGGTGATGAGTGCAGTCGTCACGCTGCTACCTTTCGGTCGATGGTGGAGCCACCCCAGGCGGTGCGGAGGATGACCCACCGCCCATGGGGGGACAACCGACGGGCGACCAGTTGAGCCTGCCCGAGGACGAGGAGGCGACCCGCCCGGGCGTCTACGCCCGCCTGGCCCAGCAGTCGGAGGTCCGGCGGACCGTCCTGACGCCCGGCCGCTGGGTGCGCTGGGCCGGCTGGGGCATCGTCCTGGCGCTGGCGGGCGGCGTGGTGCTGGCCGCGGTCGAGGCCCACCCCTGGTGACCCCGCGCTTCATCGCGCTCGAGGGCATCGACGGCAGCGGCAAGAGCACCCAGGCCGAGATGCTGGGCGAGGCGCTCCGCGCGCGCGGGCTGCGCGTGCGGCGCACCCGCGAGCCGGGCGGCACCCCCGTGGGCGAGCGCGTCCGCGCGCTCCTGCTGGAGGGGGCGCCCGGCGAGCTGAGCCTGCCGGCCGAGATCCTGCTGTTCGCCGCCGCGCGCGCCGAGCTGGTGCAGCGGGCGATCCGGCCGGCGCTCGCCGACGGCGCCTGGGTCGTCTCGGACCGCTTCCTCGACTCCTCGCTCGCCTACCAGGGCGCCGCCCGCGGCGCGGGCATCGACGCGGTGCTCGACGCCAACCGAGTGGCGCTCGACGGCTGCCTGCCCGACCTGTCGCTGGTCATCGACACGCCGGTCGTGCTCGCCGCCGGCCGCCGCACCGCCCCGCCCGACCGCATCGAGTCGGAGGGCGACGGCTTCCTCGCCGCGGTGGCCGAGGGCTACCACGCGCTGGCGGCCCGCTTCCCCGAGCGGGTGCGCCTCGTCCCCGGCCACGGCACCGCCGCCGAGGTGCACGCCCGGGTGATGGACGCGCTCGCGCCGCTGCTGTGATCGAGATCGACCGCCAGCCGCTCGCCCAGCGCATCCTGCGCGCGGCCGTCGGGCGGGCCGACCCGCCCCAGCAGATGCTGCTCTTCGGCCCCCCGGGCACCGGCAAGCGCCGCGCCGCCGTCGAGGCCGCGTGGGCGATCATGGACCCCGAGGGGCGCCACCCGCGCACGACGAAGGCGCTCGACCTGACGGTCGTCGAGGCCTCGGGGCAGCAGATCCTGCTGCGCGACCTGGAGGACGCCCTCGCCCAGGTCGCGGCCCGCCCGAGCGTCATGCGGCGGCGGGTGCTCGTGATCTTCGACATCGAGCGGCTGCGCGAGCAGGAGTCGCGCCTGCTGAAGACGCTCGAGGAGCCGCCCGCGCGCTCGAACATCATCCTCGTCACCGACCACCCCGCCGACCTGCTCGACACCATCCGCTCGCGGTGCCTGCCGGTGCCGTTCCGCAGCGTCGGCTGGCGCGCCGCGATGGACCGGCTCGGCCCCTTCGAGTCGCGGATGCACGCCATCGGCGTCGACCTCGCGGTGGCGGCCCTCGCGGGCGGCGAGGCCGCGGGCGGCCCGGGCCGGCTGGTGCGCGACGTGCAGGCCCGCATGGAGGCCGCCGCCGACGGCAACCCCTCCGAGGAGCTGGTGCGCCTGCGCGCCGAGGCCGAGGCGCTCGCCGGCAAGCGCGGCGAGCGCACGGCCACCAAGCGCGCCGACGACCAGGAGAAGCGGGAGCGTCGCCGCATGGTCACCGACGGCTGGACCGTCGTGCTCGACGCGGCGGCCGCCACCGCCGCCGACGCCCTGGCCATCGCCGTCGGCGCCGAGCGCGCCGTGCGCCACGCCGACCGCGCTGACGACCTGCGGCCCGTGGCGGTGCCCGAGCGGCGCGAGTTCCTCGAGCGGGCCATCGAGGAGTTCCAGGCCGCGCGCGCCGACCTGGAGCTCAACCCCAGCGTCGAGCTCGCCGCCGAGGCGCTCCTCGTGCGCATCGACGAGGCCCGCCACGGCGCCCACGGCCGGCTGGTGCGCCCGGGCCGGCTCGGCTACTAGCGACCGGCCCGGGGCCAGGATTGGCCCTCGCATGACGAAGGGCCGGGGCGCGATCTCGCGCACCCGGCCCCCCGATCGGTTCATGTCCGTGCTGACGGGCCTCGATCCGCCCCGTCCATGGTCAGGGCGCGGGCTCGTCCTCGTTCAGCCGTTCCAGAGGCGCTCACCTCCCCGCGGCGACGGGCGCCGCCACGGCGCCACCACGTCGGTCGCCACATCGGGTTGTACCCGCATCGATGCGCCGCCACGCGACGCGCGTTGGGAGATCGGTGCGCGCGGGATGTCCGTCCGGCGACGATCGCCGCCCGGCCACCTGGCGCCATCCGGCGTCCTCGCCACGATCCCCGGCCCGACGGCCCGCGCAGTGGCGGTGGGAACCTGGCCGACCCGCTGACCTCGCCGGTTCACCCCGTTCGCCTTTCCGAGTCCCACGGTCCGGACGTGCAAGCCGGGCGCTGGATCCTTCGGCCCCGCTCACGTCCTGTACCGGCAACATCGACCGCTTCCGCCCCCGGGTCAAGGGCGACGGCCACCCGCCGACCGGCGGCCTGCGAAGGGCCGTCGTCGGCGCTAGGCTCTGTGGTCGTGGGCCCGCACGGGCCCCCGGGCCGACGTAGCTCAGCTGGCAGAGCACTTCACTCGTAATGAAGGGGTCCCCGGTTCGAATCCGGGCGTCGGCTCTACGATCCGCCCGCGACGGCGCGCCTCGTGGAGCCCCCGCAGCGGGCGGCGACCGGGCGCCCGGGACGGGCGCGGGCGGCGACCGGGAAGCCCCTCGGCGAGGGCTCATGTCGCACCCGTGAGGCGGGCGCGCCCGGCCGCGCCCGGACGGGCGGCCGCGACGCGCGGCTGACCCGGGGGCGCGCCGCGCGGGCGGTTCCGGCGGACCGCGCGGCGCGCGCGCCCGGTTTGCGCGCGGCCGGCGGCGGAGATACCGGCGCGGTCGGGACGCGGTCGGTGGGAGGAGCGCCGGGTGGAGGACGTGCTGAGCGAGGAGACCCTCCGCGACATCGTCGATGTCGCGGTGCGGCTGGTCGAGCTCGGCGGCGCGGCCGTCATCGCCGTCGGGGCGTCGATCGCGTTCGTTCGGGTCGGCATCGTGCTCGCCCGGCGGGACTCCGGACCCGCGCGCTTCACCCCCGTGCGACTCGACCTCGGACGCTTCCTCGCGCTGGGTCTCGAGTTCCAGCTCGCCGGCGACATCCTCCGCACCGCGATCGCCCCGAGCTTCCAGCAGATCGGCCAGCTGGCGGCCATCGCCGCGATCCGCACCGCGCTCAACTGGTTCCTGCGCCTGGAGATCCGGCAGGAGCGCGACGAGCTCGCCGAGGGCGCCCGCGGCGCGGCCGGCGTGCCGTGAGCCCGGCGGTCGCGCTCGTCGTGGTGGCCATGGGCCTGCTGGCGTGCGGCGCGGCCCTCGCGCGCGGCTCCGGGCTGCACGCGAGCCTCGCCCTGGGGCTCGACTTCTGGATCGGCGCGGGCCTGATCCGGCTCACCTCGCGCGGCTCGTGGCAGGCGCTCGCCGGCGTCGCGGTCGTCATCCTGATCCGCCAGATGGTGATGCGGTTCGGGCTGCGCCCGATCGACGCGGCGGACGCCGGCCGGCGCGCCCGCGGCCGGGCGTGAGGCGCCGGCGGCGCCGCCCCCCATCCCGATGCCGGCCCGAGGGCCCACCCCGCACCCCCGGTGACGCCGTCGTCTCGTGATCCGATATATCACCCGCACGGGCCGCGCCGGCCGGCGAGGGCGAACGGTTCAGGGGCCGGTCAGGGAGGCCGCCCCGGGCGCCGCTGCCGAGCACGCCGCCCGCGGGGTCATCCCGCCTGGGTCCCACCGCTCGCGGCCGACTCGCGGCGCTCGTCCATGGGACCGCCGGCGCGGGACAGGTTGCGCGCGCTGTTGACCAGCGCGACGTGCGAGAAGGCCTGGGGGAAGTTGCCGAGCATCCGCCCGCCGGCCACGTCGTACTCCTCCGCGAGCAGGCCGAGGTCGTTGCGGAGCGACAGGATCCGCTCGAACAGCCGCCGCGCCTCCCCGCCGCGGCCGGTCAGGGCGAGAGCGTCGACGAGCCAGAACGAGCAGGCGAGGAAGGCGCCCTCGCGCCCCGGGAGGCCGTCCAGCCCGGGCGCCTCGTCGACGGCGTAGCGCATCACCAGGCCGTCCCGGCAGAGCCGGCGCCGCACCGCCTGCACGGTGCCGACGACGCGCGGGTCGTCCGGGGGCAGGAAGCCGACCTGGGGGATCAGCAGCAGGCTGGCGTCGACCGCCCGCGTCCCGTAGTGCTGGACGAAGGTCCCCGCGTCCGCGTCGTAGCCGCGGGCGAGCACCTCGCGATGGATCTCGGCGCGCGTGCGCCGCCAGCGGGTCAACGGCCCGTCCAGGCCGAACCGCTCCACGGCACGGATCGCGCGGTCGAGCGCGACCCAGGCCATCACCTTGGAGTGCACGAAGTGGCGGCGCGGCCCCCGCACCTCCCAGAGGCCCTCGTCGGGCCGGGCCCAGGCCGACTCGAGCACGTCGAGGAGCGCGCGCTGGAGGTCCCAGGCGGCCGGCTCGGGCGGGATGCCCATCCGGCGCGCCTGGTGGAGGGTGTCCATCACCTCCCCGTAGACGTCGAGCTGCAGCTGGCCCACCGCGGCGTTGCCCTCGCGCACGGGCCGCGAGCCGGCGTGGCCGGGCAGCCAGCCCAGCTCCAGCTCGGTCAGCCGCCGCCGCCCGTCGAGCCCGTACATGATCTGCAGCCCGCGCGGGTCGCCGGCCACGGCGCGCAGCAGCCAGTCGCGCCAGGCGGACGCCTCCTCGCGGTATCCGGCGAGCAGCAGCGAGTAGAGCGCGAAGGTGGCGTCGCGCAGCCAGCAGTAGCGGTAGTCCCAGTTGCGCACCCCGCCGGGCCACTCGGGCAGCGAGGTCGTCGGGGCGGCGACGATGCCGCCGGTCGGCGCGTAGGTGAGCGCCTTCAGCGTGATGAGCGAGCGCACCACCTCGCCCGCCCACTCGTCGCGGTACCGGCACCGGCCCGACCAGGCGCGCCACCAGCGCTCCGTGGCCCCCAGCGCGGCGAGCGGGTCCTCCGGCGGCGGCGGCGCCTCGTGGGAGGGGTACCAGTCCAGGCTGAAGCCCACCCGCTCCCCCGCGCCGACCTCGAACCCGGCCGCCAGCGCGCCGCCCGGCGCGCCGTCCGCCGCCCGCAGGGGCACGTCGGCCGCCAGCCGCAGGCCGTCCGGGCCGCCCACGATGTGCACGCCGTCGTCGTGCGAGCTGACCCAGGGCGCCAGCGCCCCGTAGTCCCACCGGACCACCAGCTCGGTCCGCATCGGCACGCGGCCGCTGAGGCCCTCGACCACGCGCACGACGCGCGGGTGGGGATGGTCCTCGGCGTGGTGCGGCATGAAGTCGACCACGCGCACGGCGCCGTCGGCCGTCCGCAGCTCGCTCTCGAGCACGAGGGTGCCGTCGCGGTAGCGGCGGGCGGCGCCCGCGAGCGCGCCGGCCGGCGCGATCCGCCAGTACCCGTGGCGCCCGTCGCCGAGCAGCGCGGCGAAGCAGGCGCCCGAGTCGAACCGCGGCAGGCACAGCCAGTCGATCGAGCCGTCGCGGCCCACGAGCGCCGCCGTGTGCAGGTCGCCGATGAGGCCGTAGTCCTCGATGCGCCCGTGCCGGTGGCCCGCCACGTCAGGCGGCCGCGGGGCGCGTGCGCCGCACCGGGCCCCGCCCGCGGATGCTCTTGCCACCGGTCACCGCACGCGGCGTACCCCGTCGCGCCCGGGGCCGGCGCCGCCGTCGGCGCGTCGTCACGCCCGTCTCGACCACCGAGACCGGGCGGTCCCGCAATCGGCGGGACCGCCCGGGGCGGGGATCGCGACCGGCGGTCGGCGGCTACAGCTGCGCGTCGATGAGGCTGAGGATGTTGCCGTCGGGGTCCTTCAGCCAGACGCCCCGCATGTCGCCGAGCAGGTGGACGTCGCCCTCGCGCGACACGCCGGGCAGGTCGTAGCGCTCGTAGGTGACCCCCTTCCCGCGCAGGCCCTCGACGATCGCGTCGAAGTCGTCGCCGAGCGCCCAGGTGGCGGCGGTGGCCTGGTTCGTCCCGGCGTACTGCGACGGATAGACCAGCACGGCCGAGGCGCCGCTGCCGTAGAGCACCGATCCCTCGTCCTCGTGCGTCGCCGTCAGCCCCAGCGTGCCCTCGTAGAACGCCCGCGCCCGCTGCATGTCGCTCACCGCGAGCGCGGCGGCGACGTTCTTGTCTCCCAGCATGCCCACCCTCCCGTCGTGACCGGTCGGCGGAGGCGGGAAGGGCGTCTGCGGGGGGCCCCGGCTCGCGGACGATCGCGCCGGCGTGCGCGCGGTCGTCGCCCCGCTCCCGGCCGAGCGTACGGCGGGCGCAGCGGCGCCGTCCAGCCCGTACTTGCGCCGCGCTCGCACCGCCCGTAACCTGCAACCAAATGGTTGTAAGTGATCTCACCGAGCCGCAGATCGACGAGCTCTTCCACGCGCTCGCCGACGCGACGCGGCGCGACATCGTGGTGCGGGCCGCCGCCGGCGACCTGTCGGTCTCGGCCCTGGCCCGCGCCTATCCCATGAGCGTGACCGCGATCCAGAAGCACGTCGCGGTGCTCGAGTCGGCCGGCCTCGTCCACAAGAGGCGGCGTGGGCGCGAGCAGCTCGTGACCACGGACGTCGCGACCCTGTCGTCGGCCCGGGGCATCCTCGACCGCCTCGAGGCGATGTGGCGCGACCGGCTCGGCCGGTTCGGCGCCGCCCTCGCCGACCTGCCGGAAGGAGACCCGACATGACCGTGCTCGACGTGCGCAAGGACGTCGCCACCCGCTCGATGACCATCGTCGCCGAGTACCCCGCGCCCGTCGCCCGCGTGTGGCGGCTGTGGGCCGATCCGCGCCAGCTCGAGCGCTGGTGGGGCCCGCCCGGCTACCCCGCCACCGTCACCGACCACGACCTGTCGGCCGGCGGGCGGGTGAGCTACTTCATGACCTCGCCGGAGGGCGAGCGCTACCACGGCGGCTGGCGTGTGCTGCGCGCCGACCCGCCGAGCCGCCTCGAGGTGGAGGACTTCTTCGCGGACGAGGACGGCGGCGAGGCCGCGGACATGCCGCGCTCCACGATGGTCGTGGCCATCGACGAGGCCGGCGGCGGCAGCCGGATGACGATCACGAGCATCTGGGAGTCCGAGGAGGCCATGCGGAAGGTCATCGAGATGGGGGTGGAGGAGGGCATCCGCGGGGCGCTGGGCCAGATCGAGGCGCTGCTCGCCGAGCGCCCGGCGTAGCGGTCGCCTCCCGCGCCGGGCATCCGGGCCGCCGCCATGTCGGAACGCGGCGGCCCCGATGCTCGTCGCGCGGCCCAAGCGGGCGCGGCGGCGGCGCTCAGAGCGTGCGCCCATCCGGCATCCGGATGAGAGGCCTCCGTGGAGGATCACCCGACACCGCGCCGGCGGCGCCGGCGGCGCGCGGCGCTCGCCTGGGCCGCCGCGCGCACCACGACGCTCGCGGTCGCGGGCGGCGCCGGACAGGCCGTCGCCGCCGCCGGCCCCGCGACGGCCGAGCGGGGCGGCTGGGACCACCACCTGCGCTCGACCCCGGCCGCCACCGTGCTGGGCGGGTTCCCCATCGGCCTGCCGGCGCGGGCGACGGTCCGCTCGGCGAGACGATCCGCATCGACACGATCTCGCAGCGCGCGGCCACGAACCCCGACATCCCCCGGAGGAGCACCTCGGCGCCCTCGGCGTGACGCCGAAGGAGATCCTCCCCGACCTGCGGCGGTTCTGGGAGTCGCTGCCCGGCCGGCCGCGCTACGGGCCGCACATCACGACCGGGCCGGTCGACGTCGAGGGCGCCGAGCCGGGCGACATGCTGCAGATCGACGTGCTGGACCTCGACACCCGCGTGCCGTACGGGGTCAACGGGACGGCCGCGACGAGCGGCGACTTCGGCGAGGGTTCCCCGGGCTGGCGCCCGGGGGACCACGGGCTCGACATCCCGCCGGTCCCCGCCGGCGCGCCGGGTGGGCCGATCCCCGACGCGACCCAGCACCTCGACCGCACCGGCACCTCGCGCGGCCGGGAGGTGGCGTTCTTCGGTCACGGCATCCGGATCCGGCTGCAGCCGTTCATGGGCGTGATGGCCGTCGCGCCCGCCGACAGGATGTTCGTCGGCTCGACCGAGGGCGCGCCGCCGCGCGCGAGCGGCGTGCAGGGGCTCCGGCCCGCCCGGGCCCTTCGGCGGCAACCTCGACGTCAACGATCTGACCGAGGGCAGCACGCTCTACCTGCCGGTCTTCCAGCCGGGCGGCCGGCTCGTCGCCGGCGACCCGCACTCGGTGCAGGGCGACGGCGAGGTGTCGGGCTCGGCGATCGAGCACTCGCTCGCCGGCACCGTCCGCTTCACCGTCCACACGGGCGCCGGCATCACGACCCCGTGGGCGGAGGACCGCACCCACTGGATCATGATGGGCATCGACTGGGACCCGGACCCCGCCCGGCGGTCCGCGACGGGGGCGGTGATCGACTTCCTGGCCGAGCGGGAGGCTTCACCGTGCGAAGGCGTCCTCGTCCGCGAGCATCGCGGTCGACTTCCAGAACGCGGAGGTCGTGGACGGGACCAGGTGGTCGTCGGGAGGATCGCGAAGGCCCTGCTGCGCGGGAGGTGAGCCGCGGGGCGGCCGCCGCCGGCCGGCGGCGGCCGCCACCCCGGCGGGGGACGGGGCCTGCCCGGCCGGGCGGCTGTAGCCTCGCGCCCGTGACGCGGGGGCGGCCCTGACCGAGACCACCTCCGCGGCGCTGCTCGTCATCCTCGCGGGCGCCCTCGCCCGCCGGGCCGGGGTGCTGCGCCGCGAGGACGGGCCGACGCTGATGCGGGTCGTGCTCACCCTGACCCTGCCGCCGCTCATCTTCACGATCCTCGCGCGCGCCGACCTCGACCGCGCGCTGCTGCTGGTGCCGGTGGCGGGCCTCGCCGTCCACGTCGCGCTGCTGCTGATCGTGGGCGGGGCGGCGCGCGCCTGGGGCCTCGAGCGCCCCCGGGCGGGCGCGCTCGTGCTGGCGACCTCGCTCGGCAACACCGGCTTCTTCGGCCTGCCCCTGATCGCCGCCGCCGGCGGCGGGTTCTCGCCGGCGGCGGCGGCGATCTACCACACCCTCTGCACCAGCCCGCTCACCTGGACGTCGTCGGTCGCGCTCGCCGGCGCCTACGGCGCGCCGGCGGAGCGGCCGCGTCCCCGGGCGCGCGAGGTGGCCCGGGCCGTCCTCGTGCCGCCGACCTGGGCGCTGCTGGCCGGCCTGGCCGTCAACCTCGCCGGGGTCGAGCTGCCCGCGGCGGCGGAGCGGCCGCTCGAGCTGCTCGGCGCGGCGACCCTGCCGCTGGTGATGATCTACGCCGGGCTGATGCTGCGGGCCCGGGGCCTGCACCGGGTGTGGGGCGAGCTCGCCTCCGTGACCGTCGTGCGGCTCGGCCTGGCCGCGGCGCTCGGTTACGCGGCCGCCGCGGCGCTGGGGCTCGACGGCGACGTGCTGCGCACCGTCGTGATCATGTCGGCGATGCCGACGGCGATGATGGCCCTGGTGATCGGCTCCCGCGAGGGCCTGCCCGCCGACGTGCTCGCCGGGGCCGTCGTGGTGACCACCCTGCTCGCCACGCTCACGCTGCCCGCGCTGCGCGCGCTGATGTGATCAGCCCGCGAACTCGCGGGCCGGCAGGCCGCGCACGCCGGGCTCGGCGCGGAAGAGCGCGCCGGCGAGCGGGTCGTCGGCCGGCCCCAGCCCCTCGCGCGAGGTGGTGATGTACAGCTCGTCGAGCGCCGCCCCGCCGAACGCGCAGGCCGTGACCTGGCGGGCGGGCAGCTCGATGACGGCGTCGAGCTCGCCCCGCGGCGAGTAGCGGCGCACCGCGCCGCCGTCGAACAGCGCGGTCCACACGCCGCCCTCGGCGTCGACCGTCAGGCCGTCGGGGAGGTGGTCGAGCCGCGCGAGGACGCGGCGCCCGGTGAGGCCCGCCTCGCGGTCGTAGTCGTAGACGGCGATCGCGCGGCTCGGCGTGTCGTTGTGGTAGGCCAGCGCGCCGTCCGGGCTCCAGTCGAGGCCGTTCGAGACGGTCAGCCCCTCCACGACGACGCGCACGTCGCCGTCCGGGTCGAGGCGGTGCAGCGCCGCCGCCCCCGGCCGCCCCTCGCCCGAGGTCGAGCCGCAGTAGAAGCGGCCGTCGGGGTCGCAGCCGCCCTCGTTCATGCGGATCGACCGGTCGCGCCACAGCTCGCCGAGCGGGTGGAGGGCGCCGTCGGCGTCCTCCAGCGCGAAGCCCCGCTCTACGCCGATCACCGCGCCCCCGCCGCGGCGGGGGCGCAGCGCCGCCGCGATCGCCCCCACGTGCCGGCGCCCCACCGAGCCGTCCGGCCGCAGGCTGAGCACGTCGCCGGCGAGCATGTCGACCCAGCGCAGCCCGCCCCAGCGGGCCGACCACACCGGGCCCTCGCCGTGGTACGCGACGACGTCGGTCACCTGATCGAGCCGCGTGCCCATCGGTCCACACCTACCCCTCGCGGGTGCGGGCGACGAATGTCGACGACGCCGGTCCCCGGTCGTCGTACGGGTGAGGGGGCCGGCGAGGGCGCCCGCGACAGAGGGGGGACGACGATGGGACGGCTGATCGCGACGACGCAGGCCACCGTCGACGGCGTGGTGGACCCGGTCGGCCCGTGGGTGCGGCCGGACGGCGACCACGGCGACCACTCGTTCGGGCGCCAGGCCCGGTCGGCCGGGCTGGTGCTGGGCCGGAGGACCTACGAGGGGCTGGCCGCGTACTGGCCGCACCAGTCGGGCCGGTGGGCGGACATGGTCAACGCGCTGCCCAAGCACGTCGGCTCGACGACGCTGTCCGGGCCGCTGCCGTGGAACGCGACCGCGCTCGAGGGGCCGCTGGAGGAGTCGGTGCCGGCGCTGACGGCCCGGGCGGACGGCGACCTGTTCCTGCACGGCAGCGGCGCCTTCGCGTACGCCCTCGCGGAGCGCGGCCTGATCGACGTGTACGAGGTCTACGTCAACCCGCTCGTCTGGGGCCGGGGCCGCCTGCACGTGCTGGGCGACCGCGGCACGGTGCGGATGGCGCTCGAGGACGTGCGGCGGTTCGCGTCCGGGGTGGTCCTCCTCACCTACCGCCCGGCGCCGTGACCCGGCTCACGGCATCTCGGGCCGCTCCGGCCCGTCGGGCTCGCCGCCGTCGCGGCGGATGACGCTGACCATCCCGTTGGGCTCGAGGTAGGCCCAGCGCACCTCGTCGAGGTCCGTCACGCCATGCAGGCGCAGCTGGGCCATGAGCTCCTCGTGGGTCATCAGCTCGCGGCGCATCAGCCGGCGGTTCGGGCGGCCGTCCTCCACGAGGGCGCGGGGACGCGCCTTCAGCAGGCCGGCCAGCCGCGGGAAGCGGTAGGCGACGGCGTCGACGGCCACGCTCCAGGCGATGATCGTGGCGATGAGCAGGATGGCGTCGGCCAGCGACTCCGACGAGCGCCCGAGCCCGCCGGCGGCGGCCTCCGCCACGAGCACGACCAGGAGCACGTCGCTGATCCCGAGCCCGCCGGCCTCCCGCTGGCCGGTGAGCCGCATGAGCAGGAAGATGGCGACGAACACGACCGTCCCGCGCAGCACGGTCTCGAGCACCGGGGCGTCGAACGCGAGGAGGGCGGGCCAGTCGGGCATGGCCCGTCCCTACCCGGAGTAGCCTCCCCGACCACGATGGAGCGACCCATCGATCCGGAGGTCTACCGGCAGGCGGCCGAGCTGCGCGGGTCGCTGCGGCGGTTCATGCGCCGCAGCGAGGAGGTGGCCGCGCGCCACGGCCTCACGCCCCAGCGCCACCTGCTGCTGCTGATGGTGAAGGGCGCGCCCGACGGCGGCGAGCGGGCGAGCGTCGGCGACCTGGCCGAGCGCATGCAGCTCGCCCAGAACACGGTGACCGACCTCGTGGCGCGGGCCGAGGCCGCCAGTCTGATCGCGCGGGAGCGCGACCTGCGGGACGGGCGGGTGGTGCACGTGCGGCTCACGGCCGAGGGAGAGCGACGGCTCGCCGCCACCGTGGGGGCGCTCGAGGAGGACCGCGCGGCGCTGACCGCGCTCGTGCGCTCGTTCACGCCGGGCGCGTAGCCCCGCCCGGCGGGCCGGCCGCCGTCGCACGCTGCGATATATCGTGGTACGATCTTTCTCTCGTCACCGACCAGCGAGGTGGACGATGCGACGCGAATCCATGACGACCCGCCTGCGCGGGTACGAGGTGTGGACGCACGACGGCGCGGCCGTCGTCGGCGAGGTGGACGGCGTGGGGCGGGCCGGGCTGCGGCTCGCGGCCGTGCCGGGCCACCGCGGCCACCGGTTCGTGCCGGCGACGGCGGTCACGGCGATCGACGACCGCACCGGCACGATGCGGCTCGCCACCGGCCGGCAGCCCGGCGGGGCCGCGGCATGAGCGGTCCCCACGAGGCGCCCGAGCCGCGGGCGCGCACGCTCGTGCTCTTCGGGCTGGGCCTGATCGTCGTGATCGTGGGGATCATCGGCGTGGCCGCCCTCATCGGCGCCTGACCGACCGGCTTCCGCGCCCCGTCCGCCGGTGCCCCCCGCGGGCCCGGGGCGCGGGAGGCCCTGCCGGCTCCCCCGCGACCAGCGCGCGCAGGCTGTCGTGCTCCTCGCGGCACGCCGGGCAGCCCGCCAGGTGCGCGCGCATGCCGGGGACCGCGGCGTCGGCGAGCGCGCCGCCCCCGGCCAGGCCGGCCTCGACGTAGGCGTCCAGCCGGTCGAAGCACTCGTCGCAGCCGAGCTCGGGCCCGGCCGGGCCCAGCACCCGGCGCAGGGCGTCGGCGAGGCGGGGGCTCGCCATCAGCGCCCCTCCAGGACGTCGGGGCCGAGGCCGCGCGCGGCGAGCGCGCGGCGCAGCTTGCGGCGCGCGTCGTGCAGGCTCTTGTAGAGCGCGCCGCGGGTGGCGCCCAGCCGCTCGGCGAGCACGTCGATCGGGACGCCGTCGAGCGTCAGCGCGATCAGCACCTCGCGCTGGCGCGCGGTGAGGGCGTCGCGGACCGCCTCCTGCAGGGCGGCGATCAGCTCGTGCTGCTCGGCGTCCTGGTGCGGCGTGGGCCCGGCCTGCGCGAGCAGCGCCCAGCCCTCCGGCCGCAGCGGCACCTCGCGACCCTGCCACGCGCGCCGGCGCAGCTTCACGGCGGCCTCCAGCAGGGCGAACTTGTACGCCCAGGTCGTGAAGCGGCTGTCGCCGCGGAAGTCGTCGAGGCGGCGCAGCACGCTCATCAGCGCGTCGTCGGCGGCCTCCATGGCGATGTCCGGCAGCTCGTCGCCGCGCAGGTGCGGCAGCGCCGGACGGCGCCGGGCGACCTCGAAGCGGGCCGCGCGGTGCAGCAGCTCGTGCAGGCGGGCGATCGCCTCCTCGCGCGCCGCGCCCGGCCCCCGGAGGGCGCGGAGCCACTCGCGGGAGTCCGGGTCGAGGCGCGCCGGCGCCGGCGGGCGGGCGGCGTCCGGTGCGTCGACGACGGCGGCGGCGGCGGCGGCGGGTTGCATGTCCGGTGCGTGTCCGCCGCCGCCCGGGTCTTACCGGTCGAAGCGGTCCGGGAACCGCTGAACGATGCCGTCGGAGAGCATGTCCGC
Source organism: Miltoncostaea marina (assembly GCF_018141525.1). GTDB lineage: Bacteria > Actinomycetota > Thermoleophilia > Miltoncostaeales > Miltoncostaeaceae > Miltoncostaea > Miltoncostaea marina. Next base: position 2,980,371 of record NZ_CP064655.1, read on the forward strand.
CATGTGCAGCGCCTGGGCGTGCACCGCGTCGTACAGCAGCACGTCGCGCCGCCAGTCGCCCGAGAGGCGGGCGACCGCCTCGGCCGTGGTCAGCGCGAGGTGACGGCGCATCATGGAGCGCATGGCGGCCCGCGGCCACGCCGCGGGGTTGGCCGAGGAGAGGAAGCCCGCGATCGCGTCGCCGTTGCGCGCCCAGCGCGCCCGGGCGTCCGCCAGGGCGGCGGCGTCCCCGGCCTTCGCGGCGCCGAGCACGTCGACCGCGATGAGGATGTGCCCCCGCAGCAGCGTCGTGAGCCGCGCGCCCGCGGCGCGCCCGAACCACGGGACGATGGCGCGCCCGATGTCCGCCTGGTTGCGCAGGAGCCGCGCGGCGCTCTCGGACAGCCCGGGCCCCGCGGCCGCCGCGTCCACGATGACCATGCGGGTCCAGGTGACGTGCTCCTCCCACAGCCGGCGCATGTCCTGGCGCAGGTCCAGCTCGCGGGCGGGCACGTCGGCGCCCGCGTGGTGGGCGGGCCGCGCGTCGGCGACGGCCTGGTCGCCCCCGCCGCCGCCGAGCACGAGCAGCAGGCCGGCGGCCCCGGCCGCCACGAGGGCGCCGAGCGACGCCAGCGCGCGCCGGGGCGCTCGCGGCGCGCTCATCGGACGACCGCCTCGCCCGGCCCGGTGGCGGCCCGGCGCCGGCCGGCCGGCGGGGCGCTGCGAGGGATGGTCGGGGTCGGGGGGCGCCCGGGCGGGCACGCGGCCTGCACGACGTCCAGCCACCCGCGGATGCCGGTGCGCTTCATGGTGTCCTCCTGTCGGCGGGCACGCGCGGGCGCCGCCCGCGCGGGCTGTGGGGAGCCGCGCGCCCTCGGCTGGCGCGGAGGCCGCGTGGCGACGGTGTCGCCCCCGCCGTCCGCGGGGGCGGGGGGCGGGTGACCGCCTCCCGCCCCCTCTGTGCCGCCCGGCCGGCCGCCCTTACCCCCGCCGGCCCGCGATACTGGGCCCATGGATGACGAGGCGGTCGACCAGGCGGTCATCGAGGGGGCCCTCGAGGGGCTGGCGGAGGCGGGTCGCGAGCTGATCGCCGCGCGGCCGCTCGTGGCGCCGGTGACCCTCGCCGGCGACGAGGTGGCGCTGCTGGCGATGGTGCCGGGCCACGTGCTGGAGGCGCTGGCCGAGCGGCCCCTCGAGGCCCAGGTGGTGCTGCGCGGGGGCGAGCCGGCGCTGCTGCTGGCCGAGCCCGGCGGCCGGCCGCTGCTCGACCTGCCGCTGCCGGCGGCCGAGGCCGAGCAGCGCGTGCAGGCGCGGCGGCTCGCCGACCAGCCGTCCGCGCTACGGCTGGTGATCGGCGACCCCGAGGGCCGCTACGACGAGCGGCGGCTCGCGCTGTCCGAGCGCGGACGCGAGCGCATCCGCGGCGCCCTGGACGCCGGCGGCGCCGACGCCTCGGCCGACGAGCTGGTGGAGGCGCTGTCGCGCATGGGCGCGGCCGGGGCGCTCCTCGCCGACGGGGGCGACGGCAGGCCGCTCGTGCTGGCGCGGCGGGCCGGCGCGCCGGCCGGCGGCGCCGCACCGCGGCTCGCCGTCCGGGTGGACGAGGGCCGGGTGCGGCTCGCCGTGGAGCACGGCGGCGCCCCGGACGACCTCGGCATCGACCTGGCCGACCCGGCCCACGGCCTCGGCGCACGCAGCGCGGCGCGGGACGGCCGCATCGACGTCGTGGTGACCGGCGCCGACGGCGGCCTGGTGCTGCGCGACGAGCTGGAGCTGCCGCCCGCGGCTCGCGCCGCGATCCTCGACCGCAACCCGCCGGGGCCCGCGCTCGGGCCCGGCGCGTAGCGCCCCCGCGGGCGGCGCCCGCGGTGGCCGGCGATCGCGAGCCGGCCGCGCGCGTGCGGACCCTGCCCACCGGCGCGGGCGAGCGGGCGCTGCTCGGCGGGCTCGCGTCGCTCGGGCGGCCGGATGGCCGTGGCGGCCGGGGGGCGGGGGCCGGCGCTGACCCCCGCGCGCCTCAGCGGGCCAGCAGCTCCACCACCTCGACGACGGTGACGAGGCAGAGCGCCATGGCGGTGACGACGAGGACGTCGCGCCGCGGCAGGTGTGACCGCCGTTTCATGTCCCACAGACCTTCGAATACGATACGTGACCGGCTCGTATCAGTGTGATCGACGCGCCGGCGTCTGCGGTCGAGCGCCGATGGCGCACCTGCCCATGCCGCGGCGGCGGCGGATCCCCGCGCGGGCGCTCAGGCGGGCAGGCGCACCCAGGCGTGGGCGTCGGGCGCCACCGCGAGGCGGTCGCCCTCGATCTCCCCCACCCCGCTGATGAGCCGCCCGCCGGGCCCGCCGGCGGGGATCCGCGCCGGCCGCGAGCCGGTGTTGTGCGCGCAGACGGCGCGCGACCCGTCGGCCGCCGTGCGGGTGATCACGAGCACCGGGCCGTGGACCGCGACCTCCTGGGCGGCGTCCGGGTGGAAGGCGGGCTCGGCGGCGCGCGCGGCGAGGGCGGCCACGACGCCCCGGTTGACCGCGTGGCGGCGGCTGGAGGGGTCGGCCAGCTCGGCGAGCAGGGGCCCCGCGGCGAGGCGCTGGCGGTTGATCGCCCGGGCGTCGCCCTCCCTGCGGGCGCCGTCCCACGACCGCGAGCCGACGAGCGCGTGGGACCACACGCCGGGGATGCCCTGCAGCGACAGCAGCAGGGCCTGCGCGCAGAGGAAGCGGCGCACTTCGACGTGCCGCGGGGCGCGGCCGGGCGGGTTGATCGCGTCGAAGTAGGAGATGTCGAGCTCGTACGGCGCCGGGCCGGCGGCGCCGGCGCGCTCGCCCACCAGCCCGCCCGCATCGCGGCAGCGCGCGCAGAGGTCGGCGATGTCCGAGGGGGCGACGAACGGCTCGACCGGCGCGAGCTGGATGCCGTCGTGGGTGCCGAGCACGTTGAACAGCCAGGCGCCTGGCGGCGGCGCGCCCGCCGCCGCCAGGGCGTCGGCCAGCGCGCCCGGGTCCTCGCGCATGAATGCCAGCATCGTCAGCGCGGCCGGCGAGAAGCGGTAGACCAGGTGCGCCTCGTCGCCGCGGCCGAGGTAGGGCAGCACCTCGTGCTCGGGGGCGTTGACCTCGGCGACCAGCAGCGTGCCGGGCGCGGCGTGGTCGATGATCGCCCGCCAGAAGCGCACGAGCGCGTGGGTGCCCGGCAGGCTGCGGCAGTTCGTGCCCGGCTCCTTGTGGGCGTACGCCACCGCGTCGAGGCGGATCATGCGGGCGCCGCGTGCGACGTAGCCGAGCAGCACGCCGGTCATCTCCACCAGCACGGCCGGGTCGCCGAAGTTGAGGTCCACCTGGTCGGCGGAGAAGGTCGTCCAGGCGCGGCGCACCGACCCGTCGGGCAGCGCGTAGGCGTGGGCCGGCGGGCTCGTGCGCGGCCGGGCGAGGGCCGACGCGTCGAGGTCGGCGGGCGGCTCGATGTAGCGGTCGGGCAGGCCGGGGCGCCGGCGCAGCCAGTCGGCGAACCAGGGGTGGCGCGCCGAGGTGTGGTTGACGACCGCGTCCAGCATCAGGCCGTAGCGCCCGGCCAGCCGGGCGACGTCGTCCCAGTCGCCGAGCGCGGGGTCGACCGCCCCGTAGTCGGCGACGGCGAAGCCGCCGTCGGACGTGGCCGGGTGGATCGGCAGCAGGTGCAGCCGGGAGAAGGCCCCCGGGGCGCACGCCCGCAGCACGCGATCGAGCACGGCGAGCGGCGGCAGCGGGCCGGGCGCGTGGAAGGCGTCGGCGTAGGCGATCAGCACCGCGTCGGCCTCCGTCGGGGCCGCGAGGGCCGGGCGGGCGCCGGACCGGGCCAGCAGCTCGACGACGTCCGCCCACGCCGCGGCGGCCCGCTCCTCCCCGTACAGCTCGGCCAGGCACGCCCGGGCGCGCGCCAGCGGGCCGGCCGGGAGCGCCGGGGCCGCGGGCGCGACGGGCGCGTCCACGACGCCGCCGTGCGCCCAGGATGCGGGCGTCGGCCGCGGCCGCGCGGCGTGGAGGTCGTGCGGGTGGAGGGCCGGCGCGCTCGCGGGATCGGGATCACCCGACCCTCTTCGGCGCGCCGGGCGCGCACCTGAGGCCCCGTGCCGGGCGGCCCGCGCCGGCGCGCCGTCGCCACGCGGCCTGCGCGCCGACGCCCCGCCCGCGGCGGTGCCCTGGTCGCGGTGGCTCGCGGTCGACGACCACCTCGCCCTCGGCGGCCGGGGCTCGACGGCCTCACCGCGCTCGCCGCCGTGCTGGACGCGTCGGGCGGGATGGTGTCGCCACCCCCGTCGGCCTGCCGGCCGTCAGCGATCGCCGGGGGATGGCACGGCCCTGGCCGTGCCCCCGACCCGCGCTCCCGCGGGCGCCCCGTGGCCGGCCTCGGGCGGGGCGCGTCCCAGCGTCACCCAGTCGCGGGCGTGGTGCCGGTGGCCGAGGGCGGCGGCCGCGCCGAGCAGGCCGTCGGCGCGCCCCGGGCGCTGCTCGGCCGCGACCGGCGCCCGCTCGAGGGACGCGTCCGCTCGATCACGGGGGCTTCGCGGCGGCGCCGGGACGCGGTCCGCGCCGGGTGCGCGACCGCGACGGCGGCCCCGCCCGCGCCGCGAACGGCGTGGCCACCCCCTGGACCGGCGTCCGCCCCGCCGAGCACCGAGCCGAGCGGCTGCGGGCCGTCGCCGCGGCCGGCGCCCGGCGGGCCGTCGTCTGGCCGCCGGCGACGAGCTGCACCGGCCTGCGGCTGATCGCCCGGCGGGTGGCGCCCCGCGTGTGACGGCGGACGACCCCCTGGCGGGCGCTCAGGCGGCCGGTGCGCCGGCCGGGGGCGGCGCCCGGCGGCCCCGCGAGGCCCGGCGCGCGCCGAGCACGACCATCACGACCCCGGCCGCGAGCAGCACGCCGCCCGCCACCAGCAGGATGGCGGCGAGGAGCGTCAACGCGTCGGCCTCGGCCGCGACCTCCACGTCGGCGGCCACCCCGCGCGAGGCGTCCGCGTTCATCACGACGGCCGTCCACTCGCCGGGCTCGGGGTCCCACGTGACCACCTGCTCGCCGGCGCCCGACGCGCTCGCCACCCACACGTCCGCGTCGGCCGGGCGCGTCGCCGGCGCGCCGCCGGGGCGGGCCTCGTAGCGCGGCCGGAACGGCTCGAAGTCGACCTCGACCAGGCGGTGGTGCGCGACGCCGTCCAGGTACCGGTCCACGTCGGCCGCGCGGCCCACCCCGACGAACAGCCGGGCGCCGGTTGCGCGCAGCCGCAGGTCGCCCAGCACGTCGTCCTCCACGAGCCACCCGGCGCCGCCCGCCTCGTCCTCGACCAGGTCGATCGGCTCCGTCGCCACCGCGTACGACGGCGCGCCGAACCGCTCGGTCGGCGTGCTGAGGAAGCCGTCGTCGTCGCGCTGGGTCTGGTCGACCCAGAGCGCCGTGCCGCCCGCGGCCAGCAGGGCCAGCCCGACCAGCGCGACGAGCGTCCCGAGCACGACGGCCACCACCCGGCCGGCCGTCCAGCCGGTCCGCGACGGACCGGGGGCCGCCGCGGGCGGCGCCTGGGGCTCGTCCACGCCGGCGGGGGGCGAGCCCCCGACGGGCGGCTCGTCGGCGCGCACGGCCTGCCCGAACTCCGGGCACGCCTCGTTGCGGCACTCCCAGCCGTGCTCGGGGCCGGCGAGCGCCGTGCTGGCGGGCTGCCCGCAGGAGGGGCAGAGGGGCGGCGCGGGGTCCATGGGGCCAATCAGACCGCCCGGCGGACACGAGCGCAATCGTCAGCGTCCCGGTGCGTGCCCGGCGACCGAGCGGCCGAGGCGCGCCAGCAGCTCGGCCAGCGCCCGCTGCTCGTCGGCGGAGAGCCCGGACAGCAGGCGGCGCTCGTTGGCCGCGTGGTCGCGCACGGCGCGCTCGGCGAGGGCCCGCCCCCGCCGCGTCAGCCCCACCACCACCGCCCGGCGGTCGGCCGGGTCGGGCAGGCGCTCCACGAGCCCGGCGGCCTGCAGGCGGTCGACCCGGTTGGTGGTGGCCGCCGGCGAGAGCAGCATCGACGCCGCCAGCTCGCCCGCGGCGAGCCGGTACGGGGCGCCGGCGCGCCGGAGCGTGGCCAGCACGTCGAACTCGGCCCGGCTCAGCCCGTGCGGGGCCAGGCCGGCCTCGATCGCGCGCGAGGCGGCCGCGTGGACCCGGCTGAGCCGCCCGAAGAGGGCCATCGCCGCCGCGTCCACGTCGGGCATCTCGCGCGCCCACTGCTCGAGCATCCGTCGCACCGGGGCGTCCGGGTCGCCCGCCATCGCGCACCCCCGCAGGTCGTTTGACATCGAAAGACTACCGCGCGTAGATTCATTTCGACATCGAAATACCGTGACCGGGAGGTGCACAGTGACCACCACGCAGATCGTCCAGGGGGAGCCCATGACCGGCATCGCAGCCCGCAACGCGGCGGCCGTCCGCGAGATGTACGAGGCCCTGTCGGCGGGCGACCTGGAGCGGGCCGCCGCCTGCATCGCCGAGGACGCGGTGCTGCACGTGCCGGGGCGCAGCCCCAACACGGGCGACCACGCGGGGCGCGAGGCGATCATCGCGTTCGTCGTCCACGCCCACGAGCTGACCGGCGGCACCCTGCGGCTGCGGCTGCACCGCGTGCTGGCGGACGACGAGGTGGCCGTCGCCCTGACGACCTACACGGCCTCCCGGCCGGACGGGCGCCCGCCCCTCGAGAACAACCTCGCCCACGTCCTCCGCATGCGGGACGGGCTGGTCGCCGAGTCGTGGTTCCACACGCGCGACCAGTACGCGGTCGACGCCTTCTGGGGGGACTGAGCGCCGACGAGGGCCGCCTGCCGGCAGAGCAGGCGCGCGTGGCCGCACAGGGCCCGCTCCTGCAGCCGCCACAGCGGCGCCGGCAGGCGGCGCAGCACCAGCACGCACGCGACGGCGGCCAGCCACGGGACGAGCCCGGCGACGTCCGCGGCGATGCGCAGGAGCAGCGCGGGGACGCCGGTCACCAGGCGCAGGGCCGCCCGCCCAGGGCCGGGGGGCGGCGGCGCCGGCGGCAGGCGCAGGCGCACCGGCCGCGCGCCGGCGGCCCACGGCGGCGCCGTGGTCGCGAGCGCAGCCCAGGCGTAGACGGACAGCAGCCACTCGAGCCCCTCCGCGACGCGCGGGGCGTCCTCGGCCGCGAAGCGGGCGCGGCCGGCGCCCGCGACGTGGCGGGCGACGGCCAGCGGCAGCGCGAGGTGCACGACCAGCGCCGGCCACAGCACCAGCGGCCCGGCGATGCCGAGCAGGGGCGCGAGCAGCAGCGGGCCCAGGGCGTCCCGGCGCCGCACCCGCCGCGGGGGCGCCACCTCGGGGCGCGGTCCGGCGGTGTCGGCGCTCGCCCGCACGAGGCCAGGGTAGCTCCGCCCGGCCCTGATCCCGCCCGCCCAGGCGGCCCGCGCGGCCTCCGGGGATGGGCCCGCAGCAGGCCGCCGGCCGCCAGGCGCTCGATGGCGCCGACGACCGCGGGGGCGAACGGGCCGCCCGCCTGCGCGCGGCAGTCGGCCAGGGCGTCGGCCGCCGGCAGCGGTGACGAGCAGGGGCGCGGGCCGGTCATGACGTCGAGGGCGGCGGCGAGCCCGGGGGTGCGGGCCCCGGCCGGGATGTCGTCGCCGACGAGCCCGTCGGGGAGCCGCGGGCCGTCGTGGCGCTCGTGGTGGTGGCGCACCCAGGACACCCGCTCGTCGTCGCCGTGCCCGATCCTGCCCACGTCGTGGACGAGGCCCGCGTCGTGCAGGACCCGCGCCGCCGCCGCCTCCCAGCCGAGCGCCCGCGCCGGGCAGGCGCGCCAGCGCCGCGACCCGGCCGGAGTGCGCCTGGACGGCCTCGGCGGTGACGAGCAGGTCCTCCGGTGTGCACGGCGTGTGGACGAATCGGAACACCCGCCCCCGGTTGACGGCGCCCACGGCCGCGTCCATGACGGCGCCGTCGGTGGCGCGCTCCCGGGCCGCCAAGGGGTCGCGCTCACGCACCTCCCCGAGCAGGGCGGCGTCGTCCATGCCGGGCACGCGGTGGTGGGACATCACGACCGCGAGCGGGCCGTCCTCGCGCAGCACGCCGAGCGCCTCCAGCCCGTGCCGCGCGAGCCTGGCCTCGACGCGCCGCCGCAGCCGGTCGCCCGGCCAGGCCCGCATGGTCGCGTCGTCGTCCACCAGCGGCAGCCGCGGGCGCTCATCGCGCATGAGATCTCCATGCGGGGCCTCAGCCGAGCCAGCCGGGGCGCACGAGGCCCGTCTCGTAGGCCCGCACCACGAGCTGGGCCCGGTCGCGGGCGCCCAGCTTCACCATCGCCCGGCTGACGTGGGTCCGCGCCGTGGCGGTGCTCACCACCAGCCGGCGGGCGATCTCGTCGTTGGACAGGCCCTCGGCGGCGAGCGCCATCACCTCGCGCTCGCGCGGGGTGAGCGCGTCGAGGGCGCCGCTCGGCGGCGGCGACTTCGTGCGCGCGGCGAACTCGGCGATCAGCCGGCGGGTGACCCCCGGCGACGGCAGGGCGTCGCCGCCGGCGACCACCCGCACGCCCCGCAGCAGCTCGCCGGGGTCGGTGTCCTTGACGAGGAACCCGCTCGCGCCGGCGCGCACGGCCTCGTAGACGTACTCGTCGAGCTCGAACGTGGTCAGGATCACCACCCGGACGGCCGCCAGCCGGTCGTCGGCCGCGATGCGCCGGGTCGCCTCGAGGCCGTCGAGCGCCGGCATGCGGATGTCCATCAGCACGACGTCCGGCCGGCGCACCGCGACCAGCTCGAGCGCGTGCGCGCCGTCGCCGGCCTCGCCGACCACCTCCATGTCCGGTTGCGACTCGAGCAGCGCCCGGAAGCCCGCGCGCACGAGCGCCTGGTCGTCGGCGAGCAGCACCCGGATCACGACGCGCCGTCCAGCGGCAGGCGGGCGCGCACCCGGAACCCACCGCCGGGGCGGGCGCCCGCCTCCAGGGCGCCGCCGAGGGCGGCGGCCCGCTCGCGCATGCCGGCGATGCCGGCGCCGCCGGGCGCCGTCGCGGCCCCGCCGGCCGGGCCGCGGCCGTCGTCGTCGACGGTCACGGTCAGCTCCCGGCCGCCGTAGTCGAGGCGCACGACGGCGCGGGCCGCGCCCGCGTGGCGCCGCACGTTGGTGAGCGCCTCCTGCACGATGCGGAACGCGGCCTGGTCCACGCCCGCCGGCAGCGGCCGCCGGTCGCCGGCCACCTCGACCTCCACCCGCGGGCCGGCCTCGGACGCGCCGCCCACGAGCTCGCCGAGCCGGCTCAGGCTCGGGGCCGGCGCCCGCGGCGGCCCGTCGCCGCGCCCCCGCAGCGCGCCGAGCGTGGCGCGCACCTCGCGCAACGCGTCGCCGCTCGCCTCCTTGATCGCGGCGAGCGCCGTGCGCGCCTGCTGCGGGCGCTCGTCGATGAGGTGCAGGGCGACGCCCGCCTGCACGTTGATCAGCGAGAGGCTGTGGGCGAGCACGTCGTGCAGATCGCGCGCCAGCTCGAGGCGCACCTCGTCGGCCCGCCGCCGCGCCGCCTCCTCGGCGGCCCGCTCGCGCGCCGCCCGCCGCTCCCGCGCGCCGCGCACCACCTCCGCTGCCGTCAGCGTGATCACCAGCCAGGTGCCCACGCCCACGAGCGCCTCGGCCGACGCCCCGGGCGCCAGGTCGCGCGCCTCCATGCCGGCGAAGTGGCCGCCGTAGAGGGCCGCCGCGGCGGCCCACGCGTGCCACCGGTGACCGGCCGCGACCGCGATCACGAGCGCCGCCACCACCGACAGCACGACCGGCCCGAACGGGTAGCCGGCCACGAGGTATGCCAGCGTGGCGGCGGTCACGGCCCACAGCGCGCCCACGGGGCGGCGGCGCGCGAGCGCCAGCGCGGCGGGGCCCGCCACCAGCAGGGCGTAGGCGGCGGCGTCGAGCGCCCGCCGGTCGTCCTGCCCCCGCGCGGCGAGCGTCGTGCCCGCCACCTGCACGGCCGCGAGCGCCGCGGCGAGCGCGGCGTCGCCGGGGCGGACGCGCGGCGGGCGGAGGGGCATGGGGGCACGGTAGGACACGCGCGCGGCCCCGTCCTGCGCCGGCGGGCGGCCCCCGGCCTACGCACCACGACGTAGCCGGCGCCGCCGCAGCGCCGCCCGCCGGCCGACGACGCGGCGGCGGCGCGGGCCGACCATGCGCCCACGGCAGCCACCGACGGGAGCTGGACCATGCGACACGCACCACCACCCGACGCGCCGGCCATCGAGCTGGACGGCGTGACCAAGCGCTACGGCCGGCGGACCGCCGTCGACCGGCTCACCCTCGAGGTGCCGCCCGGCGTCGTCGCCGGCCTGATCGGGCCGAACGGGGCCGGCAAGACCACGGCCATGGCCATCCTGTTGGGCCTGGTGCGGCCGACCTCCGGCGGCGGGGCCGTCCTCGGCGGGCCCATCGGCCGGCCGGAGGCCTACATGCACCGCGTCGGCGCGCTGATCGAGGGGCCGGCGTTCCACCCGCACCTGACGGGGCGCGAGAGCCTGCGCATGCTCGCGGTCCTGGGCCGTCACGATCCCGCCGCGGTCCCGGGTCTGCTGGAGCTCGTGGAGCTCGGCGACCGGGGCGACGAGCCGGTGCGCGGCTACTCGCTGGGCATGCGGCAGCGGCTCGGGATCGCGGCCGCGCTGCTCGGCGACCCGGCGCTGCTGGTGCTGGACGAGCCCACCAACGGGCTCGACCCGGCCGGCATCCGCGAGATGCGGGAGCTGATCGCGCGCCTGGGGCGCGGCAGGCGCACCGTGCTGGTCTCCTCGCACGCGCTCGGCGAGGTGGAGCAGGTGTGCGACTGGCTGATCGTCATCGACCGCGGCCGGGCGCGGTTCGCCGGGCCCGCCGCCGGCCTGCTGGGCGCCGACGAGCTGGTGACCGCGCCCGCCGCACCGGGGGACGTCCCGCGGCTGGCGGCGCTGCTGGAGCGCCTCGGCCACGACGTGCGCGCCGGCCTCGGCGCCGTCTCGGTGCCGGTGGGCGACGCCGACCCGTCGGCGCTGGCGGCCCGCGTCAACAGCGCCGCGATGAACGAGGGCATCGTGCTCGCCGAGCTCCACCGGGCGCGCGCGAGCCTCGAGCGCAGCTACCTGTCACTCGTCGGAACGGAGGCGTCATGACCCACGTCGTCCACGCGCAGCTCGTGCGCCTGGCGCGCCCGCGCGCGCTGCTCGCCGCCCTCGCGGCGGCGCTGCTGTTCGCCGTCGTCGTGCCGGCGGCCGTCATCCTGTCCGCCGGCGCCGGCCCCGCCGGGGGGCGCGCGCCGACCCTCACCTCGCTCGCCGGGCCCGGCGGCGGCGCCGAGGCGTTCGCCCTCGGCGTCTCGTTCACCGGGCTGCTCGTGCTGGTGCTGGTCACCGCGGTGTTCACCGGCGAGTTCTCGCGCGGCACGATGCGCGTGATGGTGATGCGCGAGCCGCGGCGCCTGCGGCTGCTGGGCGGCACGATGGCCGCGATGCTCGGCGTCGCGGCCGCGTTGCTGGCCGTGACGGCCGCCCTGGCCTGGGCCGGGTCGGCGGCGATCGCGCCGGGCCGGGGTGTGCCGATCGGCGACTGGCTGACCGCCGAGGCGCTCGGCGAGGACCTCGCGGCGTACGGGCGGGCCCTCGCGGTGGTCTGCTGCTGGGCCCTGATCGGGATGGCGCTCGGCGTGTCCCTGCGCGTCACGCCGCTCGCCCTGGCGGCGGGCGTGGCCTGGTTCGGGCCGTTCGAGCACATCGTGGCCGACTCCTGGGGCGGCGGCGAGCGCTGGTTCCCCGGGCTGCTGCTCGAGGCGGCCGCGGCGGGCGGCACCGACGCCGTGCCGCTCGCGCGCGCCCTGCCGCTCGGCGCCGCCTACGCGCTGGCGGCGGCGACCGTGGCGGCCGCGCTGCTGCGGCGGCGCGACGTCACCGCGTGACGCCGCCGCCGGTGCGGCGGCGGGGCTCCCGCCCGGCCGGCTGCCGCGGGCGCGGCAGGTCCGGCAGGGGCGGGAGCGGCCGCGTGACGGCCTCCGTCCCCGTCAGGGTGAGCCGCTCGCCCCAGTGCAGGATCGGCAGCGGGTCGTCGCCGGGGTCCAGCCGGTAGGTGGCCCGGTCGCGCACGATCTCCACGTAGAGCCGCCGGTCGCGCACCAGCAGCGGGAAGGCCAGCCGCTCCACCTGACGCGGCAGCCGCGGGCTGAACGCCAAGCCGTGGCGGCTGCGGCGCAGGCCGCCGAAGCCGGCGACGACGGCCAGCAGCGCGCCCGCGAGCGAGGCCATGTGCAGGCCCTCGCGGATGTTGCCCTTGAGGTCGTGGAGGTCCGTGAGCGCGGCCTCCGCCAGGTAGTCGTAGGCGAGGTCGACGTGCCCGACCTCGGCGGCCACGATCGCCTGGATGCACGCCGACAGCGACGAGTCGCGCACCGTCAGCGCCTCGTAGTACTCGAAGTTGCGCCGCTTCTGCTCGGGCGTGAAGGCGTCGCCGCAGGTGAACATCGCCATCACCAGGTCGGCCTGCTTCACCACCTGCTTGCGGTAGAGGTCGAGGTAGTGGTGGTGCAGCAGCAGCGGGTAGCGCTCGGGGGCGGTGGCCTCGAAGTCCCACACCTCGTGGTCGGTGAAGCCCTCGCTCTGGGGGTGGACGCCCAGCCGCTCGTCGTACGGGATCGCCATCGTGTCGGCCGCACGGCGCCAGGCGGCGACCTCGTCGGGGCTCACGCCGAGGGCGTCGGCGCGCTCGGGGCGGCGCTCCACCGCCGCGGCCGCCGCGCGGAAGTTGTCCCGCGCCATGAGGTTCGTGTAGACGTTGTTGTCCGCGATCGCCGAGTACTCGTCGGGGCCGGTGACGCCGTCGATGCGGAACGCGCCGCCGGCGACCTGGTAGCCGAGGCTCGCCCAGAGCCGCGCCGTCTCGACCAGCAGCTCCAGGCCCACGTCGCGCATGAAGTCCTCGTCGCCGGTCACGTCGTCGTAGAGCTGCACGGCCCGGGCGATGCCCGCGTTGACGTGGAAGGCCGCCGTGCCCGCCGGCCAGTAGCCCGAGCACTCCTCGCCGCCGATCGTGCGCCAGGGGAACGCCGCCCCGTCGAGGTCGAGCTGGCGGGCGCGCTCGCGCGCCAGGTCGAGCATCCCGTGGCGCCAGACGAGCGCGTCGCGGGCCAGCCGCGGTTGCGAGAACACGTAGACCGGGAGCACGTAGGCCTCCATGTCCCAGAAGGCGTGCCCGTCGTAGCCCGGGCCGGTGAGGCCCTTCGCCGGCACCCCCCGGCCGTCGGCGCGGGTGCCCGCCTGCACGAGCTGGAACTGGGCGAAGCGCAGCGCCTGCTGCAGCTCGTCGTCGCCGTCGACCTCGATCTTCGTGCTGCGCCAGTAGGCGTCGAGCGCCTCGCGCTGCATGGCCGCCAGGCCGTCGAAGCCCTCCGCGAGCGCGTTCTGCAGGCTGGCGTCGACCTGGTCGCGCAGCCACTCCACGGACTGATGCGACGACCAGTGATAGGCGATGAGCTTCGTCATCCGCAGCGGCCGTCCGGGGTGCAGCTGCGCCGACACCGTCACGCGGCCCAGGTCGGGCTCGCTCTCGGTGCGGGTGAGCGGCGGGTTGTCGGTCTCGAGGGCGTGCTCCATGCCGGCCGCCAGCGACAGCCCCGTGCGCGAGGTGGTGTGCGCGAGCACGACGCGCAGCCCGTCGTGGACCGACAGCCGCGGCACGAGCACGGCGCCGATCGCCGCCGCCTCGCGGGGGTCGGTGCCCGAGCCCACGTCGACCCGGTTGGCGAGCAGGCTCGACTGCAGGGCGATGCGCACCGGGCGGTCGATCGCCTCCACCTCGAAGCTCACCGCGGCCACGCTGCGCATGCGCAGCGACACCAGGCGCCGGCTGGTGACCCGCACGGTGCGGCCCGCGCGGGTACTCCACACCAGCACTCGCTCGAGGATCCCGGTGCGCAGGTCGAGCCAGCGCTCGTGCGACTGCAGGTCGCCGCGGTGCACGTCCAGCGGCTCGTCCTCGACCAGCAGCCGGATGAGCTTGCCGTCGGTGACGTTGACGACGGTCTGGCCGTCCTCCGGGTTGCCGTAGGCGCGCTCGCCGTACCCCAGCGTGTGGGTCTCGTAGAAGCCGTTGAGGTACGTCCCGGCGATGGCGCGCGGCTCGCCCTCGTCGAGGTTGCCGCGCAGGCCGAGGTGCCCGTTGGACAGCGCGAAGACGGACTCGGTGAACGCGAGCCGATCCAGGTCCAGCGCGGGCTCGCGGATGACCCACGGGTCCAGCGGAACCCCCTCGGTCTCCAGTGTCGCGGGCACTGTACCCGCGCGCCCGGCCGCTCAGCCCCCCGGCGCCGCGGGCTCGAGGTCCTCGGCGCGCAGGCCGCCCGCGCGGAAGTCCTCGCCGCGCAGCCCGCCCTCCAGCCGCTCCACGAGCCAGTTGGCGCGCAGCACCGCCGCCTGCGAGATGCGCTGGTTGATGCGCAGCTGCTCCGCCGTGAGCTGCACCCGCGCCGCGCGGCGGACCGGCCGGCGGAGGACCGGCGACTCGGGCAGGGGCGTCGCGACCGGGACGGCCGCGGCGATGCGCAGGCCGGGCAGCAGGTGCCGCCGGCCGATGGCGCCGTCGGCCACGTTCGCGCCGGTCAGCCCGAGCTCGACGAGCTGCCGGCCGAAGGCCGCGCGGGCCACGGCCGCCTGCGAGACGCGCTGGTTGATGCGCAGCTGCGAGGCCGACCACCGCACGCCGCCGGGCGCGCGTGCCCCCGGGCGGGCCACGGCGAGCGGCTCGATGGCGAGCGCGGGCGCCGGCTCCCCGGTCGGCGCGCCCTCCACGCGGACGCCGTCGCCGAAGGCCGCCGCCGGCAGCGTCCCCCCGCGGATGTGGGCGGGCCCCACCCGGCCGTCCAGCCGCTCGAGCGCCGCGTTGACCCGGCGCACGGCCGCCTGCGAGATGCGCTGGTTGACCACGAGCTGCGCCCGCGTCGCGGTGAACCGCGGCGGCCGCGGGAAGCCCGCGGCCAGCATGCGGATGTTGGGGCCGCCGACGGCCTCGGCCCCGGGCGTGGCCAGCACACCGCCGCCCCGGGCGCTCACCGCCATCGCGGGCTCGTTGAGGTCCTCCATCACCGACACCCGCGCGGCGCTGCGCCAGCCCGCCAGGCCGCCGCTCGCCGCGTGGACCGTCGCCGAGCCGGGGCCCTCGGGGTCGAGCCAGGCGAGGTGGCCGACGCGCTGCTCGTCGATCGCCGCCTCGAGCGTGGCCAGGTCGAGCACCGAGAAGAACGCGAACCCGTCGTAGACCACCCGCTCCCGGTCCCACAGGCCGCTCGCCCCCGACCGCACGCGGGCCCGGACCGACAGCCCGCCCGGCCCGTCGGCGCCCGAGGCCCACGCCACCAGCGCGTACCCCTCGTCGTTGACCGCCACCTGCGGCAGCGAGGGCGCGGGGGCGCCGGCCTCCGGGCCGGCGAGGGCCTCCGGCGCGGGCCAGCCGTCGGCAGCGGCCCCGCGCACGGCGGCCTGCAGGGCGTTGCCGTCCTGCACCCAGACGACGGCGACCTCGCCGCGCCCGCTGACGGCGAGGTCGGCCTGCCCGCCGGTCGCCGACAGCTCCGCGGCCGGCTCCCAGCCCGCCGCGCCGCGGTGCACGGTCGCGGCCACCCGTCCGGGCGGCGCCAGCACGGCGGGCCCGCCGGGGCCGACCTCGCCGCCCCGCCCCGGGACCGGCGTGCGCGCGGGCCACACGACCGCCACCCGGCCGCGCCCGCTCGCGCCGATCGCCGGCGGCAGCGCCGCCCCGGCGGGCGCGACGCCGGCGGCCACGAGGTCGAGGGGCGGGTCGGCGGCCCAGGGTGCGCCCCGCGCGGGGCGCACCGCGCGGTGCACCCGCCAGCGGCCGTCGAGCCGGTCCGCCCACGCGGCGGTCGCCCCGCCGGACCCGATGGCGACGGTCGCCGCGGCGAAGCCCTCGCCCGGGCCGGACGCCACCGGCGCGGCGGCCCAGCCCCGCCGGGCCGTCGCGCCGAGCGACGCCGAGCGGACGGCCCCGCCCGGCGCCCGCCAGACGGCCACGGCCCGGCCGTCGTCCGCCATGGCCACGACGGGCCCCAGCGGGCGCGTCGCCGTCACGCCGGAGACCCGGTCCGCGGGTGCCCAGCCGGCCGCCCGGCCCGTGCGCACGCGGGCGACCACCGCGAAGCCGTCGCCGCTGCGCTGCGTCCAGGCGGCGACCGCCCGCCCGGACGGGGCCACGGCGACGTCCGGCCCGCGCGGCTCGGCCGAGCGGGCGGCCAGGACGACCGCGTCCGTCGCGTCCGCGGCGGCGGCCCGCCCGGCCAGGGCGGCGGCGGCGAGCGCAAGCACGGCGGCGGTGGCGACGCGACGGGCGCGCGAGGGGCGCATGGGCGGCTCCGGGAGGATGACGGGCAGGATCGCCCGGCCGGGGGCGCCCGCGCAACCGTTACCGGCCGGCGGCCCCGGGGTAGGCGGGGGCGCATGGACGAGCTCGCCCTCCTCCCCGCGACCGCGGTGGCCCGCCTCGTCGCGCGCCGCGAGGTGACGAGCCGCGAGCTCGTCGAGCTGCAGATCCGGCGGGTGCGCAGGCTCGACCCCGGGCTCGGCGCGGTGGTGCTGCTGGACGAGGAGGGCGCCCTGGCGGCGGCCCGCGCCGCCGACGCCGCGGTCGCCGCCGGGCGGCCGCTGGGCCCGCTGCACGGCGTGCCGATGACGGTGAAGGACGCCTTCGCCACCGCGGGCATGCGCACCACCTCGGGCGATCCCGGGCGCGCGGACCACGTGCCCGCCGCCGACGCCGTGGCCGTGGCGCGCCTGCGGGCCGCCGGGTGCGTCGTCGCGGGCAAGACCAACGTGCCGTCGGGCGTGACCGGGCAGGAGACGGCCAACCCGCTGTTCGGGCGCACGTCCAACCCCTGGGACCGCTCGCGCACCCCGGGCGGCTCGTCGGGCGGCGCGGCCGCCGCGCTCGCCGCGGGCCTCACCTGGCTCGAGCTGGGCAGCGACATGGGGGGCTCCATCCGTCAGCCGGCGCACTGCTGCGGCGTGGCGGGCCACGTGCCCTCGCACGGCCTCGTGCCGCACCGGGGGCACCTGCCGTCCGTGCCGCTGCACGAGCGCGACGCCGAGATCGACCTGATGGAGGTGGGCCCGCTCGCCCGCGCGCCCGCGGACCTGCGCGCCGCCCTGCTGGCGATCGCCGGCCCCGACGACGACGCTGCGCCCGCCTGGCGCCTGGAGCTGCCGCCCGCGCCGAGCGGGGGCCTGCGCGGGCTGCGCGCCGCGGCCTGGCTCGACGACCCCGCCGCGCCCTGCGACGCCGCCGTGCGCGAGGTGCTGGAGGGCGCGGTGGACGCGCTCGCGGACGCCGGCCTCGCCGTGGACCGGCGGGCGCGCCCCGCCGCCACCCTGGAGGACGCCTGGCGCACCGCCTTCGCGCTGTGGGTGTCCGGCTCGTCGGCGGGCACCTCCGACGAGGAGATGGACGGGTACCGGGAGCGCGCGCGCCGCCTCGACCCGGGCGACGACTCGCTCGCCGCGCGGCGGCTGCGCGCCGAGGTCATGGAGCACCGCGACTGGCTGCGCGCCGACGCCGCCCGCCGGGCGGTGGGGCGCGCGTTCGCGGCGCTCTTCCGGGAGGTCGACGTGCTGCTGTGCCCGGTCATCGGCGTCGAGGCGCCCGAGCACGACCCCGACCCCGACGGCATCCCCTCGGTCGAGCACCGCCTGGCGCGCACGATCACGGTGGACGGCCGCCCCCGCCCCTACCTGGACCAGCTCGTGTGGAACACGGTCGTCGGCATGGCGCGCCTGCCCTCCACGGTCGTGCCGGCCGGGCGCACGCGCCGCGGCATGCCGGTCGGGCTGCAGGTCGTCGGCCCGATCACCGGCGACCTGCTCACCCTGCGGGTCGCGGAGCTCGCCGCCGCCGTGCTCGGGCTGCCGGGCCCGCCGCCCGGGTGCGCGTGAGCCGCGGGCGCTACCGGGCGACGGGCGCGGCGACGTCCTCGGGCAGCGGCCGCAGCAGGGAGGTGCGGCCGGCCCGCCAGTCCTCCAGCAGCCCCCCGGTCAGCAGCCCGTCCACCAGCACGAGCGCGCGGGCGCCGAAGATGATGTCCCCGGCCGTCGCCGGGTCGTCGGCGGCGAGCGAGCCGGCCAGGTCGTGGGCGGCGATCGCCTCGTGCACCGCGTCGGCCTCGACGTGCTCGTCGTAGAAGTCGGTGGCCTCCTCGCCGAAGCCCAGCCGGCGCAGCCCGTCGCCGTAGCGGCGGTTGGGCAGGCTCGAGTCCATCTCGAGCATCGCCAGGTGTCCAACGATGGCGCCGCGCAGCCGCCGGTGCAGCCCGAAGAGCGACATCACGTTGACCGTGGCCAGGGTGCGCCCCGGGATGTGGTCCAGGTACGCGCCGTAGCGACGGTCCAGGCCGAGGGCCGCCATCGTGTCGCCGAACAGCTTCGGGTGCAGGCGCTCCGGGCGGCCGCCGCCGAACTCGTCGCTCTGGATCTCGGCGAGCGCCACCTTCGGCCGACCGTCGAGGCGCGGCAGGGCCCAGGAGTGCGGGTCGTTCTCCTTCAGCTGGTACGCGGAGCGATGGACCACGAACTCGCGGAACTGCGCGAGCGTCGCCTCACGCTGCAGGTGGCGGCCGAAGCCGGTGTCGGGGGCCTCCTCGAGCACGGCCGCGAGCCGCTCGGCCACGTCGCGGCCGGGGGGCGGCGGGCCGTCGACCTCCTCGCGCAGGCGCCGCTCGAGCCGGCGCTCGAGCGCCGCGCGCACGGCGAGCGCCGAGGGCTCCCACTCCCAGTCGTCGTCGACCTGGTCGAAGCCGCGGTAGTGGAGCTCGTAGAGCACGTACAGCGACAGGTGGAAGTCCTCGCCGGCGAGCGCGTCGTCCTCCGCGCGTGGCGCGGGCCCGAGCGGGCCGGGCTCGCCGCGCAGGCGCTCGGCGAGAAAGGCGGACAGCGGCCCGCGGGGCTCCGGGAGGCGTGGCATGCCCGCTCACTACCCACCGGCGGGCGCCCGTCACGCCCAGCCGGCCGGATCGGGCCGGTACCCGAGTCGCTCCGCCAGCCCGAGCACCGCCGGGTCGGCGAGCACGGGAGCGAGCTCGGCCTCGCGGGCCCGCCAGCGGCCGGGCCGCGGCGGGGCGGTGGCCATCACCGGGTCGAGGCCCTCCACCACGAGCGGTTCGAGCTCGCCGGCGGGGATGCCGAGCCAGCCCTCGAGCGCCCGGGCGGCCGCGGCGCGGGCGGGCGGCGGGCCCACCAGGTCCTCGTAGCGCACCGTGTGCCGGTCGGCGCCGAGCTCGCCGGCCGCGTCCAGGGCGGCCTCGTGGGCCGAGCGCCACTGCAGGGCGCACACCTCGGCGAGCGTCGCCCCCGCGACCGCCTCCCACCCGGGCGGCACGTCGTACTTCCACCATCGCCGCGCCCACGGCGCGCCCTCGTCGTAGCCGCGGATCGCCAGGTCGCGCGGCATGCGGCAGTTGAAGAAGCCGTGGTGGCGCCAGCCGTCCAGCAGGCCGTTGACCGCCGCGGCCGGGTTGCGCACCAGGTGCAGCAGGCGCAGGCGGGCCCCCGGCACCAGCCCGGCGAGGAAGCGCACCCGGTAGGCGTTGCGCGGGGTCGCGATCACCAGCGGGCGGGCGGCGAGCTCGTCGTCGCCGGCTCGCCGCCACGGACGCGGCACGACGAAGGGCGGCATCTCCACGAGCAGCTCCCCCGGCGGCCCGGCGGGCGGCCGGCCGCGTGGCGCGGACGGCCCCAGGTCGTAGCGGCGCGCGTCGATCGCCGGATCGGCGCCGCGCGCCCGGGCGAGCACGAAGGCCGCGGTCGCCGCAGGGTCGCCCTCGCCGGCCTCGCGCACCCACGACATGACCCGCTCGGGCGCGATGTCGGCGTGCGGCCACTGCGCGCGCATGCGCCACGCCCACTCGCGCGCCAGCCCGGTGGCGCCGAGCGGGTCGCCCGGTCGCGCCGGCGCCCCCACGGCCCGCGCGAGCTCGGCGGCGACGATCCCGGCCGGGTCGTCCCCGCCGAGCTGCGCGACGACCACGTAGGGGTTGCTCTCGGCGGGCAGGGAGAGCAGCGACGGACAGCGGCGCAGCAGCTCGCCGAGCAGGGTGCACCCGCCGCGCGAGCTCGACACCACGACGACCAGCTCCCTGACGCGGCCCAGGTCGGCCGCCGGGCGCATCGCGCGCAGCTCGGCGAAGCGCGCCGCCAGCCGCGCGTCGGCGGGCGGGTGCGGGACGAGCTCGTCGTAGGGGGCGAGCGAGGCCACGCCGTCTCGTACCCCCGCGGGGGGGTGGGGACGCCCCCGCCCCGCGCGGTTTGCGCCACCCCGGCGGGGGGCACGGACGCCGCATGGCGAACGC
This sequence comes from Miltoncostaea marina, assembly GCF_018141525.1. Classification (GTDB taxonomy): domain Bacteria; phylum Actinomycetota; class Thermoleophilia; order Miltoncostaeales; family Miltoncostaeaceae; genus Miltoncostaea; species Miltoncostaea marina. The sequence continues at coordinate 3,000,711 of NZ_CP064655.1, forward strand.
ACCCGACGCACCCACCCCGAACCCCGAGAAGGACCCCGAGGACTGGACGACGGGCGACGAGCCCATAACCGGGCCGCAGGCGTCCTACCTGCAGACGCTGTGCCAGGAGGCCGGCGAGGA